>JANXVI010000021.1 GCA_025351745.1 Rhodoferax sp.
AAAATAGCGGTATACACCCGGTAGGTTGGGTAATTTGGCAACCAGATCGAGCACTTGCTGGCGTGCTTCTGAGATATTTGGTTCAGTCATGATGCAATCAATCTGCAGCGCTTGTGGAAGTCGCTACTTTAGCAGGGATTGTTCGATTTCGATGATGACGAAGGCGATGGCGTAATCAGTTTCATCACTGACGGAGATACGCGCGTGCAAACTGCGCTCTTGCATCCATTGCAGCATATTACCGTTAGTCTGCACGACAGGCTGGCCCTGGTCGTTATTCAGCGTTTGCATGGCATGCCAGTTCATTGGATCACGCATGCCCATGCCTACGGCTTTGGAAAAAGCTTCTTTTGCGGCGAACCGGGTAGCCAGATAACGCAGGCCGCGTGCCTCTACCAGGGCTTTGCGTTCGTGGTAAATGACCAGCTCTTCTGGCCCCAGGATTTTTTCAGCAAAGCGTTCACCGTTACGCGCCAATGCATCTTGCATGCGCGAGATTTGCACGATGTCGGTGCCTATGCCGTAGATCATGTGGATTGGGCCCCCACGCTCCGCCTCTGGCGCGGGTTGCTGCCCCCCGAAAATGCGCGTTTCGCCATGGGACGGCCCAGCGGCGAAACCCTTGGCACTAAGAGAGGCATTGCAGGTACGCCTTGACGGTGGCGGTGTAGCCCAGCTCCAACGCGTCGGCGATCAGCGCGTGACCGATGGACACTTCATCCAGGCCCAGCACGGTATGCGCGAACTCAGCCAGGTTGTCGCGATTAAGGTCGTGACCGGCATTCACACCCAGGCCCACATCCAGCGCAGCATGCGCAGCGCGGGCGAAGCGCTGCAATTGCGCATCCTGTTCGGAAGTGCCCCAAGCTGCAGCGTAGGGTTCGGTATAAAGTTCGACGCGGTCGGCGCCCACGGCCTTGACGGCGGGCATGGCAGCGGCGTCTGCGTCCATGAACAGGCTCACGCGCAAGCCCATGGCGTGGGCCTGGTCGATGAGCGGTTTTAAGCGCGCGGCATCTTGCGGAAAGGTCCAGCCATGGTCGCTGGTGAACTGGCCTTCGGAATCGGGCACAAAGGTAACCTGGTGCACCGGCAGCTTGCGCGCCACCAAATCGGCCACACATTCCATCAGGTTGTGAAACGGGTTGCCCTCTACGTTGTACTCGCGGTCTGGCCAATCCTTCAGCAACACAGCCAGGTCGCGCACATCGTCGGCACGGATGTGGCGCGCATCAGGGCGTGGATGCACGGTGATACCCGCAGCACCCGCTTGCAGGCAGAGTGTGGCCGCCTTGGTCACGCTGGGAATACCCAAGTGCCGGGTGTTGCGCAGGTGAGCCACCTTGTTCAGGTTGACCGAGAGATTGATCTTGGATGTGGGAGTCATATTGATTTTCCGCCGGGCCGCACCAAGGCCTCTGGACCGCTTGGCGGCCAGTCCAGCGAGGGAAAACGCACGCCCTTGGGGAGCAGCGCAGTACACGAAGTGACAAGCATAGGGGCCATGTTCTTAGAGACTTTGGATGTCCATCATCATCTGGCGGGTACGCAGGGTTTTGACACCGCAATGGTAGTGCAGCAGCGTGCGCAACTGCGGCTTGAGTTCAGTGGCCACGGCAGCGCAAGCGCGCAGCGTCATGGTAAACGGCGCACGGTCTTGCAGCGCCGCTTGCAACGCGGTCCATTGCTCGCCGCGGAGGCTTGCGCGGTCATCGGCATGGGCCTGGCGCAAGCCGCCTTCGGGGACCAGGCAGTACGCGGCGTCAGGCTCTAGCGCGCCCAAAGTCATGGTCTGCGTATTGAGCTGCGGCAGCAAGCCGATTTCGCGCAGCAGCAGCAATTCGTAAGTACGCAGCGCGGCCTGCAATGCCTCGCCATGCTCGCTGGCAAGGACGCGCACCACATTGGCATAGACATCGAACAGGCCGGGGTGGGGATCGTCGCGCGCCAACAGGGTCAGCAGTAGTTCATTGAGGTAATAGCCTGACAGCAATGCATCACCGGTGGGCATCACATGGCCACCCTGCCATTCGGCGCTTTTGAGCGTGCGGATCTCGGCATCGCCACCAAAGGCAACATGCAGCATCTGCAAGGGCAGCAGCACGGGGCGGAAGCTCGAACTGGGTCGCTTGGCACCCTTGGCCACCAGCGCAATGCGGCCGTAGTGCCGCGTAAAAACTTCCAGGATCAGGCTGGACTCGCTCCAGTCGTAGCGGTGCAGCACATACGCAGGCTCGTCAGCTATACGCTTGGTCGCCATGGATAGGCTGTCTTAGTCACGCAAACACCGTGGAACCGGTTTTGCCGGGCCACTGGCGTTGCCCCCTGCAAGGGGGAAAGCGGCTACGCGCAGCGAGCAAGCCGTGTGGTGTGCTCATTCGTACCCAAAGCTGCGCACCCGCGCTTCGTCGTCAGCCCAGCCGGAGCGCACCTTTACCCACAACTCGATAAAGACCTTGGCGTCTGCAAGCTTCTCCAGCTCGACGCGGGTTTCCATGCCGATGCGTTTGATACGCTCGCCCTTGTCGCCAATGACCATGGCCTTGTGCGTGTCACGCTCCACAACGATGGTCGCAGCAATACGCAACAGGCGCTTCTGGCCCTTGCGCTGGGGTGGTTCTTCTTCAAACTTGTCAATGACCACTGTGGAGGTGTAAGGCAGTTCGTCGCCCGTCAGGCGGAACAACTTTTCACGCACCAGTTCGCTGGCCAAGAATTTCTCGCTGCGGTCGGTCAGCTCGTCTTGGGCATACCACCACGCTTGCTGGGGCAGGTATTTCTCACAGACGCCGAGCAGGCGCTCCACGTCTTTGGCATTGTTGGCCGACATCGGAATAAATTCCGAAAAACTGTGCTTGCCCTGCATGGTTTGCAGCCACGGAGCGATGTCGCCCCGGCGGTGGATGTTGTCGAACTTGTTGGCGATCAGCAGTGTCGGAATATCCTTGCCCAAGAGGGCCAGCACGCGCGCGTCGGCCGGGGTGAAGCTGCCCGCCTCGACGACAAACAAAATCAGGTCCACATCGGCTACGGCGCCTTGCACGGTCTTGTTCAGCGCCTTGTTCAACGCGTTGGCATGCAGGGTCTGAAAACCCGGTGTATCGACAAACACAAACTGCGTGGCGCCACGGGTGTGCATGCCGGTGATGCGGTGGCGCGTGGTCTGCGCCTTGCGAGAGGTAATGCTGATCTTTTGCCCCACCAATGCATTGAGCAGGGTGGACTTGCCGACATTTGGCTTGCCGACGATGGCGACCAGGCCGCAGCGCTGGTCTCCCTCCGCGGCTGCCCCGGGCTGAGCCAGCTTGGGCGTGCTCTTGAGCATTCCTTCGAGCATGCTGTCCAGATCGGGTTGTTGGTCGTTTCCATCGCCAGCCCTCGTAGAATCTACGTGCGGTGCTATATTTTTTGGAGTATCTTTTCTTACGGTCATGGTTTGACTTTTGCCTTGATGGTTAGCAGCATCGCGGCAGCTGCGGCCTGTTCGCCAGATCGGCGGGAGCCGCCTATGCCCCGCTCGGCCAAACGCAATTCGGGAATTTCACACTCCACGTCGAAGCTTTGCTTGTGCGCCGCACCCAGGGTGCCGACGACTTTGTACAGAGGCAGCTTCATTTTGCGACCCTGCAACCACTCTTGCAACTCGGTTTTGGGGTCTTTGCCTATGGCGTCCATGTCCGGGTTGATTTCCACGCCCTGGAAGAGCCGTTGCACAAGCGCCTGGGCTACAGCAAATCCTGCGTCGAGGTATACCGCTCCGATGATGGCTTCCAGCGTATCGGCCAGGATGGACGGGCGCTTTTGTCCGCCGGAACGCACTTCGCCTTCACCCAGGCGCATGACCTCAGGCAGCTCCAAACTGACAGCCAGTTGGTGCAAGGTATCTTGCTTGACGAGGTTGGCGCGAACCCGGGACAGGTCGCCTTCGGGCAGATCGCCCAAACGGGTATAGAGAAGATCGGAAACTGCTAGATTGAGCACCGAGTCGCCCAGAAACTCCAGACGCTCGTAGTGGTCGCTTGAGAAGCTGCGGTGGGTCAGTGCCTGGGTAAGCAACGAAGCATTGGAGAATTCGTGTTGCAAGCGACGCTGCAACTCCACTAGTCCAGGCGCCACGCTATTTGGAACGACCGGAGTATTTGAGCGTCAGCCACCCAGGGCCGGTCAGGTGGATTTCGCGCTGGTAGCTAAAGCTCACTACGACCTTGTCACCCTCTTTGGTGATTTCCAGGTCTTTGGGGTCAACAGATTTGAAGTCATCAACGGCCTGCGCACGTCCAAAATTGTTCCGTATCTCCACCACTGAACCTCCTTCCGCCGCTACTTTATTGACCGCCTTGGCAATCGCCTGGTACTCCACCAGGGTAGGAAACACCTGCGCAGCGATGACCCCAGTCACTGCCAACACGACCCCGACAAAAACCAAACCAAAAAACGTAATGCCACGCTGCTTGGACTTGCTTTGCATCTTTTTCATAGGAATCTTCCTTTCAATCAAACGAACCGATACGCTTGGGATTGCTGAAATTCATCCAGACAAAAAAGGCCTTGCCGACGATGTTTTTTTCCGGCACAAAACCCCAATACCGTGAATCCAGCGAATTATCGCGATTGTCACCCATCATGAAATAGTGGCCTTCAGGCACCTTGCAGCGCACGCCTTCAACCGAATAGAGGCAGCCTTCGCGCCCCGCAAAGTTGTCGGCCCCCGGTATGAAAGCCGGCCGCGCGTCGTCATTGAGCAGCCTGTGCTTCTTGTCCCCCAGGGTTTCTTCAAATTGCTTGAAGTAGACCGTCAGATCCTGGTCCAAAAACTCCGGCACGCTGGCGGTAGGCACGACCTGACCATTGATCGTCAACCGCTTGTTGATGTAATCCACTTGGTCACCCGGCACACCTACGACGCGCTTGATGTAGTCCAGGCTTGGCTTGGGTGGGTATCGGAACACCATTACATCGCCGCGCTTGGGGGGAGTGCCTTCAGTGATCTTGGCGTTAAGGACCGGCAGGCGCAGGCCATAGGTGAATTTGTTGACCAAGATCAGGTCGCCGACCAGCAAGGTCGGAATCATGGAGCCGGATGGAATCTTGAATGGCTCCACCAGGAACGACCGCAGAAAGAACACGGAGATGATGACGGGGAACAAACCCGCGGTCCAGTCCAACCACCAAGGTTGCATCAGTATGCGGTTCTTGGCTTCTGTGATGTTGCCATCTACTTGGCTGATTCCCATCTTGCCAAGGTCTTCACGGCGCTTCGCGTCGGATGCCTCGAGCACAGCCGCGGCCTTTTGCCGCTGCGGCAGAAAATAGAAGCGTTCGGCGAGCCAGTAGGCTCCTGTGACGACCGTCGCCATAAAAAGCAACAAGGCGAAGTTGCCCTCCACCACGCCAAAATACCAGGACACCGCGTAAGCGACAAATGCTGCCAGAACGGCTGAGGTTATGGCTTGCATCAGGAATTCCCTCCGATGCGTGTCGCCTTGCGTACCGCGGCGCTCAATCTTCCACCTGCAAAATAGCGAGGAATGCCTCTTGGGGCACTTCCACAGATCCGACTTGTTTCATACGTTTCTTACCTGCCTTTTGTTTTTCAAGGAGCTTCTTCTTGCGTGAAATGTCGCCGCCATAACACTTGGCCAGCACGTTTTTGCGAAGGGCTTTGATTGTCTCACGGGCAATGACGTTGGCCCCGATGGCCGCCTGGATGGCGACATCGTACATCTGGCGAGAAATGATTTCGCGCATCTTGGCGACCACGGCCCGGCCGCGGTATTGACTTTGGGCACGGTGCAACATGATGGACAGCGCATCGACCTTTTCGCCATTGAGCAAAATATCGACCTTTACGACATCGGCCGCGCGGTATTCCTTGAAATCGTAATCCATGGAGGCATAGCCACGGCTCACACTCTTGAGCTTGTCAAAGAAGTCGAGCACGATTTCGGCTAACGGCATCTCATAGGTCAGCACGACCTGGCGGCCTTTGTAGGCCATGTTCATTTGCACGCCACGCTTCTGATTGGCCAGCGTCATGACCACGCCCACATATTCCTGCGGCATATAGAGGTGCATGGTGACGATGGGTTCGCGGATTTCGGCCATCTTGCCGACGTCTGGCATCTTGGATGGGTTCTCCACCATGATGACCTCGCCGTCGTTCTTCATAACCTGATAGACCACGCTGGGCGCGGTCGTAATCAGATCCTGGTCAAACTCGCGCTCCAGTCGCTCCTGCACAATTTCCATGTGCAACAAGCCCAGGAAGCCACAACGGAACCCAAAACCCAGGGCCTGCGAGACTTCGGGCTCGTAGTGCAGGGACGCATCGTTGAGCTTGAGCTTCTCCAACGCATCGCGCAGTGAATCGTATTCGCTGGCTTCGGTGGGGTACAGACCGGCAAACACCTGGGGCTGGATTTCCTTGAAGCCAGGTAACGCTTCAGTCGCCGTAAAGGCCGCGCCACCGGAGCCTTGCTTGATGAGGGTGACGGTGTCGCCAACCTTGGCAGCCTGCAGCTCCTTGATACCCGCAATGATGTATCCCACCTCGCCCGCTTCGAGTGATTGGCGCGGCTGATTGGCGGGCGTGAACACGCCCAGGTTGTCTGCGTTGTACATGGCACCAGACGCCATCATCTTGATTCGCTCACCCTTGGCCAAGCGACCGTCGACCACGCGCACCAACATCACGACACCAACATAACTATCGAACCAGCTGTCGATGATCATGGCGCGTAGCGGGCCATCTGGATTGCCCTTGGGTGCAGGGATCTTGGCAACGATGGCTTCCAAGATTTCGTCAATGCCTACGCCGGTCTTTGCAGAGCATTGAATGGCATCAGTCGCGTCGATACCAATCACGTCTTCAATTTCACTGCGCGCGTTGTCGGGGTCAGCATTGGGCAAGTCAATCTTGTTGAGTACCGGCAGCACTTCCACATGCAGGTCCAACGCGGTATAGCAATTCGCTACCGTCTGCGCTTCAACACCTTGTGATGCATCGACTACCAGCAAAGCGCCCTCGCATGCTGAAAGCGAGCGGCTCACTTCATACGAAAAGTCTACGTGGCCCGGTGTGTCGATCAGATTGAGGTTGTAGACCTGTCCATCCAGTGCCTTGTATTGCAATGCTGCGGTCTGCGCCTTGATGGTTATCCCACGCTCTTTTTCGATATCCATCGAATCTAGAACCTGTGCTTGCATGTCGCGTGCTTCGAGTCCACCGCAGCGCTGGATCAAGCGGTCGGCGAGTGTGGATTTACCGTGATCAATGTGCGCGATGATCGAAAAATTTCTGATGTGATTCATCAACGAAAACGTTTAAGTGGTTGAATTAAAAAGAACAGACAAGAAAAAAGGGCGCGTCGGATGGTGACGCGCCCTGAAACCAACAATCATTGGCAACTGCGAAGGTTGGACCTTCATTGTAGGCAAAAAGCGCTGAAAGCAAAGCCCCCAAAACACCACTTGGGCGTCGTTGCGACTCAACAACAGTTATTTTATTCACAGCTTATCAACAATTCAAAGGGAGAACTTCTGTACAACTTGTGGGCGATCTGTGGATCAGCTGTGGGGGACTTGTCGTCATCCCATATGATGGATTTTTCCGAATCCATATATCCAGAAAGTGCTTTGCAAGCTCCATATTCTAACCAATTTCCAGACCGTACTGGTAAGTTAGTGAGCGCAAACGTAGTCGTAGGTGTTTTGCTCGATACAAAAAATCTATGACGCGGGTGCCCGAAGAAGCCCCAATGCCGTCGGCTTTGGGGGTTGTTCGGGGACTGGCGTTCTACTTGGTAGGCTTGATGATGACGAATTGCGCCAATTCACCCCGGCGAATCAGAACTGGCAAGGGCTTGGTTTTGTCATGTTTTGCAAGGGCAGCCTCAAATTCCTTGACCGAGGCCACGTCGGTATTGGCCAAAGCCAGAATGATGTCTCCGTCACGCAACCCAGCGCGGGCAGCTGCATCGACAGCACTGTCGACCTTCACACCGCCCTTGACCTTGAGTTCCTTCTTCTGTGCGTCTGCTAACTCGCTCACAGCCAGACCGATGGACTGTCCAGCAGCCGTGGCCTTCGGCTTTTCGTCACGGGCGGAAGCCTTCGCTGCTGGTTTATCGGCATCAAGTTCTGCGATCATGATGCTCAGATCTTTGGAAACACCCCGCCGAAACACGGTGATCGTGCTCTTGGTACCAGGCTTGGTAGCACCAATGAAACGGGGCAACTCTGAAGACTTTTCGATGGTCTTGCCTTCGAAGCGGGTGATGATGTCCCCGGCTTCAATGCCCGCCTTTTCAGCGGGCGATCCGGCCTCCACACTTCGCACAATCGCACCCACCGCCTTGCCAAGGCCAATGGACTCCGCAACCTCTTTGCTGATCTGCTCAATCGTCACCCCTATGCGCCCGCGCGACACCCGTCCGGAACTGCGCAGTTGGTCACTGACACGCATCGCCTCATCCATCGGGATGGCAAACGAAATTCCCATGAAACCACCCGAGCGAGAATAGATTTGGCTGTTGATTCCGACAACCTCACCGCGCATATTGATCAGTGGACCTCCGGAGTTCCCTGGGTTGATCGCAACATCTGTTTGGATCAGTGGCAGGTCACCACCCGTGTCGCGCTGCTTGGCGCTCACAATACCCGCAGTGACGGTGTTTTCAAGACCGAATGGCGAGCCAATCGCCATGACCCATTCCCCGACCCGCAGGCGGCTTACATCGCCCACCTTGACTGCTGGCAAGCCGGTCGCCTCGATCTTCACCACGGCTATGTCACTGCGCTTGTCTGAGCCAACGATCTTGGCCTTGAATTCGCGCTTGTCGGTTAACGTAACCAGCACTTCGTCGGCACCTTCTACGACGTGGGCATTCGTCATGATGAATCCGTCTGTCGTCAAAATAAAGCCTGAGCCCACACCCCGTGGCTGCTCTTCTTCTTGTTGGGGTTTGCTCTGGCGCGGAGCCTGGCGGGGATTTCCGGGAACGTTGGGCATCGGTATGCCAAAGCGCCGGAAAAACTCCATCATGTCCTCATCTGCTGCACCACCCTGCGCAGGGCGCGCTGCAACTTTTTCCAAAGTACGGATATTGACCACGGACGGCCCCACCTGGTCCACCAGGTCCGTAAAGTCAGGCAAGGTGCGAACCTGTGCCATGGCCGATTGCAATGGCGCAGTCGCCACAAAGGCGCCAGCTGACAGGGTCACCGCAACCAAGAATGCGTGCAACGTTTTGTGCATAAAAATCTTCATCGGATATCTTCCATTTAAAAAAACAGTACTGTCATAGAGTGGGCTGTGCGGTCAGCGTTCCGTGCAAGTTGCTATTTTCTGCGTTCCAGCGACTGCGTGAATGCAATCAACGTGACCACAGGCACTTCTCCAACGGCGGTTACCCACCAGTTGTCGATGCGTCGTGTCAAGGTGCGCGTTGCTCCACCCATGTCGGTAGCGCCCTCGCGAGCGTGGCGCCGCGCATCAAACGCTTCAGCGAAAAGCGAAACGGTCGCAACACCGTCGGAAAACACCCATTGCATCGTGCCCTGGGTATTGCTTTCGGACCCGGGCGGCACGCCTGCAGGGCGTTGGTAACAACCCATGGGTTTGAACCCATCCACCGGCCGTTGCAAGGTCCAACCCTGCGCTTCTGCCGTAGTCTTTTGCAGGTCAGTCCGCACGACGCGGTAACCATCGGTGTTACCAGAGCGGGACAGCTTAGCCACGTTCACGACTGCACCTAACTGCAGCTCCGAAAACGCGGACTGCTCCAAGATCTTGCCATTCACGTCCAGCGTTTGCAACTGGATGATGAGCCCGGTTTTCTTCTCGCTCCAAACGCGGTAGCCATAGCGCAACTGGTCCTTTGGAACCAGTTGAATAATGTCGGAGTCGAAGCCCGCGATACGCTCATTGCCTACCGCTTTGAGTTGGTAAAAATCACCAATAGCGGAGTCATTGGACTTAAGCAAGTTGGGGAACAAGCCCAATGACTCGCGTACCTCGGCTACGGCAATTCTCGATTGTGGAAAAAACGTAATGACCTGGTCGTTGTGCCGGAAAATCGCCCTCGGCATGCCACTCAAGGATTCCACACGTTCGAGTTGTTGCGTATCGTCACAGGCATGCCAAATACGGGCGCTGGCCATGCCGCCGCTTGAGGAAACAACAAAAGTACCCGTATAAACACTTTGCCGCGCGGCCTGGTGCACACGCATAAGCCAGGCGTTCAAAACCGTATCGCCGCCGACTGACTGAGCCACAGCCGACCCCTGGACGCCCATACCCAGAACGGCCAGCAGCACACCGACCAGCCACCCCGCAATTTGCTTCACCGAGCAGGCCCCTCATAGGTAGCGTTGCGCAAATAGCCCGCAGGCACTTGCAATGCCGAGTGGCCACCCAACTGCCGGTGCGCTGCCATCAGTTCATCCAGGTGCGCATCGCGCAGCATGGTACCGGCGCCAGTATCGGCTGCTACCAAGGTAGTTGGCGCACGGGGTGCAGTCGCGTCCCGAGCAGCTAATTGCGCCTCGGTGCGGACGTTTGCCTGCATCCAGAGGTTCATTCCTACGACGCCTACCAGTGCAAAACCCGCCACACCGGCAAGTACCTTCCAACGGAACGCAGCTGCATTGGCACTTGGTGCGCTTACCTGAACATTTGCGAGCTGCGCGCTCTGCGTGACTACTGGACGCGCCGGTTCGATTGCCAGACGGCGCTCCAAACGTTCTAAAAAGGCGTGGTCCCCACTAGCCGGTGCCAGCTCTGCACTGCGCAATACGTCGCCAATCACATGGTATGCGTGCCAGGTTCGCACTGCCTGGCTGTCGCAGAGCAACGCCTCAAAGGCCTGCGCGGACGCATCACCCTGGATTTGCCCATCCACCAAATCACAAATTTGTTCGTTGGGTATTGAAATCATTTTGTCCATATGCAGTCCTTCACCACCGTTTTCCCGTTTGCTTGTCCAGCAGCGGTCGCACGCGCGCTGAGATCGCCTCCCTCGCGCGAAAAATGCGGGAGCGTACTGTCCCTACCGGGCAGTTCATGGCGGCGGCAATTTCCTCGTAGCTCAAGCCTTCGATCTCTCGCAATGTCACTGCCTGGCGCAAGTCCGTCGGCAAGTCATCCATGGCCGCATTCACCATGGCCGCAATTTCCTTGGCAGCCAAAATGGATTCCGGTCCATCGTCGGCTATTGGTTCGTTTTTCTTCCAGGAAGTTTCATCGTCATCGTCATTGGCAAGAAAACTCTCGGAGACCGTGGGATCATTCTTGAGTTGCAACAAAAATTTCTTGGCGGTATTGACGGCAATGCGGTAAAGCCACGTGTAAAACTGCGCGTCACCCCGAAACTGGTGCAGCGCACGGTACGCACGGATAAAGGTTTCCTGGCAGATGTCTTCAACCAGATCGACATCGCGCACCATACGACCGATCAGGCGCTGGATCCGCCGTTGGTATTTCAACACCAACAGACCATAGGCGCGCTGATCGCCCGCCACGGTTCGCTGAACCAGGACTGCGTCACTGTCTTGCGGGAGGGGCGGCAGGGCGTCGCTCATGCCATGTCCCCGGTTACTGGCAAAGCACTCTCTTTGTCACCGCCCTTCGCCACGCCTTGGCTGGACACAATCGCGCGCCGCAAGGGTTTCCAACTGGCGTCGCCGGGCATCGCTTCAAGCCACAGGTAAACCGGCGCACCGGCTGACGCCGTAACCAAGACCAGAACAACGCGTTGAAAATCCAATAAAAGCCGCAGGTGGCACACCGGGTTGGCATTGAAATTTGACCAGAACCAGTGCTGCCCATCCCACCGCAAAGTCCCCTGGGGGGATTTCTTCCATCCCAAATAGGCGACACCGCTGGTCAACAAAATGACCGAAGCCAACAGGAAGACCCGGAGATCAAGAAATGCCTGCCCCGACGCAAAAGCCACCAGGACCACCACGGCCAGCAAAGTCATGCAGACGACGAGCCTCATATGCCAGCGCGAGCGTTTGACAGAAAAATTGACCGCAGGGGCCCGGTGCATGGAGTCTGACGAGTGCCCCGTGGCGCCTAGATGCGCTTAAACACCAGGGACCCGTTGGTCCCGCCGAAGCCAAAGTTGTTTTTGACGGCGACATCGATGCGCATGTCGCGGGCGACGTTGGCGCAATAATCCAAGTCACACTCGGGATCCTGGTTGAAGATGTTGATGGTGGGCGGGCTCTTCTGGTGGTGCAGCGCCAGAACCGTGAAGACCGATTCGATGCCGCCAGCGCCACCCAGCAAGTGCCCGGTCATGGACTTTGTGGAATTGACCACAATCTTCTTCGCATGATCACCCAACGCCGCCTTGATGGCATTGGACTCATTCAGATCGCCCAGCGGCGTGGAGGTTCCGTGGGCGTTCAGGTAATCCACTTGGTCCGCGTTGACGCCTGCATTGCGCAGAGCGCTGAGCATCGCGCGGCGCGGGCCGTCCAAGTTCGGCGCGGTCATATGCCCCGCGTCGCCACTCATGCCAAAACCAGCCAATTCGGCATATATCTTGGCGCCGCGGGCTACAGCGTGTTCGTATTCTTCCAGTACGACGACCCCTGCACCCTCGCCCAGAACAAACCCGTCACGGTCCCTGTCCCAAGGGCGCGAAGCAGTTGCGGGATCCTCGTTGCGCGTGCTTAAGGCGCGCATAGCGGCAAAACCACCAATACCTAATGGCGATACGGTTGCTTCGGAGCCGCCAGCGACCATGACGTCGGCATCGCCGTATTCAATCATGCGCCCGGCTTCACCAATGCAGTGCAAGCCGGTGGTGCAGGCGGTCACGATGGCAATGTTGGGACCTTTGAACCCGTACTTCATGGACACATGTCCTGCGGTCATGTTGATGATGGTGGCCGGTACAAAAAAAGGAGAAATACGACGCGCACCGCGGTTGGTGAGCTCGGTATGCATGCTCTCGATCAAAGGCAGCCCACCAATACCGGAGCCAATCACGCAACCAATGCGTGTGGCTTCTTCCTCGCCCAGCGCTTCACCAGTGGGTAGACCAGCATCCACGACGGCCTGCATCGATGCGGCGATACCGTAATGAATGAACGCGTCCATAGTGCGCGCTTCTTTCGCGCTCATGTACGAGTCGAGATCGAAATTACGCACCTCGCCAGCAATCTTGCATGCAAAGGAGGATGCATCAAAACGGGTGATCGAATCGATGCCGGACTTACCGGCAAGAATATTGGTCCACGCCTCATTCACCGTATTACCTACGGGACTGACGCAACCCAAACCAGTGACAACAACGCGACGACGTGACATAGCAATCAGTTTTCAGCTTTGGTCAAAAAAAGGCCGATCGAGTCGGCCATGTTCCAGATCGGAAGTACCGCTGCCTATTTGCCTCGGTGACTGTTCCGACCCGTGCAGCATCAGGATGCTGCAAAAGCCCTGTCAGGCTTTCTTGTGTGTGCTCGCATAGTCGACAGCGTTTTGCACAGTCGTAATCTTTTCTGCGTCTTCGTCGGGAATTTCAATTCCGAACTCGTCTTCCAATGCCATCACCAACTCGACGGTGTCCAGAGAGTCTGCACCGAGATCGGCCACAAAGGCTTTTTCGTTGGTAACTTGGGACTCTTCCACACCGAGTTGTTCGGCAATAATTTTTTTGACGCGGACTTCGATATCACTCATGGCTTCCCTCTAAGGGTTGTAAAAGAATCCGTAATTTTACCCGGGCTTAGAGTTCAACTCCAAACGGGTCGCCGAACGGACAAATCGGCTGAACTTTGAGCAAGGGTTTACCGCCAGGCCGCCCCAAGGTGTGTCACGCCCCTTTAAGGGGGTAGTGAGCTACACGCAGCGAACGAAGTGGGGGGCACCACACAATAACTACATGTACATGCCGCCGTTGACATGCAACTCTTGGCCAGTCACATAACCGGCTTGCGGCGAAGCCAAGTATGCAACAGCATGGGCCACATCGGCCGGTTTGCCGAAATGGCCCAAAGGAATCTGACCCAACAAGGCTTTTTGCTGGTCTTCTTGAAGGCTTGCAGTCATGTCAGTCTCGATAAAACCAGGTGCCACGCAGTTGACGGTGATGTTGCGCGAGCCCAGCTCACGGGCCAGCGCACGTGTCATTCCAGCGACACCGGCCTTCGCAGCGGCGTAATTGGCCTGGCCGGGATTACCGGAGGCGCCAACCACCGAGGTGATGTTGATGATGCGGCCATAACGCTGTTTCATCATGGTGCGCATCACAGCTCGGCTCATGCGGAAGACGCCTTTGAGGTTGGCCTCCATCACGGAATCCCACTCGTCGTCCTTCATACGCATGGCGAGGTTGTCGCGGGTAATGCCGGCGTTGTTGACCAGCACCTGCAGGCCGCCGTGTTCTTTGACCAGTGCATCTACCAGCGCTTCACCTGCGGTCCCATTCGTCACATCCAGCGTGCGCCCTGCGCAGCCGGGAAAAGCGGACAAAGTGTCGGTGATCTTGGCAGCCCCCCCGTCGGTGGTGGCCGTACCAAAAACCTTCACACCTTTGCGGGCCAATTCCAGTGCAATCGCTGCACCAATGCCACGGGACGCCCCCGTCACCAAAGCCACCTGGCCTTCAAATTTCACTTCAGTCATGCCAAGGCACCTTTTAACGCTTCTTTTGTATCTTGTAATGTGGCGGGGTCAAACACCGCCAGCCCCGTCAGTTCGGTATCAATACGCTTGACCATACCGGCCAGCACCTTCCCAGGACCACACTCTACGAGTGTAGTCAAACCCCGGGCCTTGAGGGCCTGCACACACTCCACCCAGCGCACCGGGCCAAAGGCCTGTCGGTACAAGGCATCGCGAATGCGGTCCGCATCGACCTCCACTGCCACTTCAATATTGTTGACCAGCGCAATCTGCGGCGTGGCGATATCCAGTGTTTCAAGATGGGCCTTGAGTTTCTCCGCGGCGGGCTTCATCAGGCTGGAGTGAAACGGTGCGGAAACCGGCAGCAACAATGCACGCTTCGCACCGCCGGCCTTGAGTACTTCGCAAGCCTTGTCCACCGCTGCCTTGCTACCTGCGATCACCGTTTGGGCAGGGTCATTGAAGTTAACTGCCTCGACAATTTCGGTAGAACCTGCACCGAAGGACTGGGTCACTTCAAGGCATGCGGCCGTGACCCGTGCTGCATCCATGCCCAAAATGGCCGCCATGGCGCCCACACCTACTGGCACTGCCTCTTGCATGGCCTGTGCACGCAAACGCACCAAGGGCGCCGCCTGTTTCAGAGTCAGCGCGCCAGCGGCGACCAGTGCGGTGTATTCACCCAGGGAATGACCGGCAACAGCCGATGGCGCAACACCCACTTCTGACATCCAAACCCGGTATGCAGCTACGCCGGCCACCAGCATCACGGGCTGGGTATTGGTGGTCAGCGCGAGCGCCTCCTTGGGGCCTTCGTGGATCAGCTTGGAAACATCTTCACCCAGTGCGTCCGACGCCTCCTGCAGTGTCTGCGCAACTAAAAGATGGTCGCCCCATCCGTCCAGCATGCCGACCGATTGTGATCCTTGTCCGGGAAATACAAATGCAAAGTTTTTCATAACCACTATTAGTTAAAAGTGCCTCTAGTCCCCGCAAAATATGTGCGAGGCGCTACAAAATCAGGAGCAATGCACCCCAGGTAAAACCACCACCCACACCTTCGAGCAACAGGGTCTGACCCGGCTTGACCTGGCCCGATCGCACACCGGCATCCAGGGCCAGAGGAATCGACGCGGCCGACGTATTGCCGTGCTGGTCCACCGTGACCACCACCTTGTCCATAGACAGCTTGAGTTTGCGCGCCGTGCTTTGCATGATGCGGATATTGGCCTGGTGCGGCACCAACCAATCGATATCGGCCTCGGTCAGATTGGCCTTGTTCAGCGTGGCGCGGGCCGCACTCTCCAGCAGGCCTACCGCCAATTTAAAAACCGCCTGGCCATCCATCTTCAACAAAGGATCGCCCAATATCGCACCGCCTGACACATGACCCGGCACGCACAAAATACTGACGTGTTTGCCGTCGGCGTGTAAATCACTGGACAAAATGCCGGGGGTGTCGGACGCCTCCAGCACAACAGCACCAGCGCCATCGCCAAACAATACACAGGTTGTGCGGTCGTTGAAATCCAGAATGCGGGAGAAAATCTCAGCGCCCACAACCAATGCACATTTGGCAGCACCGGTTTTGACCATCGAATCCGCCACCGCCAGCGCGTAAACAAAACCGCTGCACACGGCCTGCACATCGAAAGCTGCGCCACCGTTGGCGCCGAGTTTGTTTTGCAAGATACAAGCGGTCGACGGGAACACCATGTCCGGTGTTGATGTGGCGACGATGATCAGGTCGACGTCTTTGGCGCTGCGGCCGGCAGCCTCCAGTGCCTTTTTTGCCGCTTCCATGCCGAGGTCGCTGCTGAACACACCGTCCGCCGCAAAGTGACGGGCGCGTATGCCGGTGCGCTCGACGATCCATTCGTCGGATGTTTCTACGCCCTTGGCCGCCAGTTCGGCCACCAGGTCAGCATTTGTCAGCCGGCGTGGGGGCAAATAACTACCCGTGCCTGTAATTCGCGAATATTTCATGGTGGGGTTGATGACACCCTATCAGGTTCTTTACGGAGCGCTGTCTACAGTCGCCAAAAGCGGGGCTGCGTGCGCGATACGAGCCTGAACGCGGTCAAGCAAGTTGTTTCGGGCTGCATCATACGCCCGGTTCAGCGCGAAGCCAAAACCCAGTGCGTCGGCAGATCCATGGCTTTTGAAAACCAGGCCGCGCAAACCCAACAATGCGGCGCCGTTGTAACGACGATGATCTACGCGGCTTTTAAGCGCACTTAATACAGAGTAAGCGGCCATTGCCGCCATTTTGGTAAAAATATTACGGAAAAACTCTGCCTTCAAAAATCCGAGAATCATTGCAGCAAGGCCTTCGCTGGCTTTCAAAGCCACGTTGCCGACAAAACCGTCGCAGACCACCAAGTCCACCGTGCCTTTGAAAATGTCATTGCCTTCGATATTTCCAAAGAAGTTCAAATCACCCGCTTTGGATGCAGAACGCAGCAATTCACCTGCTTTTTTGATGGTTTCATTCCCTTTGATGATTTCTTCGCCAATATTGAGCAAGCCGACCGTTGGCGACGACTTGTTATTGAGCACTGAGACCAGCGCCGAGCCCATGACCGCAAACTGCAGCAAATGCTCAGCTGAGCAATCGACATTGGCTCCCAAATCCAGCATGGTGGTGGCACCGCCTGTCGCGTTGGGGAGCTGACCCGCAATGGCGGGGCGCTCTATGCCCTCCATGGTTTTTAGGATGTAGCGTGAAATTGCCATCAGGGCGGCCGTGTTGCCAGCCGACACCGCCGCTTGGGCTCTGCCTTCCTTGACCTGCTGAATGGCCACGCGCATGGACGAGTCTTTTTTACGGCGCAGGGCAATTTCTAACGGATCGTCCATGGTTACCACCTCACTGGCGGGAACGAGGGTGGCACGGGGATGGGAAAAACCAGCAAGGGCCTCGGGCAAACCCACCAAAACCAATGCGGCCTCGGGATGCTGTTCCAAAAATTGCGTACAGGCAGGCAGTGTGACTTGGGGGCCGTGGTCGCCTCCCATACAGTCAACAGCAATTGTGATCATGGGGTAGGCACCCAAAAAGAGAGGGGATCAAACATTGGCAGCAAGGCCAAAAACGACAAAAGCCCGACGCTACAGGACATGTAGCTCCGGGCTTTGGCTGAAAAACCTTGCTCAGGCTTCAGATTTTGTCTTCAGCACCTTGCGACCACGGTAGAAACCGGTGGGGCTGATGTGGTGGCGCAGGTGGGTTTCTCCCGTGGTGGATTCCACGGCAATGCCTGGGACAACCAGTGCATTGTGCGAACGGTGCATACCGCGCTTGGAAGGTGACTTCTTGTTTTGTTGGACGGCCATGACAAGGCTCCTCAGCTGGGGTGCTGCGCCATGCTCAATGCAAAATGCAACACTGGGGGTTAGTAAAAAGCGCGGCAGATTTCACACGCGAAGCCTTAGATTATAGCCCAAAGCCAGGAACAGGACTAGGGGCGCTTTTTCAACTGCTTCAGAACGGCAAACGGATTGGGTTTTTCCTGCTCCGCTTCAGCAAAATCACGGTCTGCGACCTGCGGCTTCATCGCACCCGGGCATACCTCGTGTTTGGGGACCACCGGCAGGGCCATCAGCAATTCGTCCTCCACCAGCTCCAGCAGGTTGAAGTCGCGACTGATTACCAGCACGTCTTCTTCTGCGTCCTCATCTTCTATGGCAGCAACCTCCTCGCTGGCCACAAAGCGGAACTCACGGGTAAAAGACACGGGAACGTCCACCGGCCCCAGGCAGCGCTGGCAGGTCTGTGGCAGTGCCACTTCGGCGGTCAGGGCAAGCCATATCTGCTCGCTTGTCCCGCCATTGGGTCGGGTCGAGCCCTTGGCAGAGAAGTGCACCGGATTCTGCGCTCCCGCACCCTGCGCCTCTTCGAGCAGGCGGTCGAAGTGGTCCAAGCGCTTGCTGCCTTCAATGTTGGCATCTGCCTTGGCAAAAGTCTCAATATTGAGATGCCGGGCGTCGTAGTCGTGTTTCATGCGCGCAGTGTAAGAGAATCGGGCTATGCCAGACATTTTCAACAGAAAACTCATACTCGGATCGACGTCAGCCTATCGGCGTGAATTGCTGCTTCGTCTGAACATTCCCTTTACTGTGGAATCGCCACATGTAGACGAGACGCCGCTGCCCGGCGAATCCCCGCACGACCTGGCCTGCCGGTTGGCCTTGGCCAAAGCCAATGCGGTTGCACAACACTATCCCGACTGCGTGGTGATTGGTTCAGACCAGGTCGCCGACCTCAACGGACTGGCGCTGGGCAAGCCTGGCACGCATGAACGGGCCACGTTGCAGTTGCGCCAGATGAGCGGCAAGACGGTCATTTTTCAAACGGCGTTGGCGGTAGTCTGCCTGGACAGCGGCTTTTGCCAACAGTCGTTGGCCCCCGTCAAAGTAGTCTTCCGCGCGCTCGAAGATGCAGAAATTGAAAATTATCTGAGGCAGGAGCAACCCTACGATTGCGCGGGCAGTGCCAAAAGCGAGGGCCTTGGCATCGCCCTGCTCGACGCGATTGAAAGCGATGACCCCACAGCGCTGGTGGGTTTGCCGTTGATCCGCACCACCCGCATGCTCCGCGACGCTGGGATCACGCTATTGGCCGCAAAGCGGGTGGCTCCATGACAACGCCAGGAACGCTGTACCTGGTCCCTGCACCGCTGGATTTCGGATGTGACACCCAGGTTGCTCTGGACCGCGTTCTGCCTGCCGCGACGCTGGAAATTGCGGCATCGTTGCAGCACTGGGTCTGCGAAAACGCCAAGTCAACCCGTGCCTACCTCAAACGCATAGGGCAAACGCACCCGCTGTGCCAGCCGATACAAGCCGTGCAATTGCAGGAACTACCACACGAAGTGCATAAGAAGGGGGACCACCAAGGCCAGTTTGATGCCCGCCCCCTATTGCAACCCGCCGTACAAGGTGCCTGCATGGGTCTGGTCAGTGAAGCGGGAATGCCCGCCATTGCGGACCCCGGTTCGTCCGTGGTGCGTGCCGCGCATGATCTGGGCCTGCGCGTCGTTCCACTGGTAGGGCCGGTGTCGCTGCTACTGGCCTTGGCCGCCAGCGGCCTCAATGGTCAAAACTTTGCCTTTGTTGGGTACTTGCCTAGCGCGTCGGCCGAACGCAACCAGCGCATTCGCGAGCTGGAGTCCCTCGCGCTCAAGACCGGGCAAACGCAGTTGTTTATCGAGACGCCCTACCGCAACCAGGCCATGCAGCAGGCATTGGTGCAAACCCTGAAGCACAACACGCGTCTGGCAACCGCCAGCGGGTTAACGCTGGA
This sequence comes from Rhodoferax sp., assembly GCA_025351745.1. Taxonomy (GTDB): domain Bacteria; phylum Pseudomonadota; class Gammaproteobacteria; order Burkholderiales; family Burkholderiaceae_C; genus Allorhodoferax. Next base: position 19,944 of record JANXVI010000021.1, read on the forward strand.
AACAGCGCAGTGTTACAGCGACTTGGCGAAGAACTGGAAGCACAAGTCCTGGATCTTGGCAAACACGGTACCCACGGTATTTGCTGTCGGTCGCTGAGCCACCAGGCATCAGCTCGACCCGCTTAGCGCAGAGCGGGCAGAACGCGCATTGCCTTCACACTGCCCTCGCCAATGGACGCGCCAAAGCGCTTGACCAGGCGTTCGGCCACATTGTCTTTGCGGGTGTAATCGATAAGCTCTTCGGCCTTGACCACCTCGCGCGCCACATAGTCGAGGTTACCGAGTTGGTCGGCCAGTCCCATGTCAATGGCTTGCTGCCCGGTCCAAAAAAGGCCGCTGAAAATCTCTGGTGTCTCTTTCAAACGCGTACCACGGCCCTGCTTCACCACGCTGATAAACTGTTGGTGGATCTGGTCCAGCATGGTCTGAGCGAACGCACGCTGCTTCTCGGTCTGCGGGCTAAACGGGTCCATGAAGCCCTTGTTCTCACCGGCTGTCATCAGGCGGCGCTCCACACCCAGCTTGTCCATCAACCCGGTAAATCCAAAGCCGTCCATCAGCACCCCAATGCTGCCGACCACGCTGGCCTTATCGACAAAAATCTTGTCGGCGCCTGAAGCAATGTAATACGCCGCTGACGCGCAGGTCTCTTCTACCACGGCGTAGATGGGCTTCTTATGCAACGCTTTGAGACGGAGAATCTCGTCGTTGATGATGCCGGCCTGCACCGGGCTGCCGCCAGGCGAGTTGATCAACAGCACCACGGCTTGCGCACCCTTGTCTTCAAACGCGCTGCGCATAGCGGCCACGATCAACTCGGCACTGGCTTCGGAGCCCGAGGATATTTCTCCCTGGATCTTGACCAAGGCGGTGTGTGGCGTGGAGGTGTCTGCCGTTGAACCACCCCGGTCGACGCCCAGCCAGACCAGCGCAGTCAAGAACACCAGCCAGGCGATACGTATGGCATTGCGCCAGCGGCGCGCCTGGCGCTGCTCGGTGATGGCGGCCAGGGCCACTGTCTCCAAGGCACTGCGCTCCCAGCTTGGGGTATGACGGGCGCTGGCCGCACCTGTTGATGCGTCTGCTTTGATAGCAGCATCTGTAATGTCTTCGGGGGCTTGGGGTGAATTCGGCATCATGGAATCGTTGTCAGGGTTACTCGGAGCAATCAAATCAAAATACAAGGACTTGCAGGTTGGGACCAGTATGCCAGTGGACGACGCCATCGCCCTCCGTCAGGGCAATTTTTATCAACCCACGACGGCACGGCCCACCTATGCAATGGCCGGTCAGCGGGCTATACATAGCGCCGTGGGTGGCGCACATCAGCCAACTGCCAGAACTGTCGAAAAAACGGTTGGGCTGGTAATCCATTTCCATGGGGACATGAGAGCACTGGTTCAAATAGCCATAGACCCGCCCGTCAAAACGAATGGCAAACCCGCGTGACGTTCGTCCGCAATAAACCACGTCAAAAGGAACGGCCTCGCCGCGGTCCACCAAGTCAGTTGATTGGCACAGTGGCACGGCAATGCAGGAAAAGTCTGTCATCGCAAGGGATCTCGGTTCTCGGCGGGTCAAGCGTGGGCAGTAAACCAGGCCTGCAGTTCGGACACAGTGTGCGCCACGAATAGCGGATTAAGTGCGTTCAAGCTGGCCGGCTCGTGCGCTCCATAGCTGACGCCCACGCTGGGACAACCGGCGTTGAGCGCCATCTGCAGGTCATGCGTGGTGTCGCCAACCATCAGTACGCGGTGGGCCGGCACGCCAAATTCCTGCATCAGTTCTTGCAGCATCAAGGGATGGGGCTTGCCCGCAGTTTCGTCGGCGGTGCGCGAACCATGAAACAGGCCCTGCAGTTGGGAGGTCTTCAAAACATCGTCCAGTCCTCGGCGGCTTTTACCAGTCGCGACGGCCAGCACGTAATTGCGTGCTTTCAGGTCGGCCAGCAGAGGCAGCACACCATCGAACAGGCTGACGTCATTTTGGTGAGCCGCGTAGTAGTGCTTGTAACGCACGCCCAATTCGCCGTATTTGCTGGGTGGTACATCGGGTGCGGCATGGGCCAACGCCTGCATCAGTCCTAAACCGATCACATAGGCTGCGTCCTTATCACTGGGCTTGCGTCCGCCGACATCGACGACAGCGGCCTGAATGCAGTGCGTGATGATGGCGGTCGAGTCAAAGAGGGTGCCATCCCAATCGAAAGCGATCAAGTCGAAAGAGCGCAAAGGTTTGCTCGGCTTGGATGTTGGCATAGCTAAGAAGATTCAATTGCCGGGCAGGTATACTCGCCGCCGTCCGCGTTTTTGCGGATTCAAATAATTTCAAAGGGAGTCCACATGAACGAATTTATGACGGTAATCAAGAATTATGCAGGGTTTTCCGGCCGGGCCGGGCGTAGGGAATATTGGATGTTCTATCTGGTTTACTTGGTGATCTATGCAGCCTTGGCGATTGCGAGTGCAATCTTGCCTGACGCCTTGGGTTCCGTCTTCGGGATCCTGGTCTTGGTTTTCGCTGTGGGCTTGTTGATTCCCTCGATCGCAGTCGGAATTCGCCGCCTCCATGATTCAGACCACAGTGGCTGGTGGCTGTTGATTGCGTTGATACCACTCATCGGCATTTTTTGGTTGTTATACCTGCTGATCATCGAAGGCACACCTGGATCGAATCGTTTTGGGGCCTCCCCCGTGGCGCTGCTCCCGAATTCGGTCTAAACGTTTGTCCACGAAAAGTGGACTATCACCTATCCCGGTCAAGCGCGAGCTTGCCTTCGAAAGTGCCCGACATAGGTTCGGGCATTTTTTCATTCCTGACTGTCACTTCCTATGAACACTGATTCTCTGCTGCGAGCCGAGCCCACAAATACTGCGATACAGGCGGCAAGCGTTATTCCATACCGCCACGAAGCGCCGCTATTTTGGATCAGCGCCTACTTGGCAGTAAGCCTGTGGCTACTCATGCTGGTATTCACCGTAGGACTCATCATTCCCATCATGCTGGTTTTAGGCCTGCTGGGTATCTTTACCCATTCGCTACTGATCGCCTGGTTGAAGGGCAACTCGGTACGCGTAACGCCCGAGCAATTTCCCGATCTGCACCATTTGTTCTCGCAAAGCTGCCAGCGGCTGGGAATCAACCACCCACCAGAACTGTATTTGGCCCAGCAAGATGGCATGCTCAACGCCATGGCAACGCGCTTTATGCGGCGCGACTACGTCGTGCTCCTGAGTGCCGTGGTCGACGCACTGGACGATAGGCCACAAGCGATTAAGTTTTATATGGGTCATGAGTTGGGGCACATCTTGCGCAAGCACCTGAGTCGCCACTGGTGGTTGTGGCCCGGCATGATCTATCCATTGCTTTCACCTGCGTACTCCCGTGCACAAGAGTACACCTGTGATCGCCATGGATTCGCTTGCTGCGACAACCTCGAAGATGCCAAGCGCGCCCTTGCCGTATTGGTTGCCGGACCGGAACGTTGGAAATCCCTGAATTTGTCGGCATTTGAAGCGCAAGCCAAGGCCAGCGGTGGCTTTTGGATGGCAGTTAACGAGCTGACGGCAGACTACCCTTGGTTGTGCAAACGGATGATGGTTTTGGAGAACCGTAGCGCGGTGTTTCCCCGCCGTAGTTTTTTTGCATGGATGATTGCGGCGTTTTCTCCGGCCGTGGGATATGGCGGTGCAGTGATTGGTTTCTTATATTGGCTGGTGCTCGGTTGCGTAATCCTGGCGCTCGTGGTGGCGTTGCTGTTTACTCCCTCAAATTGGTCTCTCCCCAATGTGTTTTCCAAGAGCGCGGTCATGGAACTGGTGTTGAAATCGTTTGGTATGGGCGAACAACCGCCCGTCGAACGCGAGAGCGAAACTATGGAACCTTCAGAGGATGAGAGTCCCGATGGGGCAGTTGCACCAGAAACTCCTGCGCCAGTCCCAGCGGCAAGCGAGTCAGCCACCAAGCAGCAGTAGCAGCCAAAATCGCTTGCGCTGCAACCGCCGGTTACGTACGCAAGCCGAGGGGTGGGTGAGCTCCACCCCTAACCCGTGGCTCCGCTTGGCAGCACCTGTTGCACGAACTGGGCCAGTTCTTGGGGCAAGTTTGCCTGCAATTCCAGGCGTGCACCTGTAACGGGGTGATTGCACTGCAGCCGCCAGGCATGCAGGAACATGCGTTTGAGCGGGGTGGTGCTGTTCGCGCGGGCCAGGGCCTTGTTGCTGTCAAAGTCGCCGTATTTGTCGTCACCGACGATGGGCATGCCCTCGGACGCCAGGTGCACACGGATCTGGTGGGTGCGTCCGGTCTTGATCGTGACTTCCAGCAACGAATAACCGCGGTCGCTGGCGACAGGCGCCTGGTGGGTGCCCGGCACCACGCCGCCCGCCTCGCGCACCTTGACCAGGGTCAGGGATGCCATGCCGTCCGGGTCGTCCTTGGCCACCACCTTCACGCGGCGCTCACCATCGGGCAGCAAATACTTGTGCAGCGGCTTGTCCAGCACCTTTTTGTTGGCCGGCCATTGGCCGATCACCATCGCCAGGTAGGATTTTCCGGTTTCCCGCTCGCGAAACTGGTCTTGCAGGTTTGTCAGCGCGCTGCGTTTTTTGGCGACCAGCAGGATGCCGCTGGTCTCCCGATCCAGACGGTGCACCAGCTCCAGGAACTTGGCTTGGGGCCGCGCCATGCGCAGCTGTTCGATGACGCCAAAACTGACCCCCGAACCGCCGTGGACCGCCACGCCGGCCGGCTTGTTGATGGCCATCAGGCTGTCGTCCTCAAACAAAACCGCAAACTCCTTGGCCGGTGCGTGGCTGGCAACCTGCTCGGCCATGGCCTGGGCCTTTTCCGCGACCCGCTCGGAGATCCGAACCGGGGGGAGGCGCACCACATCACCCGCATTCAAGCGGGTTTCGGCCGACGCCCGGCCCTTGTTGACCCGCACCTCGCCACTGCGGATGATCCGGTAGACGTGGGTCTTCGGAACGCCCTTGAGCTGGCGCATCAGGTAATTGTCCAACCGCTGCCCAGCCCCATCCTCGTCGATAGTCAGGGTTTTCACCTGGGGCTGAACTTGGACCGGTGGGGGGGCAAGAATGCCCCCTATAATGTGTTTCACTAGCGATGCGCTGTAAGTGGTTGATTTGTCTGGAGTTTAGTCCACACACCACCCTCAGACACGCTGGAAGGTCGATGCCGCCGGGTTGGCCTGCAAACAAACCACATGCCAAATGTCTGTGGTGGTTTGCAAACAACGCGGTCAAGACTACGAATCGAATCACTGATACGGAATACCTACAGTTTGCAGGCCCAACGCCCGCAAACGGAATGAAGCGAGATGTTTGTGCTGATGTACCTGATGAATCTATGCCTGCAGCGCGTTTTCGCGCTGCTGCCTAGCATAAATCGGCCTCTAGCCCTCGTCAAACGGGCGCAGCCAGCTATGCAATTGATAGCAAACTCGCAAACGCATCCCCTCGCTCCCCTCCACGCGCCTACGCTTCGTCGCCTCATTTGAGTCGAAGTTCTCCGGCAATTCCACCTCAATCGGTTCGTCAGTTCAGGTATCAATAGCCCCTAAAGGGCATGTAAAACTGATGAAGGACGCAATCCATGAAACGGATGCTTATCAACGCCACGCAGGCTGAAGAACGCCGCCTGGCCATCGTCGACGGACAAAAACTCCTCGACTACGAAATCGAAATCGAAGGGCGCGAACAGCGCAAGGGCAATATCTACAAGGCCGTCGTCACCCGCGTCGAGCCCTCGCTGGAAGCCTGCTTCGTCGACTACGGCGAAGACCGCCACGGCTTCCTGCCGTTCAAGGAAATCTCCCGGATGTACTTCAAGGAAGGCGTCACAGCCTCCCAGGCACGCATCCAGGATGCCATCCGTGAAGGCCAGGAATTGTTGGTCCAGGTTGAAAAAGAAGAACGTGGCAACAAGGGTGCAGCCCTGACCACTTTTGTCTCGCTAGCTGGTCGCTATGTGGTACTGATGCCCAACAACCCACGTGGTGGTGGTGTCTCCCGCCGCATCGAGGGCGAAGACCGCGCCGAGCTCAAGGAGAACATGGACCAGTTGGAATACCCCAACGGCATGTCCATCATCGCCCGCACCGCCGGCATCGGCCGCAGCGCGCCCGAACTGCAGTGGGATCTGAACTACCTGCTGAAACTGTGGACTGCCATCGACGGCGCGGCCAAGGGCGGCAAGGGTGCCTACCTGATTTACCAGGAATCCAGCCTGGTGATTCGCGCCATCCGCGACTATTTCAACCACGACATTGGCGACATCCTGATCGACACCGACGACGTGTACGAGCAGGCCCAGCAGTTCATGGCCCACGTGATGCCTGAGCATGCAGCCCGCGTGAAGCGCTACCGTGACGACGCTCCGCTGTTCAGCCGTTTCCAGATCGAACACCAGATCGAATCCGCTTACGCCCGCACGGTGCAACTGCCATCGGGCGGCGCCATCGTCATCGACCACACCGAAGCCCTGGTGTCGGTTGACGTGAACTCGGCCCGCGCCATCAAGGGCGGCGACATCGAAGAAACTGCTACCCGCACCAACCTGGAAGCCGCCGACGAAGTGGCCCGCCAGATGCGTTTGCGCGACTTGGGTGGCCTGATCGTCATCGACTTTATCGACATGGAAGAGTCCCGTAACCGCCGCGAAGTGGAAAACCGCTTGCGTGACGCGCTGCGCCAGGACCGTGCCCGAGTGCAGTTCGGCACTATCTCCAAGTTCGGCCTGATGGAAATGAGCCGCCAGCGCCTACGCCCTGCCCTGTCAGAAGGCGCATCTATCCCCTGCCCGCGCTGCGGTGGTTCCGGCCACATCCGTGACACCGAATCCAGTGCGCTGCAAATTTTGCGGATCATCCAAGAAGAGTCTTTGAAAGACAGCACCGCTTCCGTGCTGTGCCAAGTACCAGTGGATGTCGCATCGTTCTTGCTGAACGAAAAACGCTCCGAAGTCGCCAAGATTGAGCTCAAGCAGCGTATCAACGTGCTGCTGGTGCCCAACAAAACCTTGGAAACGCCCAACTACCGCCTGGAGCGCCTGAAGCACGACGACCCACGCTTGGACAATATCGAAGCCAGCTACAAAATGGCTGACGAGATCGAAGATCCGACCAGCGTGACACGCCGCTCGCAGGAGCCTACCAACAAGCAAACACCTATCATCAAAGGCGTACTGCCAGACGCACCGGCTCCTATTGCGGCCCCGCGCCCGGTCGCACCGGTGCAGCCCGTGGCACAGCAGCCACGCACTGCGCCAGTACCAGCTGCCAAGCCGACAGTAGCCGCTGAAAAGGGCTTCTTTGGCTGGCTCAAGAGCCTCTTTGCCGCCGAGCCGCCCGCGCCCGTCAAACCCGTACACGTCCCAGCGCCGAGAGCGCCTGAGGGTCGCGAATCCCGTGACGGCCGTGGCCGTGATGGCAACCGCAACGGTGGCAAAGCGGGCGAAGGTCGCCCTGAAGGCCAAGGCCGCAACGAACCCCGTGGCGAAGTTCGCGGCCCACGCGGTGAAGGCCGTGGTGACGGACGCAATAACCGCGGTGGACGCGGTGGTCGTGGCACCGGCGGCGCGGATCGCCAAGGTGGCGCGCAGCGCGAGCGGTTTGACGCCGAAGGCAAGTCCATTCCCATGGATGCCAATCTGCAACCTGGCAGCCCGCCCCAAGGCGGCACTGACACCAATCGCCAGGAGCCCCGTCCCGAACGCGGTCCGCGCACTGACCGGGGTGAGCGCGGCGGTCGCGGCCGTGGCGGCGAACGCAACGAAGCGGGTGAACGCGGCGAGCAGACGCGTACAGAAGTCCGCACCGATGCCATGGTAGAAGGTGATGCAGACAACACCCCCCGCAATGAGGGTCAAGCCCGTGAAGGCCGTGAACCCCGCGAGGGCCGCGAAGGACGCAACGGACGTGGTGGCCGCAATGGACGCGGTCCGCGCCAGGATGACGAAGGCCGCAACACCAATGGTGTTGACGAGCCCTTCCAGCAGACGCAACCCGGCCTCGATGACGCCGACAACGCACCTGCAGCAACCGTTGCAGAGGGTCAATCACCGGTGCAAGCCAATGAACAGTCCCAAGCGCCACGCAACGACAACGGCGAACCCCGCGAGAAACGCCCGCGCGACCGTTACGGCCGTGAACGCGGTCCCCGTAGCGAGCGCAGTGAACGCGAAGAGCGCCCTGACCTGCGTATCCCCGCCCAGGCTGCTGCACGGCCCACCCTGAACGGCGAAAGAGAAGACCCCGGAGTTGCGACTGAAGCAGTACAGGTTGCAGTGCCTTTCCCCGCAGCGGCAAAGCCGGCACCAGTTACCGCGCAATCGGTTCGCGTTGCAGCGCCCACTCCTCCAGTGGTGGTTTCGCTGAGCCCCTCGCCAGCAGTTTCCGCTGAACGCATGCCCAAGGTCACAACCTACACTTTGCCCACCGATAGCCTGGTCGACGTGGCACACAGCTCGGGTCTCCAATGGGTCATTTCGGACGCGGACAAGATTGCGGCCGTACAAGCGGCGATTGCGGCCGAGGCCAAGCCCATCCATGTACCGCGCGAACGGCCAGCAGCGGTCAGCATCGACAACGGGCCTTTGGTCCTGGTGGAAACCAAACGTGACCTGCGCGATATGACGCTGCCGTTTGAACAACCCCCGGCCGTTTGACCGACACGCAAACGAGCGCAACCATTGACACAGCGACGCCGGCACATCCGGGTTGCTGCGACAAAAAAAGAGGCCAACAGGCCTCTTTTTTTGGGGCCACAACATACTCAGAACAAATCGACAGCGCCCACCTTTACGGCATCGCCAAAGAAGCCCTTGCGCACCATGTCGTCGTGGCTGAAAACTTGGTTGCGTCCATGCCGTTGGGCGTAATCGACCGCGCGCTCAGCACGCTCGAGCGACGTGCTAGGGGAGTCTTCGGAAGTCACGCGGGTAAAGCCGGCACAGGCTGTGATGCGCCCCACTTGCGGAAAATTGAACTTCTCCATATTGGCTCGGAACCGCTCAAACGCGGCCAGTACCAACGACTCTTCCGGACAGTGCATCAGTACGGCAAACTGCTCTCCACCCAAGCGGTAAATCCGGTCATAGGTACGAAAAGTATTGTTCATGATACGGGCCACCAGCAGCAGCACCTCTTCGGCAATAAGATGACCACACCTGTCGCTGATAACGCCAAAATTATCGACATCGACCGTGCCCAGCCAGTAGTTGGGCGGCACACGGTGGCGGCGCTCTGCAACCGGCAAGACTGAGGCCTCCAGCACGGCAGTGTCACTCTCTAGTCCGTGGTCCATTTCTTCCAACACCGCGCTGTAGAACGTGTCGTCCAACGATTTGCGGTTGAGCAATCCGGTCAAGGCATCGCGGTCGCTGTAAGCCAGCAGTTTGTACATGTTGCGGAACACGTGGACCATGTCCTCAATGACTTGCAACTGCCCCTTGTTCAGTGGTGAGCCAGAGTGCACCTCGATAACACCTTCGTCATCGGTGGCGGTATCGGCATACAACGGAATGAAACTGACGCGTGGGCCCTCTTCACCGGCCCAAGCGTATTCCACAAGACTGCGGCGTTGCAGGCAACGCATTCGGTCTTTTTCGTCAGCCAGCTCACGCAAGGACTCAAAATCAACCCGCAACGGGTCTACCACCTTGCCGCCCCCCCGCACATCCAGCGACGCAACCTCTAGCCATCGCTTGACACCTTCTTCACTGACAACCCGCGCAATGACGACTCGGTCGATGCGCAACAAATCAATCAGCGCCTTGGAAAGGGTCAACTCCAGAAGCTCCCGATCCCGGTGGTCGGTTAGCTTGATGATGTGTTCGGTAAGTGTTGCCATGGCCCCATAATAGCCCTGAATCCCACACCCGTCACCTTTTCGCAGCCTCCCGGAAGGCTTGTGCTGCGGCCTGCTCGTCCTGGCGCTGCTCGGCCATATAGGCCAAGGCCAGCCAGGTGTCACGTGCCAATTCGGAGTCCTGCAGTATTGCCAGCGACTGCTTGAACAACTGCTGCGATTTACCCCAAAGGCTCAAGCGCATACAAACAACCCCGGCAAGGTATTGCAGGACGGCGTCGCGGGGGTTGCTCATTTGCGCCATCTCTATGCGGCTTAACCACGCGGCATCCGGCGCGCCGTCCGGGGCGGCAAAGCCGCGCTCCAATACGCGGGCCAGACGCACGCGTTGGGCCAGCGTCAGTGCGTCGTAGCGCTGGGCCATCGTTTCCCAGATCGGCAGCAGCCATTGCCGCGATACGGTTACAGCGCCGCCGTGGGCAAGCAGACGTTCAGCGGCCTCGAATGCGACCTCCGGCACCTGCTGCTCCGCGTTGTCCAGCGCATCCCAAGCGCGCTGGATTTGCACACTGTCGTGCGCCGCGCGGATAAGTTCGATCGCCAAACCGCGCGCAATACTCTTGCCTGCAGACTCGGAAAAGGCGCGGTGTTTGGTCAGCAAGCGGCCAGTCTCCAACGCCAGTGGCAACTGGCCCGTCTGGCGGGCGGCCCGAAAGCGCAGGCGCAACGCCAGGGTTCGGCGCCCTGCGCCCTGGGGTAACTGGTCCAGCCACTGCATGGCGGCTGCTGCATCGCGGTCGTCCAACGCCCACTGGGCGCCACGGAGCTGCACGCCTTCGCGCGCGTCCTGGTAATCGCGGCCCTCGCACTCCTGCAGGGCCAGTTGGAAATGGGCATCGCGCACGCTGCGGTTTTGCAATGCATGGGCGCTTTCACCAGCCAGCACATGCGCCAGTGTTCGCAGGCGTGCGCCATAGGCCACGCGTTCGCCACTGCGTTGGACCGACTCTTCCAGCGAAATCACCAGTTCGGCCGCCTTGCGTGCCCTAACAAACCGTCCCGCCATCAGATGCGACAGCGACTCCATCAATGCGGTATGCATGCCGCGCTCTTTCTGCAGCAAACGCCATTGCCGCGCCTGGAGGGGAATGCTGGTCAGCACTGACAGCGCGCGCATCGCCAGGTGCAACGTCAAAAAGCTTGCGGCCAGCAGCAGCAGAAACAGGTTCAGCGAAAGATCCACCCGGTGCGGCGGGAAGAACAACGTCACCGTTCCATGGTTGTCACCCGCAAACAAGGCGCTGGCCACCGCAACCGCGAACAAGGCCATCAACCACAGTGCGACGCGCATGCTGCTCAGCGTCCTGCGGCAGCGGTTGCAAGGGCCGCGAGGGTCTCGTCCACGCGGGGCAACTCCAGAGCCTTCATCTGACCGCGCACCTGCTGCAGTAGGGCGTTGGCGGCCTGTGTTTTGCGGGATGAGGCGTCAAAGTATTTGCCCACTGAAACAGAGGCTGCGCCCAAATCGGCACGCACTGATTCGATTTGGCGCGACAGCAACCCCAGACGCGCATTGAGCAGTTTAAGCTTGAGGTTCTCACGCAAGAAAAACGATTGCTCTGGCGACAACAGCGCGGCTTCAGGTTCTTCGATGCGGCTCACGCGCACCAGGTTACGTGCCTCGTCCCGCACCAACAATCCCAGACGCACCCACCAGGTCGCGACGGTTTCTTCAGGCTTGCGCTTGAGCGTGTCGTTTGACCTCGGCGTGGGTAAAGCATTGGCCACGGGCAGTTCATCCGCCAGTTGCACCAGTTCATCCAGCTTGACCAGCAGCGCCGGTGTGTCGGCCAGGGCCGTGGCCTTGATTCGGCTCACATCGCGTGCGATGGCGCGTTGCAACGGAGTCAACCGGGGTTGCGCTGCGCGCGTAACACGCAACTCGGCACTCTTGAGAGCCGCCAACAATGGCTCCGCACTACCGGTCAATTGCGCCTGCTGCTGCGCCAAGCGCAAGGCGGACTCGATATCAACCACCAGGTTTTCGTCACGCGAGCGTGACAGGCTCTGCATCAACTCTTCCAGTTGCGTGCGCTGCAACGAAACCTCGCTAAGCCGGGCTTCGGTTACCGCCAGCTTGGCGGCGGTTTCCATCGCCAGTTCTTGTGCGTGGTGGGCGGTCGCGCGTGCCTCGGCAGCCTGGCTTCCAGAATCCGCACTTTGACGGGCCAACTGCTCCTGAATGGAGTCCAACTTTTGCCACAGAAGTCCACTGACCACCAAGGCTGCCACCGCTACCAGCGCGATAATCCATTGCAAGCGCTGCGGTGCGGCAACTTCAGGATGGGCTCCTAAGGGCCTTGGCGAGCCTTCCAGGGGCGCATTCGCCGCGGTGGGGCTGGGCTCAGTGTTCATGCCACCGATTCTATCGATGCCATCAGTGCAGCCAGTGTGGGCCGTGACTCGCAAACAACAGCAAATCCGGCCTTGCGCGCCGCCTGTGCAATACGGCTGTGTGTCACCACTGCTTTGGCCTGGGCCCAAGACTGATCGACACAGCTCGCAACCAAATTGCCAATGGCCTCGGAGCTGCTGAACAACCAGACCGAGCCGTCGGCCGCTGCCTGGCGGACCATGGCCCGGTCGCTGTCCGACAATTCGGGCGGACGCCGCTGGTACGACACCACGAATTCCACACTGCCCCCGGCGGCGCGCACCTGCTCGGCGAACCAATCCCGCCCCACGCCGTCCACAGCCTTGTCGGCTGACATTGCATTGCCTGCAGCATCGTGGCTGGCGCTGCCACGCACAATCAGCACGCGGTAGCCGGGTTGGACGCGATGAGCGACTACGGACCACAGTGCTTCGGAGTCGAACTGCTCGGCAGCCCGGTCAGGCATGTCAATGCATCGGGCATCGACTCGCGCGCGCTTCAGTGCCGACAAACTACCGGGACCCGTTACAAATGCTCTAATATTGATAGCACCGGGCATACCAAATTCGGGGGCTGCAGATGGTTTTGACGCAAAGAAATGGTCCACCGCATTGCCACTGACAAACATGACAGCATCGAATTTGCCGATCCGAGCCCAGGCTGCAGAGACGGTCGCAGGGTCGGGTGGCGGCAACACACCGATCAACGGCAAAGCCACAGCGCCAAAGCCGGCATCGGCCAACGCGTGGACCCACTGCGCGGCTTCCTGTATGGGGCGAGTGACGATGACACGCATAAGGCTAGCTCCCCTGACCGGTCTGTAAGCGCACTTTGACCTGCAATTCGCGGGCGACCTGCTCGCCCAGCAGCGTTGCAGACGGCGCATCGGGTGCAGCGCCATGGGCTTGCGCATGGACCAAGGGCAGCGCCCCCTCGGGGTCGCCCCAGGTGGCGCGGATGTTCAGGCGGTCTCCCTGCACGGTGGCGTAGGCGGCCAACGGCATGGAGCAGCTTCCACCCATGACACGGCTGACCGCCCGCTCGGCCGATACGGCGCGCCAGGTGGGTACATGCAGCAGGACTTGCAGCATCTCAACCAAGTCGGCGCGGTCGGTGCGCACTTCAATGCCCAATGCACCCTGACCCGCCGCCGGCAGCATCTGTTCCGGTTCAAACGTTGCGCGAATGCGCTGTGCCAGTCCCAGGCGCTTGAGTCCGGCTGCAGCCAGCACGATGCCGTCGTACATGCCATCGTCCAGTTTCTTCAAGCGGGTGTCGAGATTGCCACGCAAACCCTCAATCTTGAGGTCCGGGCGCAACGCCCGCAGCAGCGCCATGCGTCGCAGACTCGAGGTGCCCACCACGGAGCCCTGCGGCAAATCGGCCAGCGACGCGTAGCGGCTAGAGACCCAGGCATCGCGTGGGTCCTCACGCTCCATCACGCAGACAAGGCTGAAACCCTCTGGCAACTCCATGGGAACGTCTTTGAGCGAATGCACCGCCAGGTCAGCTTGACCGGCTTCCAGCGCCATCTCCAGCTCCTTGACAAACAGGCCTTTGCCGCCGACCTTACTCAAGGAGCGATCCAGAATCTGGTCGCCGCGCGTGGTCATGCCCAGCAGCGCGACGGTGTGGCCCTGTTGTTCCAGCAATGTTTTCACATGCTCGGCCTGCCAAAGCGCCAGTCGACTCTCGCGGGTGGCAATCGTTAATTTGTGTGCAAGCATGGCCTAGTCGTCGTAACCTATTTGTAATCTATAGCGAGTGGGCAATGCTAGCATGGGCACCATGAAAAATGTATCTGCCCCAGCCCCCGCCAAGCGCGCGAAGGACAATGAACGCCCGCTGGTTGAAGACATCCGCCTGCTGGGCCGAATACTGGGCGATGAAATCCGCGAGCAAGAGGGCAATGCCGCATTTGAGCTCATCGAAAAGATCCGCACGCTGTCTGTCGCCTTCCGCCGCGATGCGGACCAGGACGCCGACAAGGCGCTAAAAAAATTACTGAAGAGCCTCAGCGGCGACCAGACGGTGAGCGTGATCCGTGCCTTCACCTATTTTTCACATTTGGCCAACCTGGCGGAAGACCGCCACCACATCCGCCGCCGCGCCATCCACGAGCGCGCGGGTGACACGCAAGAAGGCAGCGTGGAAGTGGCCATGTCGCGCCTGCGCTGGGCCGGCATCTCTCCCAAGACCATCTCCCATACCCTGGCCCAAAGCTATGTGTCGCCGGTGCTCACTGCCCACCCGACCGAAGTGCAGCGCAAGAGCATTCTGGATGCCGAGCGCGGTATTGCGCGCCTGCTGACCGAGCGCGACGAGATCAAGATGCGCGGCGCTTTTTTTGAAAACAAAAAAGATGCGCTCACCGCACGCGAACTCGCTGCCAACGAAGCCCTGATGCGCGCACGCGTGATGCAGTTGTGGCAAACACGGCTCTTGCGCTTCAACAAACTGACCGTGGCAGACGAGGTCGAAAATGCGCTGAGCTATTACGAATCGACTTTCTTGCGCGAGATCCCCAAGCTCTACGCCAACCTGGAGCAATTACTGGGTAACAACCAGCCGGTACATAGCTTTTTGCGCATGGGCCAATGGATTGGTGGCGACCGCGATGGCAACCCCAATGTCAGTGCGCAGACGCTGGATTACGCGCTGCGCCGCCAAGCCGAGGTGGCGCTGCGCCACTACTTGACCGAAGTGCATTACCTGGGGGGTGAACTGTCGGTATCCGCCATGCTCAACGATTGCACACCCGATATGAAGGCCTTGGCCGAAAGCTCGCCCGACCTGAACGTGCACCGGATGGATGAACCCTATCGCCGCGCACTAACCGGTGTCTATGCACGCCTAGCAGCGACGCTGCTAAAGCTCACCGGCACCGAAGCTGCGCGCCACGCCGTAGCGCCGCAAAACCCCTACGCGCGCTCCGAAGACTTTGCGTCCGAGCTGCGCACCATCGAGGCATCGCTGAAGGCCAACCACGGCTCAGCCCTGGTGGCAGAGCGGTTGCATCCGCTGATACGCGCGGTCGAGGTCTTTGGCTTCCATCTGGCAACCGTAGACCTGCGCCAAAGCTCGGACAAGCATGAGGAAGTGGTTGCCGAAATGCTGGCCACTGCACGCATTGAGCCCAACTACTGCAGACTGGACGAAGCCGCCAAGCGCACGCTGCTCATGGGCTTGTTGGGTGACGCCCGCGCGCTGCAGGTGCACGGCGTCACCTACTCGGCCCACACGCAAGGCGAACTGGCTATTTTCTCCATGGCCAAGGTCATGCGTGAGCGCTTTGGCGAGAATGCCATCCGCCACTACATCATCAGCCACACCGAGACGGTCAGCGATTTACTGGAAGTGTTGTTACTGCAAAAGGAAGTGGGCCTGATGCGTGGCGTGCTCAACGAGAAGCCCATGCAACCCATATCGGGGTCGCCCCAGGTCGGGTTAGCCCCCTTGGGGGGCAGCGACCCGCACAGAGCCGGAGCGTGGGGGCCCGTGTGTGACCTGATCGTCGTGCCGCTCTTCGAGACCATTGAAGACTTGCGCAACGCCGCACCCATCATGCGCGAGCTTTATGCGTTACCGGGTATTGCCGCGTTGGTGCGGCGCAGCGGTGGCGAGCAGGACATCATGCTGGGCTACTCCGACAGCAACAAGGACGGCGGTATTTTCACCAGCAACTGGGAGCTGTACCGGGCCGAAATCGCGCTGGTCGAATTGTTTGACGAAATGGCAAGCCACGGCTTAAGCGTCGGCGGGTCGCCCCAAGGCGCGAGAGCCCCCTCGGGGAGCAGCAAGGACACGCCAATGCCGAGCGTGGGGATCACATCAATCAAGCTGCGCATGTTCCATGGCCGTGGCGGTACCGTGGGGCGCGGAGGCGGACCCAGCTACGAAGCAATTCTGGCCCAGCCCCCGGGCACCGTGCGCGGTCAGATCCGCCTGACCGAACAAGGCGAGGTGATTGGCTCCAAATACGCCAACCCCGAGATCGGTCGGCGCAACCTCGAAACCCTGGTCGCCGCTACGTTGGAGGCCACACTGCTGCAACCCACCAAATCGGCTACTCCAGCCTTTCTGGAAGCCGCGGCCGAACTCTCCCGCAACAGTATGGCAGCCTACCGCGCGCTGGTGTACGAGACCCCCGGCTTCACCGAATATTTCTTCAGCTCAACGCCCATCCGCGAAATTGCCGAACTGAACATCGGATCGCGCCCCGCGTCGCGCAAAGCATCACAACGCATTGAAGATCTGCGCGCTATTCCCTGGGGCTTCAGCTGGGGCCAATGCCGCCTGACCCTGCCCGGCTGGTACGGCTTTGGCTCGGCCGTGCAAAGTTTCATCACCTGCGGCACGCCAGCGGAGCAAAAAGAACGCATTGCCCTGCTCCAGAAAATGTATCGCCAGTGGCCGTTCTTCAAAACCTTGCTGTCGAACATGGACATGGTCATGGCCAAAAGCGATCTGGCGCTGGCATCGCGCTACTCCGAGCTGGTAGCCGATGCGCGGTTACGCAAGAAGATATTCACTGCAATTGAAGCCGAGTGGCACAGCACTGCCCAGGCCCTGTCCACCATCACCGGTGACAAAAACCGCCTGGCCAACAATGCCGCGCTGCAGCGCTCCATCCGCCACCGCTTTCCGTACATCGACCCGCTGCACCACTTGCAGGTGGAACTGATACGCCGCTACCGCGCCGGTCAGGTCGATGAGCGGTTGCAGCGCGGCATACACATCTCGATCAACGGGATTGCGGCGGGTTTGCGCAATACGGGTTAGTGCCTTTTCAGCCGGTAGCCCTCGTCGGATAAGCGTACTTCGCTATGAATTGTATAGCGACCTTCATCCTAGTAGCCATGGAATGTGAATGAGTCCACAATGGGCTCCCCTTTGCCGGTTTTGAAGCTTCGGGTAGCCGGCAGTTCTTTGGCGTCTTGACGACAACAATGGGATTGAGGAGATCACTATGAAGTTTCTAGCAATGCTCTTGGCTGCGGGGGTCCTGACCGCTTGTGGCGGTGGCAGTGGCGGTGGCAGCTACACAACCCCACCGACGACGCCGGTTGCGACCTGTACTCCATTTGCCGATAGTTTTGGGCGGACGGTAAGCTGCGCCGATATGAACGCCCTCGCTGGCGCCAATCTGGGGTTTTTGGAGGGTGGATCTGGAGACGGATCGGGAGGCAGTGCAGGAGACGGTGGCGCGGATGGCGGCGCGGGCGATGGCGCACCGATTGCCAACACGGCCCTGAAGTTTGTCGACATCAACGGCAAGGAAGTCAACACCACTACCGACGGCACCGGATATTTCCGCATTAGCCTGCGTGGCATGAAGGCGCCGCTTGTCGCAACCGTGATGCGCGCCACCAAACCGTGGAAAAGCATGTTGGTGCAAGACATTGTGCGGGCCCCGGCAAATCGCAAGTTCTACACCATCAACCTCACGGGATTGACCGATGTCGTGGCGTCGGCAGTGGCCAAAGCGGACGGCCTCACCGGAGCCCAGGCACTGACGCCGGCCGCAGTGGCGCGGCAAAAGGCTCTGGTTCCGGCGATCATCACTGCCGTCAACACGTCAATCAGCCCCCAGATCACTGCGGCCGGCCTCAACCCGACGACATTTGATCCGCTTGCTGCGCCGTTCCAGGCGGTGGCAACGGACAGCTACGACAAACTACTGGAAAGCGTGGTGATCACAAAGGATCCTACAACCGGCAATTCG
>JANXVI010000118.1 GCA_025351745.1 Rhodoferax sp.
AACGCGCCAGCTCACGGTAGATCTGCTGGTGGGTTGCATGCCAAAAGTAGCCTATGGAGCGGTCAAAACGGCCCGCCAAGTCGGAGCCGGAGCTGGGTTGCTCGACCAGGGCGGTGAGAAGGGCGTGGGGCAGGGACATGGACAGTGCGATGTCAGAAAATTCCTATTTTATGCAACCAGTTGCACAGTTGGTGGCTCTTTGCGTAAAATTGTGCAACCAGTTGCATAAAGGATTCTTGATGACCGCGTACCCCAACATGCTCAAACCGCTAGACCTGGGCTTTACCACCCTGAAAAACCGCGTGCTGATGGGATCTATGCACGTGGGGCTGGAAGAGGTGCCCAACGGCTTTGAGCGCATGGCCGCCTTTTACGCCGAGCGCGCGCGCGGTGGTGTGGGGCTGATCGTGACCGGCGGCATTTCCCCCAACGAACGCGGCCGCCCCATGAAGGGTGGCGCCATGCTGACCACTGAGGCAGAGGCCGAACACCACCGCGTGGTGACGGATGCCGTGCATAAAGTGGGTGGCAAGATCGCGATGCAAATCCTGCACTTTGGCCGCTACTCGTACCAGAAGGATCTGGTCGCACCCAGCGCTATACAGGCGCCGATCAACCCTTACACGCCACACGGGCTGAGCACGGACGAGGTGGAGCAGACTGTGGAAAATTTCGTGCGCTGTGCCGCACTGGCGCAACATGCCCGGTATGACGGCGTAGAGATCATGGGCTCTGAGGGCTACCTGATCAACGAATTCACCGCTGCCCGCACCAACCACCGTGACGATGCATGGGGCGGCAGTTATGGGAACCGCATGCGTTTTCCGGTCGAGATCGTGCACCGCGTGCGCGAAAAGGTCGGAGCCAATTTCATCATCATCTACCGGCTGTCCGCACTGGACCTGGTGGAGGGCGGCTCCTCGTTGGACGAGGTGATCCAACTGGCAAAGGCGATTGAAGCGGCAGGCGCCACCATCATCAACACCGGCATTGGCTGGCATGAGGCGCGCATCCCCACCATCGCAACCAAGGTGCCGCGGGCCGCCTTTGCCTGGGTCACCCAGCGGCTCAAGGGCCATGTAGGCATTCCGCTGGTGGCCACCAACCGCATCAACACGCCCGAGGTGGCCGAGCAACTGCTGGCCGATGGCTTCTGCGACATGGTGTCCATGGCCCGCCCGTTCCTGGCGGACGCTGACTTTGTGCGCAAGGCAGCCGAGGGCAGGGCGGACGAGATCAACACCTGCATAGGTTGCAACCAGGCCTGCCTGGACCACACCTTTGGCGGCAAGATCACGTCCTGCCTGGTCAACCCGCGTGCCTGCCACGAGACCGAACTGGTGATTGCGCCCACCGCCGCACCCAAGCGCATCGCGGTCGTTGGCGCCGGCCCCGCCGGATTGAGCTTTGCGGTCACCGCTGCCGAGCGCGGCCACACGGTCGAGCTGTTTGACGCGGCCAGCGAAATTGGCGGCCAGTTCAACATCGCCAAGAAGGTGCCGGGCAAGGAAGAGTTCTACGAGACGCTGCGCTACTTTGACCGCCAGTTGGCGTTGAAGGGCGTCACGGTTTCACTGAACACCCGTGTTACGGCGCAAGCCTTGCAGGCGGGTGGCTTTGACGAGGTCGTGTTGGCCACCGGTGTGACGCCCCGCACGCCTGCCATCGAAGGCGTGGATAACCCCAAGGTCATGGGCTACCTGGACGTGCTGCGCGATGGCAAGGCCGTCGGCCATTCGGTGGCTATCATCGGCGCGGGCGGCATTGGCTTTGACGTGTCCGAATACCTGACGCAATCAGGCACCAGTCCCAGTGTGGATGCGCCCAAGTTTTATGCCGAGTGGGGAATTGATACCGGTTATGCCCACGCGGGCGGCATCAAGGCAGCCCATGCAGAAACCTCTCCACGCAAGGTGCACCTGCTCCAGCGCAAGGAGAGCAAGGTCGGCGACCAGTTGGGCAAGACAACCGGTTGGATACACCGCACGTCGCTCAAAGCCAAGCGCGTCGGCATGACGCCCGGCGTGCATTACCAAAAAATAGACGATGCCGGTCTGCACATCCGTGTCGGTGACCAGCAGCAGGTGCTTGCTGTCGACACCATCGTCCTGTGCGCGGGGCAAGAACCGCAGCGCGAACTGTATGGTGCGCTGCGGGCCGCAGGCTGTTCGGTGCACCTGATTGGCGGTGCCGATGTGGCCGCGGAGCTGGACGCCAAGCGCGCCATCAGCCAGGGCACACGCCTGGCCGCCACGATTTGACCTTTGACCAACAACACAAATGGAGCACCCTATGCACCCAGCACCCAGCCAATTGATACCCGCAGTTGCCGCGTCCCTTGCCAAATGGCATGCCATGGTGGCTGCTGGCGACCTGCAAGACCTGCCCAGCATCGTCCACCCCGACGCGGTGTTCCGCTCTCCCATGGCCATTCACCCATACCAGCCGGCTGATGCGCTGATCCTCGCCTTGAATACGGTGATCCAGGTCTTCCAGGACTTCACCTACCACCGCCAGCTGGCGTCTGAAGATGGCCTGAACGCGGTGTTGGAATTCAGCGCCCGAGTGGGTGACAAGCAGCTCAAAGGCATCGACCTGGTGCGCTTTGATGAAGACGGCAAGATCGTCGAATTCGAAGTCATGGTGCGGCCGTTGAGCGGCCTGCAAGCCCTGGGTGCCGAAATGGGTGCGCGGCTGGCAGAAAAGATGCCGGCCTTCAAGGTCAAGGGCTGACAGATGGGGGTCGGGCCGTACTTGTTTCCATGGCGTATGCCTCAAAGCGTTCCACAGGCAATGGCCGGCTGAAGTAAAAGCCTTGGTAGGCATGGCAGCCTGCGCCCGCCAAGAAATCACGCTGTTCAATGGTTTCCACGCCTTCTGCAA
Organism: Rhodoferax sp.; assembly: GCA_025351745.1. GTDB lineage: Bacteria > Pseudomonadota > Gammaproteobacteria > Burkholderiales > Burkholderiaceae_C > Allorhodoferax. Next base: position 2,884 of record JANXVI010000118.1, read on the forward strand.
TCACGTCCAGACCCAGGCTTTTTGCCAGGGCTACCACGGTCCTTGCAATCGCAGCGTCGTTCGGGTCCGTCAATATGTCGCGAACAAAGGACTGGTCTATCTTCAGCTGGTCCAGCGGCAAGCGTTTCAGATAGGACAGCGAGGAATAACCGGTCCCGAAATCGTCCAGCGAGAATCCTACGCCGTGGGATTTGAGCGTGGTCATCTTGTCAATGACCTCCTGCACACTGTCGGCCAGCAGGCTTTCGGTCAGCTCCAGCTTCAGGCGCGCAGGGTTGGCCCCCGTCTGCTTGAGTACCGCCAGCACATCGTCCACGAATCGGGGCTCGCGGAACTGCAGCACGCTGACATTTACGGCCAGGGTCAGATGACTCAACGCACTGTGTGAAGCCCAAACGGTGAGTTGCTCGCACGCGCGTCCGAGCACCCAATGACCCAGCGGAAATATCAATCCGCAGTCTTCCGCAAGGGCGATGAATTCGGCGGGCGGCACTATGCCTCGCTCAGGGTGCATCCAGCGCACCAAGGCCTCTGCACCGGTGACGCGCCCGCCGTCTACCACCTGTGGCTGAAAATGAAGAATGAATTGGTTCTCTTGAATCGCCAGGCGCAACTCAACTTCCAGGCGTGCACGCTGCATGACCACGGTTTGCATGTGCGGGTCAAAGAAGCGCAGTGCGTTGCGTCCGGTGTCCTTGGACTTGTACATGGCCAGATCAGCTTGCTTCAGCAAGTCATCGATGGATGTCTCAAGACCCAAAAACAAGGTGGCACCGATACTGGCGGTGCTGCGATGGTCCAGATCGCCCAGCCGGTACTTCTGGTTCAGGGCCGCCAGGACCTTCTTGCCCACCGTCTCGGTCTGGGCAGCGGCATCGTCCAGGGAGTCACTCAGATTCGCCAGCACAATGACGAATTCATCTCCACCCAGACGTGCCACGGTATCGCCTTGGCGGACACCGTCCACCAGGCGCTGCGCAACCTGTTGCAACAGAAGATCGCCCTTGTCGTGCCCGAAGGTGTCGTTCAGGGTTTTGAACTGGTCCAGATCAATGAACAACACGGCGCCGTAGGTGTTGTTGCGGTTGCCGATGGTCATTGCCTGCTTCAAACGGTCCACCAGCAGCGTGCGGTTGGGCAAATGCGTCAGCGTATCGAAGAAGGCCAGTTCTTCAATGCGCTCTTCCGCCTTCTTACGATCGGTGATGTCATGAACGATGGAGAACAGCAAGGGGTGTCCATGGCGGTTGATGGGTGTGGAGTGCACCTCTACGTCGCGCAGGGTACCGTCGGCCAGGCGATGTTGGAACAGAAAATAGCTGCGGTCCGCGCGCAAGGCCCGTAGCCGCTCTTCGGCAATTTGCTCGGGGGGTAGTGTGTTGATCTCGCTGATCAACAGGCCTGCTAAGTGTTCACTGGGGTAGCGGTAGAACGCAGCAGCCGCCAAGTTGGCGTCGACGATTACACCCGATGCCGGGTCGATGAGCAACATCACCGACGAGTTATTTTCAAAAAATGTGCGGAAGTGCGCCTCACTTTCGCGCAGTTCCGCAGTCATTTGGTCGGCCAAGCGTAGCGCGCGCGTGCGCCCGGTTGTCAGCAGCCAGGCCAGCGTTGCCAACAGAACGCTCAAGCCGACGCCACCGCCAGCAATCACCAATAAGGCAGTCCCCCCAAATCGCGCACCAAATGCAGGTAGCGCTGCCATGGAAAGCGTCCAGGTATGGCCGCCTGCGACGACGTATTCATTGGCAGTCAAGCCAATGGGTATGTTCCCGGATTTTGCCTCGTCACTTCGGTAGAGCAGCGCGGCCTCAGTAGGTTCTACCCCGTCATACAAGGCGAACCGGAGTCCGGGTGGTTGTTCACCGTAGAGGCTGGCTACCAAGGGGTCCATGTGGATAGACGCAAAGACCCACCCGATCAGGTTGGCACGGCGTTGGGCCACGCTGTCGCGTTCTTGTCCGTGCGCATAGATGGGCAGGTACATGATCAAGCCAGGCGGCGCATTGACATCGGCATCTACCTGTAGCTGGACCTTGCCAGTAATGGCTGCCATGCCTGAATCGCGGGCCAATTCCATGGCTGATCGCCGAGCTGGGTCTGACCAGGTGTCATAGCCCGGTTCCGTGCGAACCGGCCTCCCGTAAGACTCACGCACCGTGACCGGCGCGTAAACGTCCCGTTGTCCCACGGGCGAAATGTCATATTGGGGCCAGCCGTTCTGGCGCATGGCAGCAATATGGGCATTCTTGTGTTCGGCAGAAACCTTTTCAACATAGCCGATAGCCTGGATACCCGGAAAACTGGTACCCGCAGGCAGTAGTTCTAGGTAGTCATAAAGGCGCGCACGATCTGACCCAGCAGCTGTGGACAGCAGCGCCTGCACGCCGCGCAAAAGCTGTTCGTAGCTGGCCACGCGTTGTTCCACGCGGCTGACTGTCTCGCGCAGGGCGAAGTCAAACTGGGAGCGAAGCTCTTTACGGTTTGCCTGGCGTTCATGGTCAAAAACCAACCAGGTGGTGGCGAGCGCCACGCCGAGCGTCAACAGAGGGATCAGCAACCAGCGCGCTCGACTCGCCATGGTGCTTAAAAGTTGACCAGCTTGGCGGCGAGATCTGGTTTGAAGTACTTTGCAAAGATCCGCCCGACGGTTCCGTCGGCTCGCATGGCATTGACAATCGCCCTCCATTTTTCCTGCTCGGTTTGCGAAAGGGCTTTGTTCGACATGATGAGTCCATGGGGCACTGCCGGGTCATTGAACTCGATGATATTGGAGACTTCGCGAATAGCCTTCTCCTCCAGCGCCGGGTAGTCAAACGGCTCGATGATCATGCCTTGAATTCGGTTGAGCATCAGGGTCTGGTAGAGCGGATCCAGTCCGCCTGCTTGGGTCACCCGGTTGGCAAGTTGCAGCGTGTCGACGAGCCGGTTGGCACTGTCGCTGTAACGAAAGCTCCGTATGATGCCCATTTGTAATGCAGCATTGCGCTCGAAGCCGTCCAAACTGGTCACGCCAGAGTCCTTGCGAACCAACAGGTAGTACTGGTTGCTGAAATACCAGGCGAAGCCTGCAAACTGTTCGCGTTGCGCATTGCTAATGCCGGAGGTACTGAAGTCCAGCGCACCGGACTCGATCAGTTGCCAAATGCGAGCCCGGGGCAAGAAACTCACCGTAACTTTGCAACCGCTTCGCCGGATGAGTTCATCCGCAAAGTCCTTGTCGATACCCACGTCTGAACTGGCCGAATACAACAGACCGTGATCGTGCAACGCCAAGCTGAATGGCCGCGTGCACTGTGGACCGGCCGCAAACGCGGAGCCAACAGACAAAGCCATGAAAACCAGCATGAGTACGCGCTTGAAAACGCGGGGAATATGCTTCACGCTAGAGTTCTTTCGATTTGATAGTTTCGATGCTCTCGAATTCCAACGGTGAAGCATATGCGGTGGAGTGAGAAAAGAAGGCATAGGTTTAGTGCGCCATGGGGCAAGAGGTTTCACCGGTGTTACGGCAACCATGATAGCGAGACTTGGCTATGTCGTACGCTACTTCGGATGTGAATCTCCACTCTGACAACGCGGTCTTGGCTCGGGTGGAACCCAGGAAGGTCAGAATGCGTTTTTCCACTCGATTGCAGACGGTCTATAGTCCGGTGGTCCCGTTCAGCAGCCCCATCAGGAATCCCACCATGGCTATCCAACACGCCGTCTCCGGCGAACCCGTCAGTGTTCTCCCGCCCGTCAATGTAGCGGGCGAGCGGCAAACTGTTGCGCTTTTCAAAACCCAGGAGCTGGAGGTAATGCGCGTGGTGCTGCTCAAAGGCAGGTCAATGCCAGCGCACAAGGTGGCCGGTGATATCACCGTGCAGTGTTTGGAGGGCACCATCTGTTTTCACAGTGATGGCAAAGACCAAGTGCTGGCCAGCGGCGATATGTTGTACCTGGCCGGTGGCGTGGTGCATAGCCTGACCGCCATTGAAGACGCCTGTGCACTGGTGCACATCGTGCTGCGCAAGTAGGCAACGTTACCGGGCTACGAAAAATTCTAGTCAGGATGGGTGCAGCGTTCGGGAAATCGGCGCATAAATTCGCATTGCTTCTTGCGCATGAATTGGGTTATGGCCTGCGCGCGGGGCGAACCCTCAGTTGCGCCGTTATCGGGCAGTGCGCAGTAGGCGCGGTTGGTGGGGCAAACGCGTGAGTTGGTTCCATCCGGCAGGGCTTCGAGCTGCTGGTCCATTTGCACCCCACGCACCATTTGCACCATTTGCGCTTGCCCGGCTGCGAACCCGCTTTGCCCCTTCATCATTTTTGCCGAGGTATCACCCTTGTCGCACCGCGTTGCGTCTGCGTACTTGATGCCGTTTGGCTGGGTGCAATTCCAAAAGTAGTCTGTCGCGGCTCCTGCCGGCCATGTGCCGGCGGCGAGCACCAGGGTGAGTATGACGCGGTAGGCAGGGTTCATGTTCGTTTCCATAGCGGTGGTTGGCACTGCAAACTATACGGCACGCTATCGTGGGCCAGATTCACAAGGGGCGTTTGGCACAAGCATTGCGTGGCAGTGCGCGCTGCGCTAGCACGGGAACAAAATCGTCGACATCTACGGCATCACGATCCAGGCAGTGATACGCGAAAGATTTTGGTGGCGGCACCACGAGCACGATTGACTTTCTGTTGGACCTTTTGCGCCCCATGGGCAATATTGCAGTGATGAACGGAAGGTCAAAGAAGGTAGTAAACGATTGGTTCGCTGCCGCACCGACTTCCACTATCGTGCATCGTAAATTCCACGATTTTCACCAATTGCAATTCGAAATAGACCGTGCAAAAGCACGGCTCATCATATGAACCGTCGTCAAACGTGGGGCTTGGGTATTGGTGTCGCATTGGCGGTGCTGGGCTCGGCATGGCTTGCCATCATTTGGTGGCTACCCTCTGACGAAGAACTGGCCCTGCGGATCACCTCCGAAGCCGAGCAACGGCTTGGAGTCAAGGTAAGCCTAGGCGAAGTTCATTGGGCTCTGTTGCCGATGCCAGCTATAACCGTCAACGACTTCCGCACGCAGCAGGCGCAGCCGCTGATCGTTGGTAAACTGAGTGTTTATCCCAAGCTGTCAAAACTCCTGCAGGGTACATTGGTACTCGACCGTGTTGAAGTAGATGATGCGACCATCCCGCGCAATTCGGTGTCTGCACTGCATGGTAAACATGAAACTGCGCCCCACGTTGCCGACGAGGGTGTGCTGCTAGAACACTTTGCCGTTCGGAACTTCACTTGGATCTCTTACAGCGGCATAGCAACAAGTTACGACGGTGAAATCGACTTCGATCCCCATTGGCGGCCGCGCCATGCCGCGTTGCGCCGCCCCGGAGTCACGCCGCCTTTTGTGTTGACGTTGGCGCGCGACGGCGATGAGGACCGCTGGCAGACACATATTACGGTTGGCGGGGGGACCGCAAACGGCCACCTTGCGTTGAAGACCGCTGAAGACGGCGTCATGCAACTGAGCGGCCAGTTGGCTCCGCTGGGCATTGAGGTGGCGAGCGCGATTGGTGCTTTTAACCGGCGGTCTCCTATATCGGGTAGCGGCTCTGGTCAGACCGTCGTATCTGCCAGCGGCAAGTCTCCGGGTGAATTGGCGCGATCGCTGCATACTCAAACACGGTTTACCGTGAGCTCTGCAGTACTTTTGCGGTTCGATTTGGACAAGGCCATCAGCACGTTGGGCAAAGAGCATGACGGCCAAACCCCACTGCAGGAAATGACCGGTCAGTTGGACACCCAGAATGGTGCTGAGGGCATGCGGCTTACCGGAACCGAAATCTTCGCTCGTGCCGGCAAATTCACTGCCACCGGCAAGGGCACGGTCTACCACGGACAGATCGAAGCGAGTGCCAATGTGGACATCATCGAAGGTGCCATCGGCGTACCGATTACGTTGAGCGGTTCGGTGCACAAGCCCAAAGTCTCGGTGCCTCCAGGTTTTCTTGCGGGGGCAGCCATCGGCACGGTCGTTTTACCGGTTATTGGCACTGCAATCGGTGCGCGCATAGGCGGCGCGATCGGCAAACTGTTCAAGGGCGACCCGCAAAGCCCTCTGCCTGATAAAAAGGGCACGCTTCAAAAGTAGGTGTGGTTTATCCGTGGTCTGCCAATTAATTTCGGGGTGGTGACGAAATCAACAAGCACAAATCCATTAATTGGTCGATAATTGCTGCACTGCAACATTTATAGAGGACTTCACCATGTTCAAGAACACTCCATTCGAAGCCATTGCCAAGACCATGTCGGAATCGACACCCAAATTCAACCCAACCGCCATGCAAGACGCCATCAAGCCCGCACAGGACAACTTGAAGGCCTGGGCGGATCTGGCACAGAGCCAAGCCAAGGAAGCCCAAGCGGTCATCACGGAAACAGTGGATTCCATCAAAGGCATCAAAGACCCACAGGAAGCGTTTGAAATCATGAAGGCTTCGGCTGAAGCCGGTATGGCCTTGTTCGCAAAAAACCTCAAAGATGCGACTTCTTTGAGCGTAGGCCAGTTCCACAGCACCGTGGATGCCATCGAGAAGGCGCTTCCTGCGCCTGAAGCGTTTGCTTCTGTGGCGAAGGGCTTGAAGTCGGCAGCATCGACAGCAGAAAGTGCGCTCGATAGCGCCCTCGAAAAAGGAGCATCCATGGCCGCGTCTGCGACCTCTGCACCGAAGTCAAAAAAGGCGCGTTAATGCGCCCGCGCAGACGTCTTGTTTGCCTGTGCCAACAAGACGCTAATCTGCGCATCTTTCTCTCGCCATAGCTGCTGCACCCACTGCGAAAAAGCTTCGCGGAACACCGGGTCTTGTGCGTAGTCACCCGCAGTCAGGTGCTGCGGTATCGGCAGGCTGCGCACGCGCACAATAACGCGATGCAGCTTGCCACGCAAGAAGTTTTTGAACGAACAGGGCCCGTCAGGGTAGACGATGGTCACATCCAGAATCGCCTGGAACTTGTCGCCCATGGCGTTGAGCGCCATGGCCATGCCACCGGCTTTGGGCTTGAGCAGGTGGCGGTAAGGCGATTGCTGCTTGGCATGCTTGGCTTGGGTGAAGCGGGTGCCCTCCAAAAAGTTCATGACGCTGGTGGGTATCAGCGCGAATTTCTCGCACGCCTTGCGCGTGGTCTCCTGGTCTTTGCCACGCATTTCGGGGTGCTTTTTGAGGTATTCCTCGGTATGGCGTCGCATGAACGGAAACTCCAGCGCCCACCAGGCCAGGCCCATGACCGGTACCCAGATCAGCTGCTGCTTGAGGAAGAACTTGAGCAGCGGAATGCGCCGGTTCAGCAAATGCTGCAGCACCAAAATGTCGACCCACGACTGGTGGTTGCTGTTGACCATGTACCAGTTGTGCGGGTCTAGGTCGTCCAGGCCTTGTACATCCCAGGTCGTACGCTGGGTCAAGCGCATCCAGGCGCTGTTACCCCAGATCCAGGCCTCGGCGATGTGCAGCAACAAAGGATCTATGCGCAGGCGCACCGCCTTGAACGGCAGCACCAGTTTCAGTGAAGAAAACACCAGCAGTATTGGCACCCAGAACAGCGCGTTCAGCGCCATCAGCAGGGTCGCAATAGCAAATATGAGTGGGGATGGCAAAAAGGAGAGCATGGTTGGCGGGTATGAGCTGAAAAGACGTGGTGCAACGGAATGTGGTTTTACGCTATCAATGTGATAGTGGCGTAAGCAATATTGACGAGGGTCGTTGGCATTTTTTCTGAAAGAAGCACACCCGGAACAGTGTCGCACCGATGCTTGCGCTGGCAGCCAGTGCGGATGCTAGCCCTACGCTGAAGATGCGCCGATTTGCAAGGCCAGAGATTGCGGCATCATAGGCTTGGTGTATGCCGAGCATCCAACAACGCTCGCCCATCTTCAAGCGGTGGGCTTGCGACGCGAAATCGGTGACCCGACCCGGGGCTTCCAAAATGCCTCGGACCGGCGGCGCCTGTCGGTCAAGCCATATGCTCCCGGTCCGCTTACTTGAGACTGCCTGACAAAAACTGTTGCAAGCGTTCGCTTTTGGGCGATGCGAGCACCGTGGCTGGATGCCCTTGTTCCTCGATCCGGCCCTGGTGCAAAAAAATCAGGTGTTTGGACACCTCGCGCGCGAAACCCATTTCGTGGGTGACAACCACCATGGTGCGGCCCTCTTGCGCAAGATTTTGCATAACCCGCAGAACCTCGGACACCAGCTCAGGGTCTAGCGCGCTGGTGGGTTCATCAAACAACATGACCTCGGGCTCCATGGCTAGCGCCCTTGCAATCGCCACGCGCTGCTGCTGGCCGCCGCTCAAGTGTGCGGGGTAGCTGTCTTCCTTGCCTTCCAGGCCCACTTTGTTCAAATATTTGCGCGCCGTTGCAACAGCTTGGTCTTTTGGCACGCCCAGCACATGCACCGGAGCCTCGACAATGTTTTGCAGCACCGTCATATGAGCCCACAAATTGAAGTGTTGGAACACCATGGCGAGCTTGGTGCGCAGGCGAGCCAGTTGCGTTGGGTCTGCTGCGGTCAATTCGCCGTTCGATTGCTTGACCAGTTTGAGCGGCTCGCCGGCTACCGAGATGCTGCCTTCATGCGGTTTTTCCAGCAGATTGATACAGCGCAAAAAGGTGCTTTTGCCCGAACCCGAGCTGCCAATGATGCTGATGACATCCCCTGCGTGGGCTGAGAGTGATACGCCCTTGAGCACCTCATTGGAGCCAAAGCGCTTGTGGATGTTGTCAACCTGTAGTTTGAGCGGCTGTAGCGTCATACGGTGGAGTCTAGTTGAGGGGTGCAAAAGGCTCGGGCACTAAGCGCCCAGCAGTTCACCGGTTCTGAACGGCGTGGCGCCAGCAATCTTGCACAGCTCGCCGCCAGCGGTGACGTAGCGATCGCGAATGCGGGCATACAACGTGCCAGACACGCCGGCCACTACACGCTGTTTCTGGTTGGCGATGGGGTCTATGACTTCGGCAACCACATCACCCACTTGCAGAAGTTGCCCCACTTCGGCGACAAACACCACCACACCTGCCGACGGCGCATACAGCGTCTCAGATCCGGCCAATGGGGTCGCCTGGCACAGCGCGGGCGGCACCATAGGCAATTGGGCGCAGCCAATCACCTGGATGTGTTGCAGGTAAGAGATGAGTGCCTTGGCATCGGGCTGGGCGAGTGCATGGCTGACATCGCCCTCACCCCGCAGTTCGATGGTGCAGCTACAGCAAGCTTGGGGCAAAGGCGCTGCATTGCCCACAGCGGTCAATTGATCGGCAAGCTGCCACCAAACACCCGACAAACATTCGTCAAATGGACCGCTGCCCGAGTTCTTTGCCAGCAAAACGGCGTGGCATTGCAAAAAGCGGGTCAGGGGCTCGAACTGCGGCCAGCAGGATTGCTCGGTGTAGAAGTGCATGACAGATTCGCAATCGCAATGCAAATCGACCACATAGTCTGCGTCATAAGACAGCGTCAGCAAGCGGTGGCGCAGGCTTTGCAGCTCGGTGTCGGGGTTCCAGTCTTGCAGGTATTTCCCTATGGCACGGCGGACCGTGGCCACGTTCGCCAGGGGGTCTGCGCCCAATGCCTCTTGCACCACCGGCCATACCGCTTTGGCGAGGTCGGGGTAATGGCGGTTGAAGTTCTCTGACGTGTCCAGGTCAAAGCGGCCCATCGGCTTATGGTCTACCCGCTGGGCCAGGCCGATGGGGTTGGCAACCGGCACCAGGACTACTTCGCCAAGCAGGTGACCAGCGACGTCGGCCGCTTCCAGTAAGGCCCGAAGGTGGTACGCCACGAGCATGCCGGGCAACTCTTCCGCGTGCAGGCTGGCCTGGAGGTAGACCTTTGGACGACTCCCTGGCGTGCCAAAGTGAAAGCTGGTTAACGTCTTGTGGCAGCCCAGGCTGGGGGACAACAGAGGATGGTCTATGCGTTGCATATTTAATCAGTTGGGGACAGAGTTTGGCTGCGCAACGGTCTGTCCCGCGGGCATGTTAGTGAGTTTGTGGCGCAAGATAGGCCAGCAAATGCCGTTCGCTGACCTTGAACAAGCCAATCAGGCAGAACGACGCCACCAGATAAATGGCCGCCGCGGCCAGATAGGCCTCAAATGGCAGGTAGTACGTGGCGTAGATGCTGCCCGCGGCGGCGGTCACATCCACCAGCGACGGCACAGCGCTGGCCAGGCTGGTGGCATGCAGCATCATCACCACCTCGTTGCTGTAGGCCGGCAGGGTGCGGCGCAACGCACTGGGCAGCACGATGCGCAACATGACCTGGAAGCGGCTCATGCCATAGGCCTGTGCCGCCTCGATTTCACCGGCGCTGGTTTCGCGGATGGCACCGGCCAGCATCTCGGCGGTATAGCCCGCGGTGTTCAGCGCAAAGGCCAGCAGCGCGCAAAAAAACGGGTCCTTGAAATGGGTCCACGGCCACACGCTGTCCCAGCGCGCCTGGATCCATTCCAGCTGGCCCAGCCCGTAGTAAATGAGGTAGACCTGGATCAGCAAGGGCGTGCCGCGGATGACATAGGTATAGGCGCCCACCAGCCAGCGCAATGGAGCCCAGGGCCCGGTCAGCAGCAGCGCAAACACCAGCGCCAGCACGGCACCGATCACCAGCGACGCCAGCAGCAGCGTCAGCGTGGTCAGAATGCCGGTGCCAAACAGGGCCAGGTTTTGCGCTTCGAACAGGACGGCAAAGTTCATGGTTACAGCGTTCCCCGCTTGGTACCCAGGCTGAAGCGAACATTGAGCCGGCGCAGCACCCACAGCGAAAGCGTGGTGTAGACCAGAAACAGCGCCGCCGTGAATAGGAAGAACACAAACGGCGAGCGGGTGGCTGCACTGGCCTGCTTGGCGGCATAGGTCATTTCCTGCAGGCCAATCAGGCTGACCAGGGCCGTGGCCTTGATCAGCACCAGCCAGTTGTTGGTAAAGCCGGGCAGGGCGTAACGCACCATTTGCGGGGCGGTAATGCGCACAAATGTTTGCGTGCGACCCATGCCAAACGCCCAGGCCGCCTCGGCCTGTCCCTTGGGGATAGCCAGCATGGCGCCGCGGAAGGTCTCGGTCATGTAGGCCCCGTAGATGAATCCCAGCGTCAGAATGCCGGCCGCAAACGGGTTGATGTCGACCGTAGCCTCAGTGCCCATCCACTCCAACACCTTGTTCAGGCCAATCGTGCCGCCGTAAAAAATCAACAGCATCAGCACCAGATCGGGGATGCCGCGGATGATGGTGGTGTAGGCAGTGGCCAACCCCACCAATACCGGGCGGCCCGAGAGTTTGGCGCCCGCGCCCAGCAGGCCCAGCACTATGGCCACGACGAGGGCAGATACCGACACCCCTACGGTGAGCACTGCCCCCTGCAGAATGGCAGATACGTAGGCGTTCATGCAGCGTATTTATTTGCCGTAAACGTCAAACTTGAAGTATTTGTCGTTGATTTTCTTGTAGACGCCATTGCTGCGCAGGGCTTTGATGGCCGCGTTTAACTCGGACTTCAGCGCGTCCTGGCCTTTGCGCAGACCAATGCCAGCGCCATAGCCAAAGTACTTGGGAATCGTCAGCTCTTCACCTTTGAGTTCGTAGTCCTTGCCTTCAGGCTTGCTGAGGAAGCCACCGGTGACTTCTACATGGTCAGCCACCGTGCCATCCAGGCGGCCCGCACGGATGTCCAGGTACACCTGGTCTTGGGCGTCATACGAGACCACATCCACGCCCACGGTTTTCATCTCGCCCAGGGCATATTTTTCTTGCACGCTGGCTTTGAGCACGCCGATCTTTTTGCCTTTCAGGGACGCGGGACCTGTGTAATTGAAAGCTTTTTTGGTGACGACACGGGTAGGGGTGTTGTAGTACTTGTCGGTGAAGTCGATCTGCTTCATGCGGTCATCGGTGATGGACATGGAGCTCAGGATGATGTCGTATTTGCGCGCCATCAGACCGGGGATCATGCTGTCCCAGCCTTGTTCGACAAACACGCATTTGCGCTTGATCTGCTCACACAACGCATTTGCGATGTCCACATCGAAGCCGGTCGGTTTGCCATCTGCCTTGTAAGTGAAGGGCTCGTACGTGGGGTCGATGGCGACCTTCAGGTCTTTGCTCTGGGCGAGGGACGCGGCGCCCAGGGCGGCTAAAACGACGGCTAACAGGATCTTTTTCATTGCATACACCTCGGTAAAACCAAAATTTCATTCTACGGGCTGCGGTGTGGTGGTTTTGCGTGGGTTTACACCGAGTATCTTGGGAGTGGCTACTGCTTGGTTTTCAAACTTCCGATTTCCGATTTCCTTTAACTTCCGGCCCCCACTCCCACCAAACCCCCTCGCCCCGCCGGGCGAGGGGGAGTTAAGGCGGACAGCCGATTTGGCTTAGTTGCGCCGAATACGGCATTACGGGCGAGGGGTTGCCGACGCTTTTGGAGTGCCCAGGTTTTGGGGATGCGGTCGTAGTAAACGGCTCTGGGTTTGCAGGCCAACGGCGGCCGGCTGCGCGCCGTGGGCGAAATGAACCAGCCGAGGCAACTACGACCGCCTCCAAGAAGCCGCAGCCAACAATAACAGTGGCAACGCAGCGCCAGTAATTCTGCATTCGGCGCGACGCCACCAAATCGGCTGTCCGCATTGGCTCCCCCTCGCCCGGCGGGGCGAGGGGGCCGGATGTTAGGAAACTGGAAGTTCGCAAATTGCCCCCAAAGTCCCCAAACGCGCCCGTTCCAAGCCATAAAACCTTAAAATAGAGCCTTACC
>JANXVI010000150.1 GCA_025351745.1 Rhodoferax sp.
TTCCCCAGCGGCTCGTCGGGCGAAGAGCGCCAGCAGGCCAAGTTCCGCTTCCTGGACGCCATGTACCCGCACCTGCAAGCGCTAAAAAGTGAGCGCGACTTCATTTTGTGCGGCGACATCAATATCGCCCACAAAGAGGCAGATTTGAAGAACTGGCGCAGCAACCAAAAGAACAGCGGCTTCACGCCCCCTGAGCGGGCGTGGGTGAGCAAGCTGATTGGCGAAGGCGGCATCGTCGACGTCTACCGCCAACTGGAGCCTGACACTACTGACGCCTGCTACACGTGGTGGAGCAACCGCGGCCAGGCCTACGCGAACAACGTGGGGTGGCGGCTGGACTACCACTTGGCGACGCCGGCACTGGCCGCCGCCGCGCGCACGGTGGACATCTACAAGCACGAGAAGTTCTCGGACCACGCGCCTATTAGCATCAGCTACGATTTTGCCGCCTGAGCCAATGCGCTAGCATTTTTGTAGCGGCATACGCCCTATGGACGAGGGCTTTTGGTGATTTCCTGACCGAGTTTGGTCGCAACGCGTTGCACAGTCCCGAGCAGGCGATGCGCCTTGAAGGTGACGCGGGCGGCCTAAAGCTTCGCCCGCGCCTGCGCCAGTTTGGCTTCAAGCTCCCGCACCAGCGCGCGGGCTTCGTCGCCCTCGGGGATTGGCCGACCGCTGTCACGCCACTCGACAGCACTTTTGAAACCTTCCACCTGGGCCTGTCGGCGAAACCACATGCCCTCCGGGTTGTGCCGCGTGATGCCATCAAACACGGTGGCGAACATCTGGGTTTGCTCCAGGCCCATCGACATCCACACCTGGTTGACCACCAGCTTGTGCATCGCCAGGTGCGACTTGGGCACACCGGCAATGCGGCGCGCCAGGGCCTGCGTGGCTTCGTCCAGCTCTGCTGCAGGCACCGCCAGGTTGGCAAGGCCCCATTCAGCGGCTTTGGTGCCGTCAATGGTGTCGCCGGTGAACATCAGCTGTTTGGCCCGGATGGCGCCTATGCGGTAGGTCCACATCGCCGTGGTGGGGCAGCCCCAAACGCGGGTGGGCATGTAGCCGATACGCGCATCATCGGCCATTACCAGCAGGTCGCAGCACAGCGCGATGTCGCTGCCGCCTGCCACCGCGTAACCGTGGACTTTGGCAATCGTCGGTTTGGAACAGCGCCACAGCGCCATGAACTCCTCGGTGTTGCGCTTCATCAGCGCGTAATCCACCATCGGGTCCCAGGGCGACTTTTCCTGACGGCAAGGGTGGTCACCGGAGATGTTGGTGGGGTCCGCGCCTTCTGCGTACTCGTTGAGGTCATAGCCGGCGCAGAAGGCACGGCCTTCACCTTCGACGATGATGACGTGTACTTCGTCTTCAGCCTCGGCCCAGCGCACCGCCTGTTGAATGTCGGACGGCATGGTGCTGCTGATGGCGTTGAGTTTGTCGGGGCGGTTCAGCCGCAGGCGGGCAATGCGGGGTTCCTTCTCGTCCTTGTGGATCGTCACACTGTCAAAAGCGGGCATGGGGTTCTCCTTGGGGCAGGTCGTTGGTGGGCGCGTGCGGTGCGGTCGTCTGCTTTGACTATAGTCAGCGCACCCGCGCCCGGTTGTCGTTGCAATGACAAGTCGGGGAGGGGTTTTCCCTTATTGGTCACCACGCTACCTAGTCGAAGCCATGTCACCCGCTTGCAGGCACCCGCGCCAGTCCCAGAGCCACGATCCCGCTGCGGGGCGCCGAAAAAACTCTTGTCTGGGCTCGCCTATTTGGTGCAGCCAGGCCGCGCGATTTCAACGCGACGGTTTTTGGCGCGCCCTTCGTCGTTGTCATTGCTGGCAACCGGGTGCGTCTTGCCAAAACCCTTGAACGACAAGCGCCCAGCAGCGACGCCGTGCTGCACCAGCCAAGCCACCACCGACTTGGAACGCGCCTCGGACAACTGCTGGTTGTAGGCATCGCCGCCGACGTTATCCGTATGGCCCTGCACCTCCAGTTTCAACGTGGTGTCCTTGTTGGCAAAGGCCTGCACGCGTTGCAGCACGCTGTCGGATTCTGGCTTCAACACGGCCTTGTTGAAGTCGAACACCACCCCGTACAGCGCCACATGGCAGTCCTTGGCGAACTGGCGTTCGATGTCACTTTCTGCACCCACGTCCGCGACCTTAATGGTGTATTCCTCAGCCCCCATCAGCAGTGATGCCCAGATGTCACGGCCATCGCGGGCATAGTGGGCGGTCAACGAAGTATTGCCTTGGCTGATGCTGGCACCAGGGGAGATGATGGTCCACCCGGCCTTGGTCAGCGCATTTCTGTAGGCGGTGGCAAATGCAACGGTCGATACATTGGGAACATTAGGGTAGTACTTGATCATTGCACGCTTGCCCACGACCTGGATCTCGTCCGACCCCGGAAACGTGAACTGCATCGGGCCTTCGATGTAGGAACCAGCTCCCAGCTTGGAGCCCGGCAGCGGCGGCAGGTAAGGGAAGTCGCCCTTCTCTGCGGTGACTTTCTCGGGTTTAGCCGCCGGTGGGTTGATCGTGATCAGGCTTGCCGCCTCGGCCACTTCGATCAGGTTGAGCCGCATGTCATCCGTGCCGAATACCTTCATGTAGCCCCATACATCCTTTCCGTTCTTTTGGTAGCGCATCATGGCCGAGAAGGGGTTGGAGTCGTATTCGATCGGTATGGTCCAGCCGCCTGCAACCAATGATGGTTTGATCAGCGCCCAAATGCCCTTGCCTTCGATGGTCTTGGGCGGCTTCTTGAGTTCGAGGATGGCATACCAATGCTTGCCCTGTTTGACAAAGGCCTCGTCGCTGCCCGGCTTGTAGAACTCGGACTCGCCAAAGTCTTCATAGGCCCCAACGTCTTCGACTGGCGCGACGTTCGCGGGCAATGTGAAGTACGCAGGCAACACCACTTTGGGGGGGTTGGCAGAAAAAGCCGACAGGTGCAGCGCCAGCGCGACGCCAACAGCCAAGAATTTTGTCCACTTCATAGAGTCAGTCCCTTCTACTAAATGCCCCGCACTATAGCGCAGCACGCGAAAACAATGCAGTCGGGTCACAGGTCGCGCAGGGCGCCAAGTGTGCTCCAAGAAAACCCATATAGCAGCCACAACGCTAGTCTTTTTATAGCAGCTTACG
>JANXVI010000182.1 GCA_025351745.1 Rhodoferax sp.
TCTGGCGGATCAGGCGGGATTCGAACCCGCGGAGGGTTTTACCCCTCGCACGCTTTCCAGGCGTGTGACTTAAACCGCTCATCCACCGATCCAGAGCCTTCCATTATAAGCTGCCTTTCGGCCAAATATCAAAGCTTGCCCACCGCAAAAACTTAAAATAGGGCGATTCCACAATCGCCCCAATTTTTCGTTCCCACGTAACAGTGGGCGGGAGATCGGTTTTAGCGGATGACGGCCAGCGTTTCCAGTTTGCCTGCACGCACTGTTTTCAACGTCAGTGCGCCATTTTTGATGTCGCCCTTTTCGTCAAAAGAGACCGGTCCCGTCACCCCCTTGTAGTCGGTGGTCGCGGCCAGCACGGGCAGGTACTTCACCGGATCGGACGAATTGGCCTTGACCATTGCGGCCACCATGATTTTGACGGCGTCATACACGTAAGGCGCGTAAACCTGCACATCGGTACCAAATTTGGTCTTGAACTTGGCCTTGAACTCGTCCATACCAGCCTTGTCTTCACCTTCGACTCCACCGGCTTCGGCGCAATAGACCTGGTCGTCCGAAATGGCATCGCCCCCCAACTTGACCAGCTCGGTGGAACAAATACCGTCACCGCCCATGAACTTGGCCTTGATGCCCAACGCCTTCATTTGCTTGAGCATAGGCCCAGCCACAGCGTCCATGCCGCCGAAGAAAACCACATCGGGCTTGGTCCCCTTGATGGTGGTCAGAATGGCATTGAAATCTGTTGCCTTGTCAGTGGTGAACTCTTTTGCCACCACTTTGCCGCCGGCCGCCGCTACCGCTTTTGCAAACTCCTCGGCCACGCCCTGTCCGTATGCGGTACGGTCGTCAATCACAGCAATGGCTTTGCCCTTGAGTGTGCCGACTGCGTAACGGCCCAGTGTGCCGCCCAGTTGCGTATCGTCGGCGACCATACGGAAGGCGGTCTTGAAGCCCTGGCGCGTGTACTTGGGGTTGGTAGCCGACGGTGACACTTGCGGTATGCCAGCGTCGCTGTACAACTTGGATGCGGGGATGGTGGTGCCCGAATTCAAATGCCCCACCACACCGGCAACTTTCGCGTCAACCAGCTTTTGGGCTACCGCCGTCCCCTGCTTGGGGTCGGCAGCATCATCCTCGGTCATCAGTTCCAGCGTGACTTTTTTGCCGTCGATCATGACGCCAGCTGTGTTCAGCTCTTCAATAGCCAAGCGCGCGCCGTTTTCATTGTCCTTTCCCAAATGGGCGATTGCGCCGCTGATGGGGCCAACGTGGCCGATTTTTACCACGGAGCCTTTCGCCGCAGCTGGCGCTGGAGCAGACGCGGGAACCACGGCGGGGGTCGCTACCTGTTCCTGCTTTCCACAAGCCATCAACAGGGTCGCAGCAGCCAGCACGGTCAATGTACTTTTCACGGTGAAATGCATAGTAATACTCCAAGAATGAATAAAACGTCTAGACGGGGGGACAGAAATTTGTCACCTTGCACCATACCGCAGTTCAATGACAGACGACATTGGGGAAGTTACCGACACGCAACAGTTACGCGTGCCATGCCTGCTAAACGGCATGAAGGCTACTTTTTTGTCTTGACGATACGCGCCAGTGTGTGGGCTACCGCCACGCGTATCGCGTCTTCCATATCCCGCTGCAACTTTGGGGCCGTTGATCGCATTTGCTGTTCAATCAGTACCTGCAACGAGGCGCGAAGCTGTTGCTCCAGCTTGGGCTTGACGGTTTCCATCACCTGTTGCGCTAACCACTCCGGGTCGATGGCGGTGACCGTGTGGGGTTGCCCCGGCTGTACTACCTCGGTCAAGGTCGGCACGAACCGGGGCACCGATCTGATGTTCGGCATCAGTCTGCCCGCTTCAAAGCAAGGTCATGCCGGGTGATCGCGAAGCCCTGCTCGGTGTAATGGCGCCAACGTCCGCGCGCCATGTTGCGGTCATCTGCGTCGATACTGACCACTTCAATCAAGCGGTCGAAGCGCTCGAACCCCTGTGGGACTACTTCGGCAAGGTTGACCAAGACTCCGGTGTGATCGGGCACTTGGCCGGCATCCGTCACCAATACAACGGGCGAGCGGTTTTGCATCGATTTTGTGGTTGCAGCCCCCCCAATACAGTGCGGTACGAAGTCGGTGGACGCCAACGCCCACAAATCGACATCCAATTGTGCAATGGCATCTTCCTTGGCTACCAGCACCACTTTAGCCCCGCTCACCACTGCCTTGCGCACAAGCCGACAGGCATAGGCCAGTTTGTCTGGCGCGCCGAAGTGGAAAGCCAGTTCCGTCACTTGGTTGGTGCCAGTGTCATCAGGTATTCAACCAATAGGCCAACCGGACGCCCGGTTGCACCCTTTGCCGCACCGCTCTTCCAGGCGGTGCCAGCGATGTCTAGATGCGCCCAAGGGAATTTTTCTGTAAAGCGCTGGAGAAACTTGGCCGCTGCGATGGCGCCCCCTGCGCGGCCGCCCAGATTGGCGACATCGGCAAAATTGGTTTTCAAACCTTCGGCATATTCTTCGTCCAACGGCATTCTCCAACAGACGTCCTGGGCGGCCTCGCCTGCAGCGAACAGCGCCATACCCAAGTCCTCGTTTGATGCAAACAGCCCGCTGCGAACTCCACCCAAAGCGATCACACAAGCGCCGGTCAACGTAGCGATGTCCACCACTGCGGTTGGCTTGAAGCGTTCGGCATAGGTCAGTGCATCGCAAAGGACCAGACGCCCTTCTGCGTCGGTATTGAGAATTTCAATCGTTTGGCCGCTCATGCTGGTGACCACATCACCCGGCTTGACGGCACTGCCACTGACCAAATTTTCGCAAGCCGGTATCAGCCCAACGACATTGATGGCGGGCTTCAGTGCCGCCAAAGAACGGAATACGCCCAATACACTGGCGGCGCCCGACATGTCGAACTTCATTTCATCCATCTCGGCGGCGGGTTTGATAGAAATGCCGCCGCAGTCGAAGGTAATACCCTTGCCGACCAGCACGGTTGGCGCCTGCGTTTTGGTGCCCCCGTTGTACTTCAAAACTATAAAGCGCAAAGGCTGGTCCGAGCCCTGCGCCACGGCCATGAAGGCGCCCATGCCCAGTTTGGCTACTTCTTTAGGGCCCAAAACTTCACACGACACCTTGGGCAGCTCGGCCAGCGCCTGCGCGGCTTGTGCCAGCAGTGTCGGAGTCGCGTGGTTGGCAGGGCGGTTGGCCCATTCTTTGGTCAGCTCTGCACCGACAACGATGCCAGCTGCACGCTCAAACGTGCGCTGAACCTCATTGGCATTCGAGGTGGCGAGCAGTACTTTGGTCAGCGTGCGCGCTTCGGGTTTTGACTTGGTTGTGGTGTAGCTGTAACTTGCGTCGGCAACTGCGGTCACTGCGGCACGCACGGCATCTTCCCGGGCTGGGGCAGCGAAGCACACGACCAACTTCTTCAAAGCGGACGACTTGACGGACCCCACAGCAGCCATCAGCGCTGCGCGCACATCGCGGGCAGCGCCTGAGCCAATCCCGGCCAACACCACACGGGTCGCATGGGCCTGCACGGGCCGATACAGAAACAGGCACTTGCCGGTTTTGGTTTCCAGATCGCCAGACTTCAGAGTCTGCGCCACCAAAGCGGATAAATCGTCTTTGCCCGCTTTGAAATCCTGGGCAACCAGGACAATGAGGGCGTCACATTTTTCGGTAGAGGCCCCGACCAGGCCCATGGGTTTGAGTTCAAAGTTCATAATTAAGGTTTTCCTTTTCCGCAATGTTATTCCATTCCTCCCTCCGCAAAGAACTAGCACGCAGTTTTGGCGCGACCCTTGTAGTGCTGATCACGGTGGTAATGACCATGACATTGATCCGCACACTGGGCGAAGCCGGGCGCGGCGTGTTCAACCCTTCGGATGTGATGATCATCATGGGCTATACCGTTTTGTCCCAGATGCCGATCATTTTGTCGCTGTGCCTGTTCATCGCCGTGCTCAGCGTGTTGACCCGCATGTTCCGCGATAGCGAGATGGTGATCTGGTTTGGCAGTGGGCGCGGCCTGATGTCTCTGATGAACCCGTTGTTTCGCTTTGCCTGGCCCATCCTGATCGTTATTACAGCGCTGGCGTTTCTCATCCTGCCTTGGGCCTTGGCACGCATTGAGGACATGCGCGACCGGTTTGACAAGCGGGGCGATATTGCCCGCATTGAACCCGGGCAGTTTCAGGAATCCGCCAATGGAGATCGGGTTTTCTTTATTGAGAAAGACGCCAGCAGCGGGCAAAAGACCGGCAGCAATGTGTTTATTGCCACCCATAAAGACGACAAGGAAACCATAACCTCGGCCCGCAGCGGTCATTTGGACACCATCAACGGCGAAAAATTTCTGGTCCTGGAAAACGGCCAGCGTCTGGAAAAGATCGCTGGCAAGACCGATCTGACCGTTGCCGCATTCACAACCTATGGCGCGCAGGTGGACGCAGATGACCATTCTGCGCGGGTGTTCGTGCCGTCCGGTGCCAAGACCACGGTGGAGCTGTTGGCCGAACCGACCAAGGCGCACTTGGCCGAGCTGTCGTGGCGTGCCGGTTTGGCGCTGGCGGCCATCAACTTTGTGGTCATGGGGCTGGCAGCAGCGGGAGTCAACCCACGGGTGGGGCGCACGGCGAACCTGGGGTTTGCCTTTGGCGCATTCGTTGTCTATTTCAACCTTCTGATACTGGGGAAAAGTTGGATTGAAACGGGGCAGGTGCACTTTGGCGTCTACCTGTTGGTTTTGCACGGCGGCGCACTGGCTTTGGCGCTGTTGTGGCTCACCAAACGCAATAACAACTGGGTATTGCGATTGCCGGGTAGCCAAGCCCGCCGCGATCAATGCAGACCCGAGGCCACGCCGTGAAGACCATACGAAGGCTCATCTACGGCGAAGTGATTGTGGCCGTCATCCTGGTCACGTTGGGTTTTGTCACGCTGTTCTATTTCTTCGACTTTGTCGAGGAACTGCAGTCGGTAGGCAAGCACAAAGATACGGGCTACACGGTGGCACAAGCACTACTGTACGTGGCACTTATGCTGCCCAGCCATTTGTATGAGCTGCTGCCCATTACGGTCTTGATCGGCACCATCTTTGTGATGGCCCGCCTGGCGCAGAGCTCCGAGTTTACTATTTTGCGCACCAGTGGACTCGGCCCGTGGAGGGCATTGCGCACGCTGCTGCTGCTGGGTCTGGGCTTTGTAACATTCACCTTTGCCGTGGGTGACTATCTGGCGCCCATCGCCGACAAGTCGGCGCAGTTGCTCAAGTCGCGCTACCAGGGCAAAGTGACCGTTGGCAAAACCGGCGCGTGGCTCAAGGAGCGCCAAGCCTACAGCCAATACGCCGTCAATATAGGGGCGCTCGCTCCGGACGCAAGCATGCGCGATGTGCGGATATTCGAGTTTGACAATCAGGGCATTATGGTGTCCATGACCGTGGGCGGCAGCGCCAAATTCAGCAAGGATGACTCTTGGTTGCTGGAAAACGCAGACCACACCGAATTCACCAGCTCGGACGCCAATGCATCCAAAGTGGACCGTAGGGCGGTGCAAACTTTCCGCTGGCCGACCCTGATCAGCGCTGAAATGGTGGCCACAGCCGTGCTGCGTCCAGACCGCATGGGCACCATCGATCTGTTCCAGTACATGCGCCATCTGGATGCCAATGGCCAAACCGCGCAAAAGTACGAAATCCAGTTTTGGAAGAAAGTGTTCTACCCCCTGAGTTGTTTGGTCATGGTGGTGCTCGCCCTGCCCTTTGCCTATTTGCATTTCCGCTCAGGCAGCGTGGCGACCTACGTTTTTGGGGGCGTGATGGCGGGTATCAGCTTTGTGCTGCTCAACAACGTGTTGGGCGATCTGGGTGCGCTGCGGGGTTGGCAACCCTGGATTACGGCCGCACTGCCCGGCTTGATCTACTCCTTTGCATCGCTGACGGCATTCACCTGGTTGGTCATCCGACGATGAACAACACCAAAATTACGCACGGCATTATCTTGTTTGCCCATGGCTCGCGCGATCCGTTGTGGCACAAGCCCATTGAAGCGGTGGCCGCGCACATCGCCACGCTGTCGCCCGACACTGCGGTGGTCTGTGCCTATCTCGAACTCAGCACACCGGATTTGGCTACCGCCACCCAGACTTTGTTGGATCGTGGCGTGCGCGCCATAACTTTGCTGCCCATGTTTTTGGGTGTGGGCAAACATGCGCGCGAAGACCTGCCCAGGCTGGTTACCGAATTGCATGCAGTGCACCCGGACTTGCGATTGACGCTCAAATCCGCTGTAGGAGAAGACGCCCGCCTCGTACAACTGTTGGCACAAATGGCCTTGGACGGCCGCTAGAAAGTATTTCATCCGGCATAATGAATCTCTTCTTTAGTTGAGATTCGATATGAACCTGCACCAATTTCGTTTTGTCCAGGAAGCCGTACGCCGTAACCTCAACCTGACCGAGGCCGCCAAAGCCCTGCACACCTCGCAACCGGGTGTCTCCAAGGCCATCATCGAGCTCGAAGAAGAACTGGGCATAGAAATCTTCGCCCGCCACGGCAAACGCCTCAAACGCGTCACCGAACCCGGCCAGCATGTACTCAAAAGCATAGAACTGATCCTGCGCGAAGTCGGCAATTTGAAGCGCATCGGCGAGCAGTACAGTGCCGAAGACAGCGGCACACTGTCTATTGCCACCACCCACACCCAAGCCCGCTACGTTTTGCCCGAAAAAGTGGCCGCGTTGCGCACTGCCTACCCGAAGGTCAACATCAGTCTGCACCAGGGCTCGCCCGACCAGGTGGCGCGCATGCTGATCGACGAAGTGGCCGAGATCGGCATTGCCACCGAATCGCTGGCCGCATACAGCGAACTGGTCACCCTGCC
This sequence comes from Rhodoferax sp., assembly GCA_025351745.1. Classification (GTDB taxonomy): domain Bacteria; phylum Pseudomonadota; class Gammaproteobacteria; order Burkholderiales; family Burkholderiaceae_C; genus Allorhodoferax. Next base: position 6,903 of record JANXVI010000182.1, read on the forward strand.
CTGCTACGAATGGCAGCACATGCTGGTGGTGCCCAGCGACCACCCGCTGGCGCGCAAAGCCGACATCACGCTGGAAGACTTGGCGCTGGAGCCGCTGATCACCTACCACCCATCGTTTACGGGGCGAACCCGAATCGACCAGGCGTTTGCCGCCAGGCGGCTGCAGCCCAGAATTGCCCTTGAGGCGATTGACTCCGACGTGATCAAAACCTACGTGCGCCTCGGTTTGGGTGTGGGCATCGTGGCCGAAATGGCCATGGAAGGTGACGGCTCAAACAGTGATTTGCACGCAATTCCGGCCGGTGCGCTGTTTGGCGTGAATGTGGCGCGTGTGGCCTTTAAGCGCAGCGCTTATTTGCGCAACTTTGTCTACAAATTTGCTGAGTTGGTCAGCCCCAAGCTCGACCGTGCCCTCATCACCCGTGCCATGTCCAGCCACCCCAACGACGAGGCAGTTTGACATGCACGCCGCTGCACTCCCACCCACCGCTCGCCATGCCACGCCAGCCGTATCGTCGCGCCTGCCTGATGTGGGCACCACCATTTTTTCCGTGATGTCGAGCCTGGCTGCCCAGCATGGCGCGGTCAATCTTGGGCAGGGTTTCCCTGACTTTGACTGCGACCCCGCGCTGATTCAGGGCGTGACCTTGGCGATGACTGCTGGCTTGAACCAGTACCCGCCCATGCCAGGGGTGCCCGCGCTTCGCCAGGCGGTTGCTGACAAACTGGCCGCACTTTACGGCGGCCATTACGACCCAGCTACTGAAATCACCATCACTGCAGGAGCGACCCAAGCGATCATCACCGCCATTTTCGCGGTGGTCGCCCCGGGCGACGAAGTCATCGTGCTGGAGCCCTGCTACGACAGTTACGTGCCCAACATCCAGCTGGCAGGCGGCACCGTGGTTCGGATGGCACTGACACCAGGCACATTTCGCCCGGACTTTGCCAAAATTGCCAGTGCGATATCGCCGCGTACCCGCGCCATCGTCATCAATTCGCCGCACAACCCCAGCGCCACCGTTTGGACACATGCCGACATGCGCACTCTGGAGGACATCCTCGCACCCACCGACGTGGTACTGATCAGTGATGAGGTGTATGAACACATGGTGTTCGACGCAGACCAGGGCACCGGGCAGGCGCACCACAGCGCGGCCAGCTTCCCGGGCCTGGCGGCCAGGGCTTTTATCGTCAGCAGCTTCG
>JANXVI010000191.1 GCA_025351745.1 Rhodoferax sp.
TACGTGGTCGAACTCTCCAAAGACGTGCTGCTGGAGCCGCGCTTTCGCAAGAACAACCCCGACTATATCGACGGCAAGCCCTGCGTGTATGTGGGCATGACGGGCCTGGACCCGGACGTGCGCTTTGACAAGCACAAGGCCGGCATACAGGCCAATCGCTTTGCGCAGCAATACGGTCTGCGCCTGCTGCCGGACCTGTACGAAGCCTTCAACCCAATGGCGTACAAGGATGCGGTGGACAAGGAGATCGAGATCGGCATCGACCTGCGCTCGGCGGGGTTTGGGGTGTGGCAGGCTTGACAAGCCGCCACTGCCCCGCATCCATCAGCTACCATTTTTGTAGCGCGCTGTGTATATTCCACGAGGGCTATAGTCCGAATTGACCTACATCACCTGGTGCGACGTAGCCCCTGTATGACCCACGCGCTTCGCATAGTGGCTGTAGGCGAATACGGCCAGGGCCGCCAGCAGCAAAAGCACTATCAGTTTCTGAACCCGGCTCGATGCGAAAGGGCCCGACGACGACGACGACGACGAAGATGATGATGATGATGATGATGATGATGACGATGACGATGATTTGGCCAACCGGATTCTTTTGAACCTGCCGACCGCTTGAGCCCCAACGGGCGCGGGGTCGATGAAGCGCTGCACCCGCACGGCGCTGCGTTTGCCATTGCGGTCGGGCTCCACCTCATACGTCAGCACCTCGCCAACCGTGGGCAGGTAGCCGTCGTCGGGGAACGCAGTGGTGTGGACGAAGATGTCTTTGCCATCCTCACGGGCAACGATAAAGCCAAAGCCACGCTCGGCGTTCCATTTCTTTAGCGTGCCCTCAAGGCGCTGCGAGGTCATTGCTGCATTCCTGTGTCACGGGTGCTGAGGGCCATGCACTGCAGTCTACTCCCGTTCCTGGTGCGCTATCCCACAGACTGCGGCAGGCGGCCGGTCCTTAATGCAATGGTGTCGCGCCGCCGTGCGCCCCTCAGCCCTAGACCAACTTCAGGAGCCCAACATGACCCAACAAGCCACCATCCACGACAACGTAACTTACCGCCCCGGTGACGGCGCGCCCATCGAGATTCCCCAAGGCCCTGCAGAAGTCGAGCTGGCACCCGACAGCGCCACATTGAGCTGGACCGAAGAGAACGGCGCTGCCGGTGTGACGGCCATCCCGTTGACCGAATACAAGGAATACGTGGAAAACAAGCAAATTACGCTGGATAGTCCAGAATAAACACACCCTGTGCCAATGCTGTACGACACCCGGTATGGACAGCACCTGGATCACCCAACTCGCGCAACATAACAGCAAGCTGCTGGTCTTCATCAACGTCTGGCTACGGGGTGTTGTGACCCCTTGAGGGTCGGGTTTGAAGCCTGGAAGGCAGCGCAAGCGCCGACAACCTAAGTGCGTAAACCCACGCTCTCGAAATCAATAAAACCGCGTTCCACATCGGTGGACAGCAACTTAACACCCAGCTTGTCACCCACCTTCAGTGCGTTGATACCGCGCACCACTTTTCCCTCGGCGGGCGGGTTCAGCACGCGCACCCACACGCCGTCAGCGGCGTTGCCCGTGACAATCGCGTCAAAACGCTCGCCCACGCGCGACTCCAGCAACAATGCGGCCTCTGACTTGCGCATCTGGCGCTCTACCTTTTGCGCGGCGTCCTCCTGGCGCGTGCAGTGGACGGCCAGCTCGTCCAACTCGGCGCTCGAATAGGGCGCGGGCTTGTCGGCCAAAGCCGCCTTCAGCAACCGCGCGGTGATAAGGTCGGGAAAGCGCCGGTTGGGTGCGGTGGAGTGCGTGTAGTCCGTAACGGCCAAGCCAAAGTGTCCGATAGGCTCGGCACCCGGCGCCTCCAGGACGTATTCGCCGCGCCCCATGAGTTTGACAATAACCAGCGACAGGTCAGGAAAGCGCAGCGGGTCAGCCCGGCGGCGCTTGGCCAAAAAGTCCTCCAGCGCCTTGGAGTTGGGTTCAGCCGGCAGGGTCTCGCCATACTCCTTGGCCACACCTACGATACGCAACCAGCGCTCAGGCGACCGAACCACGCGTCGCAAAGACGCAACGCCGCGCGAGGCCAGATAGCGTGCGGTGCAGGTGTTGGTAGCGATCATGACTTCTTCGATCAACTGGCGGGCGCGGTTGTGCACCTGCAGGTGGATGTCGGCCACGCGCTCCCCGTCGAATACGACCCGTGGCTGAAAACTTTCAAACTCCAGCGAACCTTCGGCGTGTCGGCGCGTGCGCAGCTGTTGGGCCAAACCGTCTTGTGTGCGCAGTTGCAGGTCAATGCCAGGCACGGCCGCAGCGGCTGCTGGCAATGGGGCCGTACCATCGATCCAGGCGCTGACTGCGTCATAGGCCAGCTTGGCCTGGTTGCGCACATTGGCGCGGTACACGGTGGAGCCCGCGAGCGTTGCATCTGCGTTGAACACCATCTCGGTCACCATGGCCAGACGGTCCTGGTGGGCGTTGAGGGAGGTCAGGTCGGTTGACAGCCGCTCGGGAAGCATGGGAAAAATACGGGCCGATGTATAGACCGACGTGGTGTTGGTGCTGGCGTGTTCATCGATGGGCGTGTCGCGCGCGACCAGCGCATCCACATCGGCAATCGCCACCCATAAGCGGACGGCACCGCCGGGTATAGCCTCGGACACGGTGAGCTGGTCCAGATCCATCGAATCGTCGTTGTCGATCGAGCACCACAGCAAATGGGTGAGGTCGTGGATGGCGGGGGCGCTGTCGGCTGCAGGGCCGGTGATGGTGGTGAGCTGGCGCTCCACCCGGTCTGAGAACTCGGGCAGCAAGCCGCGCTCGGACATGGCGTGGATGGCAATGCGAACCAGGTCGCTGCGTTGGTGGGGTCGATTGGTGTGCATGAGCAGCAATATACCCTTGAGGCGCAGGAGGTCTCGCGAAAGCTGCCATAGTTTGCGACTTTGCAGCCCTGTACGCCCATCACTAAGCTACCCCATCGAGACCATTCCATGAGCAATACAACCGAATACACCCCGCCCAAAGTCTGGGTTTGGGACCAGGAAAGCGGCGGCAAGTTTGCCAGCATCAACCGACCCATTGCGGGTGCCACGCTCAACAAGGCGTTGCCGGTGGGCCGCCACCCACTACAGCTGTATTCACTGGCCACACCCAATGGCGTCAAAGTGACGGTGATGTTGGAAGAGTTGTTGGCGCTGGGCCACCATGGTGCAGAGTACGACGCCTGGCTGATCCGCATCAACGATGGTGACCAGTTTGGCAGCGGGTTTGTGGGTGTCAACCCGAACTCGAAGATTCCGGCCCTGATGGATCACAGCGGCGAAAAACCGGTGCGCGTTTTTGAGTCCGGTGCGATTTTGCAATACCTGGCTGAAAAGTTTGGCGCCTTTCTTCCAGCCAGTGGAGCAGCGCGTGCCGAGTGCCTGTCCTGGTTGTTCTGGCAGATGGGCAGTGCGCCCTTTCTCGGCGGCGGTTTCGGCCATTTCTATGCCTATGCACCCGCCAAGTTCGAATACCCGATCAACCGCTACGCGATGGAAGTCAAACGCCAGCTGGATGTGTTGGACCGCCAACTGGCAGAGCACCGATTCCTGGCGGGCGACGATTACACCATAGCCGACATGGCCGTGTGGCCCTGGTATGGCACGCTGGTCAAGGGCCAGCTCTATGAGGCTGGTGACTTCCTCAGCGTGCAAGAATACAAGCATGTGCTACGCTGGACCGACGAGATCGCGCAGCGTCCAGCCGTGAAGCGGGGGCGCAAGGTAAACCGTGCGTGGGGTGAGCCGTCTAGCCAGTTGCATGAACGCCACGACGCCAGCGACTTCGACACGCAAACGCAAGACAAGATTGCCCCGCCCGGTACCGGCAAGGCCTAGCGCGTGCGATGTAAACCGACTGCCGGGCTGAAGACTTGGGTCGGGCCGGGCCTTTGAAATGCCCCGCCCGTAAGCCCCAGTCTGCAGCCGTTCAGTTCTTTAAAACTACTTCACAGAATCGAAAAGCACCTTGGCCTGAAGGTGGCAGAACGGTGGCTCGTAGGACCCGTGGTAATTGCCATAGTACGCGGCAAAAGCTGCCGACGTCGGGTCGGTGGGTGCCTTACCGGCGATACCATATGTCGCTTGCACGGCAGCGTCCACATCCACTGAACTCACGTTGGTCAGGCCCCTCGAGTCAAAGTCAGCCTTCATGACGGCTTGGTGCACAGCCGGTGGCACGGTAGGGTCTCCCACGCCACCGCACAGCATCAGTTTGGACTTGGGGTTCCAGCTCAGCAGGTCATTTTTCTTGGCTGCCAGGTAGAACGGACTGTTGTTGTTGGTCTGCACGTCTGTGGTAAATGCCGTCTGGAACACGGCGTCGCGGGCCTGGTTGGGCGTTTCACCATTGGCCCCCGGTAGCTTGCCGGTTGTTATCAGGGTGGTGTAGGTCAACGTCGGGCTGGGCAACAGGCTTTCGATATAGCCGTCATACGGGGCCTTGAATGCGACCGATGGGCTGCTGTAAATATTTTTGTAGATTTTCTGATAGGCAGTGACCAGGTACGGCACGAAGAACTGCACGCCAGCGATGGCATTGGTGAGCTTCGTGGAACCAGACAAGTTGTAGGGGCCTGCCAAGTGCGCGCCCGCCACGACATTGATCTCAGAGGCGTTGTCGCGCTCGATGGCCCGGTGCGCAGCCATCGACGAATGACCACCCTGCGAATAGCCCGTAAGCATGACCTTGCCAGACAGGCTGGCGCCCACGGCGGTGGCAGCATTGCGGGCCGCACGGATCGAATCGATCACCGAGCTGGCTTCAGAATCCGCATGGAGGTAGGGGTGGAATGAATAGGCCGATTTGGCAAAGCCAAGGTAGTCGGTCGCAACCACGGTATACCCCTGCGCGGCATACATGGCAGCGAGCAGGAAGGTCTCGGAATCTGCAGGGTTGGCCAAGGTGCGTGGCTTCTGCACGTCCGTGCCCTTGGCGTAGGCAACCAGCGCAGATGCTCCGTTGCACGTGCCGCTGGGCACCAGCATGACACCCGAGGAATTGGTCGCCTCACCGGCCACCCCGATCGTGTTGTAGTTCAATGCAACAACCTTGACATCGCACTTGGCAACGCCCGACAGGCCCTGCAAACCGGTGGTGGCGGTCGTGGTGTTGATTTGTGCAGCCGTGAGAGTAGCCACCACGGTGGGTGTCTCGACCAAGCTTCCACGGGCCGGTGGCAGCGGCGTGGGGTCACTCCCGCCGCCGCCGCAAGCCACCAACAAACTGACTGCAGCCACTGTTGTCAACTGATGGCGTTTGAATCCAATAGATCTCATGCGGAATCTCCTTGATACGGGTTGTTGAAATGCGATCGCGGGTGTGCGAATCACCGATGCTAGGCGCGCCACCGCAGACCGGGCACAGGGTATTCACCAAGCCCCATGGTGCGAATGACGCCTGGGAGACAGCTGTTACTGGGGAACGACGGGCTGCCGTTGCAGGCCACTTTCATATTCCCCGGGCGCCATTCCCACCACCTGGCGGAAGTCGCGCACAAAATGCGCCTGGTCAAAATAGCCAAGCGCCAAAGCTAACGCAGTCCAGCTCAGCGTCTTGCCAGACTGCACCTGCGCGATGGCCTCGTGCAGACGATAGCGCTGAATCACCCACTTGGGGCTGACGCCTACATACTTTTGAAACAGGCGCTGCAGCCCGCGCAAGCTCAGCCCGCTCAATGCCTGCACGTCTTCGACTGTGGTTATGCTGGTCTCTTGTGCAATGCGCGCCAGCAGGCTGTTGACGCGCTCGGCCTGCGCATCGGGCGCGGGCAGGTGGTGCACCAGCCAGGCTTCTGCCGCCGCACACATGGCCTCAAACTGCGGCGCGGCCGACACTTGCACCGCCAGAGCCACGCCCGCGCTGCCAAAGACCGCCGCCACGTCCAACGATTGGTTCATCAACCCGGCCACGGGCTGGCGGTAGAAGGGGTAGACCCCCCCGGGTTTGAACTTGATGCCAAACACCTGGTCCTGACCCTGCAACTGGCGTAGAAAGCGCCCGTGGTGCACACCATAGATGCGGGCCTGGCCCTGCTCGATGACCAGGTGCACATTGGGGTGGGGCAGCGTGGCCTGCTGCTGGGCGGGCAAGCCGCGCAGGTCCCATTGCACATGCCAATAGTGTTCAACCCAATCAATCAGCGACGGCGACGGCGCTTGCCGATGGTGCTCGAACCGTCCTTGGCTAAAGCTGGTGCGCAACACGCCACGCGTTTGCGCGAGTGTCGTGCCGCAGCGGTCTGAATTTTTGGGTTGCATGGTTGGGCAATGGACTGCGGCGGTGTAGCGTTTTTCCTATAGGTTCTGCGCGATATCTTGTGTAATTCACAGCTTGTTGGCAATACAACTGTCCATTTACGGAGGATACAGATGAAATCACTTGGCCCGCGCTCGGTTGGCGCCGCCCTTTGCGCCCTGCTGGGCCTGTACAGTGCGGCCACATCCGTAACGGTCCACGCGCAGCCTCAGCCAACACCACCCATCAACCCGACCCATACTTTGAAAGAGCCACACATGCAACAACAGCAGCAACAACACGTCACAGGAAACTTTGACGTCAAGCTGACACCCCAGACAGCCACCCCCGCCATTGAAGCGGCCAAGCTGGGCCGCCAGCAGCTAGACAAGACATTCCACGGGGATTTGAGTGCCCACAGTCTGGGCGAAATGCTGGCCGCCATGACAGAAGTCAAGGGCTCGGCGGGCTACGTAGCCATTGAGCGCGTCACCGGCACGCTGCTGGGCAAAAAGGGCAGCTTCGTGCTGATGCACACGGGCGTTATGGACCGCGGCACGCCACAGTTGGTGGTGCAGGTTGTGCCCGATTCGGGAACCGGCGAACTCACCGGTCTGACGGGAAAAATGGGAATCCAGATCACCGGCGGACATCACGTCTATACATTTGATTTCACGCTCCCTTGACCGCGCAACAACAAAAATATACTTGCCCCTGCCCGCTGTGGGCTAGGTTGTGGATAAGCGTGTTCACAAGCCTGCAAAGTCGCGCCAGGCTTGGCTTTGCAGACGGCGCCCTGTTTTTAACCGCTGGTGTAGCGCGTGACTTTTTCTGGGGGCGAGTGTGATGTAGCAGCGGTGCCGCAATCAGGGCGCAGTGCCAAACCGCCATACAGATGGTGCACCTGCGTATAGCCTTCGCTGCGCAACCATTGTGCGGCCTTGAGGCTGCGCTTGCCACTGCGGCACACCAGCACAAAGGCAGCCGCCTTGGATTCCATCCAGGCCGCTGGCAGCGCCGCCTCCAATGCCAGCGTACTGAGAGGCACATTGATGGCGGCCAACGCACCGTAGCGGACGCCGCGGCCAGCATGGTGCTCGACCGCCTCGCGCACATCCAGCAAGCGGGTGTTCGGATGAGTGGCCAGATACGCGCCCAGCTCGCTCCACTGCAATGTCATGGCCCCACTATCTTGCGCATTACACGGCACATCGATCACGGCCGCACCGGTCGCCAACAAATCAATTTCTTCTTTATGGGGCATGGCCATCAAGACCTGGCCGCACCGCGCAATCGCGACGCAAGCGGCATCGACCAGTTGGCGGCTTGCGAGCGCACCGAAGGACAGGCGCACAGCCGACATCGTGCGCCATGCGGGCAGACCCATGGCTTCGAGTACATAGCTGGGCGCAGCCTTTGCCGAACTGCACGCGCTACCAGCGCTGACGCGCAAACCGGCGGCGTCGAACACATCCAACATCGCCTTGCTGGTGATGCCGTGCACTGAGAAATTGAGTGTGGTGGGCAGGCTGTGGTCGAGTGGCGCATTGAAAACAATGGCGGGAAACGCCCTGCGCAGGCTCTCTTCCAATTGGTCGCGGTAGACGCGCAGCGTCGCATGGTTGGCGAAGGTGTCGCCCCGGCGCAAAGCGTCGAGCACAGCACCCAAGGCGGCAATACCGGGCATGTTCTCGGTGCCACTGCGCATGCCGCCTTCTTGGCCGCCGCCGGACATCAGCGGCGTGAACGGCGCGCCGCGACGCACATACAACATGCCAGTGCCTTTGGGCGCGTACAGCTTGTGCCCCGAAAAAGCCGCGTAGTCGATGCGGCTGTGCTGCAGGTCCAGATCCACCTTGCCCAGCGCCTGAACGCAGTCCACCAACCACAGGGCCTGGCTTTCGGTTTGCGCCAACAACCGTTGAATGGCGGTCAGATTGGTCACTACGCCGGTCTCGTTGTTGGCCGCCATGGTGCACAGCAAGGCGGTTTGGGGCAGCCACGCGGTCAGCATTTGGAGGTTGTGTTGACCACGGCTGTCCACCGGCAATGCACGCAGCTCCAGCCCCAAGCCCAGCACGCTGTTCCAATGCTCCAGCGCCTGCGGCACAGCCTTGTGTTCGGTCGCGCCATACAGCAGTAATTGGGCTTGCCCGGCAAGACGCGGCCCAATGGCGCGCAGGGCAGACAGCACCGCAGTTTGAATGCCTTCGGTGGCACCGCTGTTGAACACCACATGGCCATCGCCCGCCCCAATCACTTTTGCGGCGCTGGCACGGGTTTGCTCCAGCAGGGCTTTGGCGACGAGGCCGTGCGAATGGCTGCTGCTGGGGTTGCCAAACTGCTCACCCATGGCTTGTGTGGCCGCGTGCACGGCGGCGGACAGCACGTGGGTGGTGGCGTTGGAATCCAGGTAGAGGGTAGTTGGCATGGTGCGTGTGGCCTGTGGGAAAGCGAAGAATGGTAAGAAGTGTAGAAAGTCTTGCCAGCAAATACATTCCAAATTTCACCCAATTCACAGACAATGAAGCACATAAATCTTCATTTACACACTTTGGTAGAACAAAATGCTCGATCGACTGGATTTGCAGATATTGGATACTCTGCAGCGCGACGCCACGCTATCGATGGCGCAACTCGGTGCGCAGGTGGGCCTCTCCAGCACGCCGTGCTGGAAGCGTGTCAAACGGTTGGAAGACGATGGCTTCATCGAGCGGCGGGTGGCCGTGGTCAATCGCCACAAGGTGGGGTTGCCCATCACGGTGTTTGTCAGCATACGCGCCGCACAACACGATGAAAAATGGCTGACCCGCTTTGCCGCTGTGGTTAGCACGCTGCCCGAGGTGCAAGAGTTCCACCGTATGAGTGGCGACGTGGACTACCTGCTCAAAGTAGTGGCCCCCAGCATCGACGGCTATGACCGCTTCTACAAAAAGCTGATCAGCCTGGTGGATTTGGCGGGTGTCTCGTCCGCCTTTTCCATGGAGCAAATCAAGAGCTCGACTGCCCTGCCCCTGGTGTGAAATCGCCCCTTGCCAACGCACGCCGCCATTGCGATACTGCGCGGTCTGATTGAAAGGGCGTTTGTGGTGACTGTGGAATTTGCGGCTAGCCTGCGCCGCCACGTGCAATGCGCACCGCAGAGCGTGGCGCCGGGCAGCCTGCGCACCGTGCTCGATGCCGCACTGGCCGCTGCTCCCGCCGAATTGCGCCACTACGTGCTCGATGACCAAGGCCATATTCGCAAACACGTAGCCGTGTTCATCAACAAGACCATGGTGCTGAACCGCCAGAAGCTGGATCAACCACTTGCATCGGGCGACACGGTTCTAGTGATTCAGGCGCTCACAGGCGGCTGATCTGCAACAGGAGACACAACCATGCAAACACTTCTGGTGGCCACGCGCAAAGGCCTCTTCGTCGTCCGCGGTCGGGGCACCCAATGGGCGATTGCCGCACACCACTTTGCGGGTGACCCTGTTACCCAGGTCCTGGCCGACCCGCGCAACGGTGCCTGGTATGCCGCGCTGCGCATGGGCCACTTTGGCGTCAAGCTGCGCAAGAGCACCGACCAAGGTGCCAACTGGACCGAGATCACCGCACCCGCCTTCCCCCCCAAACCCACCGAAGGCCCGCTGGCCGATGACCCCACGCCGTGGAATGTGGAGATGCTGTGGAGCCTGACACCCGGCTCTGCTGCAGAACCCGGCACGCTGTGGGCTGGCTGCATGCCAGCGGGCTTGTTCAAATCCGAAGATGGCGGCCAGAGCTGGGTGCTGAACACCGCACTGTGGGAGAACCCCAAACGTCTGGGCTGGTTTGGCGGAGGCAATGACTACCCCGGCATGCATTCGGTGCTGGTAGACCCGCGCAACGCGCATCACATCAGCGTAGCCGTCTCCTGCGGTGGCGTGTGGCAAACCACCGACGGAGGGCGGGCATGGACGCTGACTGCCGAGGGGATGCGCGCCGACTACTTGCCCGCCGACAGCGAACAGGACCCCAACACACAAGACCCGCACCGCATGGTGCAGTGCACCGCGCAGCCCAATGTGCTGTGGGTGCAACACCACTGCGGCAACTACCGCTCGACGAATGGCGGACAGTTGTGGACCGGCATAGCAGCGCCCAAACCATCCGGCTTTGGCTTCGCCGTGGCCTGCGACCCTGTGGACCCATTGCGCGCCTGGTTTGTGCCCGCGCAAGCCGACACCCACCGCTACCCGCTGGATGGAAAAATGGTCGTCAACCGCACCGACGATGGTGGCCAAACCTTCACCACTTTCACCAGTGGGCTGCCGCAAGAGAACGCCTACCACCTGGTCTACCGCCACAGCCTGGAGCTAGCGCCCGACCGGCAGACATTGGCCATGTCATCTACGACGGGCGGCCTGTGGATAAGCGCCGACGCGGGAGAACAATGGCACTGCGTGACCAAAGACCTGCCACCGGTTGCGGCATTGGGTTGGGTGGTCGTTGACTAGCGGCGCAGCAGCCAAGGTTACAATCAACTCGGGCTTTCAGGAAGCCCAGCTCGCAAAAGCCGATGCATCTGACACGCAAGCCCATCGCTTGCATACCCCTCCTACCTGGCCCACTGCGAGAACGGCCGTTGAAACAAGGAGCCGGTATGCGCACACAAAGCATTCCACCCGTTACTACGTCTGAACACATCTCAGACACGACCGCCAGCCCCGCTGGAACACCGTCCACCCACGCCATCAGTGCAGTCGAGATGGCCTTGCGCCTGGCGCGCACACTGCACCGCGCGTCTAAGGACGCAACAGTCTTCAAGGCCATGCCCGCCGTGCGGCGTGCACATGGCGCCGGCGTGTTCGCCGAGCTGACCCTCGGCGCGCTGTACCGCCAGCGCCACCTGCTGCAGCGCAAACATTTTTTGCGCACACTGGCCGTGGAGGCGGGCTTTGCCAATTGGGAGTCGTATTTGCCCACGCTGCGCAGCCAGCCACCGCAGACCCTGGGGCACTACACCACGGGCCAGGAATATGGCTACCCGAACGCCTGGTTCTCGACCCATGCAGAGGCCATCGCCTTTGCCGAGGAACGCGGTGGCAAGGTGGTGCGCTATGGGCAGCAGGCCATGGTGATTCGGGTCGAAGTCGGCTGATATTTTTCGGTAGCAGGCGGTCATCGCTCGATCCTGATGCTACTGATTTGGGAGCTGCTAGCGCATATTGCACGTGGGCTAGCGGCACATTCAATCGTAGAAGACAGTACCATGAGCACCGATATATAAACGGTTGGTGCTCCACCTGCCCAGTTTTGGCGGCACAGCCGAGACAACTGCGAAGCTACACCGGCAGTCGCACCTGCAGCAGCTGGGCTGCCTTGGCAGGGTCATCGGGATCGGTCACCAGCGTGAACACCCAATCGCTCCCATCAGCCAACGCCGCCATGCCTTCGACCTTGGGTGCGCCGTCCAGCCGGTGCAGTTGCTGTAATTTGCCGTCCACCCCCACGATGCCCACGACCGAGGCGACGCACACACCATCCAGATAACTGTCGTCGGTGTCTTCAGCCACCGCGGTAAATGCCCACGCGCCACCGTGCAACGCAGCGCCATCGGTAAAGCCCAGGGGCACGCCGTCCACACTGCCCAGGTCCATCAGCTGCACACTCTTTGCCGGGGGGGGCTGGGTCTGCGCGCTCGCCAGCCAAGGTGCCATCAGATTCCAATCAAAGCGAACGATGGCATTCGGTGCCGTGCCCTTGTTGCCCCGTTGCAGCAGCACCAGATCGCCACTGACGATCAAGGCCCCTTCAATATTCAGGTCTACAAAGCGTTTGCGCAACGGCGCGTACACGGCGGAAAAATCAACCACTGCCATGCGCCCATTGGGCAGGCCTTGCACGTCCAAGGCGATCAGCACTGCCGTTTCGCGATTGGGCTTCGAGCCCGATCCCAACGCCAGTAACGCACCCGCCGGGCAACCCGGCAATGGTGGTAACAACACCAGGCTTTCAAAATCGGGTTTGGCCTTTTTGCGCTTGCCCTTGTCATGAGGCAAGTCGCCTTCCAGCAGGCGGACCAGGCTTCCCATGGAAGGCTCATCGGTCAAGGGCTGTGTCTGTGCTGCAGTGGCGTCTTCAAACACGCCCAGGTGCAGTTCATCGTCGGCCACCACAAAATGGCGATGACGCACCCGCACCAGACCGCTAGCAGCACTCAGGTACGCCAGCCCGCGCGGGTGCTGAGACGGGTCTACCTGCAGCGTGTGGATAAATTGCGTGGGCAGGGTTCGGGCAGACTGGAATGTTGGGGGGTTTTCCATTTGGGCGTATTGGGCGTATTGGACGTATTAGATGGGTTGAGCCCATGGTACTTGGGTTAACCTTCGCGCTGTCATCCAAAAAAACCCCGAAAACGGCCCAACCGCCAACTGCCACCGTGACCCTGCTGACCCTCACACCCGTTAACGTCAATGTGCACAGCGTGCACCTGCCCGATGGCACGCATGTGGGCAACCTCAAGCGCATCGAGCAGGTCTGGAAATTCAAGGCCGTTGGCTACGATGCCCAGGGTGCGGTCGAGCCAGGCGGCGGCCCTTATACCGACAAGCACAATACCGTTTTTGCGGTGCCCGATGCGGCGCAACTTTGCGCAAAGCTGGGCGCATAGGCCAACTACCTCATCCGACACCACCATGCACCTGTTTCGTTGGACTCGTCGCACACCTTGCATCTTGCTTGGGCTATTGGCCGCCTTGCTGATGTCCGCAAGCGCGCTTGCCTTTGCAGCCGACACCACAACAACCCCGCTACGCATAGGCTCCAAACGCTTCACCGAGTCCTACATACTGGCCGAACTGCTGGCCCAGCAAGCCGCGCACCACACTGCCGTGCCGCCACAAGTGCGCGCGGGCCTGGGCAACACGGCGATCGTTTACGAGGCCTTGCGTGCCGGGCAGATCGACCTTTACCCCGAATACGCCGGCACCATTAGCCAAGAAATATTGAAGAGCACCG
>JANXVI010000231.1 GCA_025351745.1 Rhodoferax sp.
CCGTAACCCACGGCGGCACACAGCACGGCGGCCACCAACAACAGATCGGCGCCGCCCACGGAGATGCCACCGGTTGCCGTCGCGGAAGTGGCCGCAGCACCTCCGTGCATCACCGCAAACACAGCAACCAGCGCACTACCGAGCGCCGCGCACAACCAGAAACCGGTGGACGGGCGCTGGCGGTGCAAGAGCGCGCCCACAGCCGCTGTCGCCAACGGCAGCACCCCGATGATGACGCTGGCATGCGTGGCCTCGACATAGCGCATCGCAAAAGACGTGAACAGTGGGAAGCCGAACACCACGCCACCCGCAGTGATGACCAATGGCAGCCAATCCTCGCGGCGCGGCAGCGGCGCGCGGGTCAGCAGCAGGAACGCGCCAGACAACACGGCTGCCACCACGGCCCGGCCCATGGCAATGAAAAAACCCGACATTTGCGGCGCATCGGCCGTGCCCACGGCCATGCGCGTCATCGGCAGCGTGACCGAGAAAATGACGATGCCCAACAGGCCCAGCCACAGACCCTGGTTGATCTGGCGGGCGTTGTTCGCAGGTGTATGGGCGGTCGTCATACGGTCAGCATCCACAGCGCAGTGACTACCAGCACAAGGGCCATCACGTGGTTAAAGGCCAGCAAGCGACGCCCGGTGCCCAACGGCCCGCGCAACCAGTCTCGCAACAGCGAGCCCAGCGTCGCGTACAGCATATTGCTGGCAAAGGCGAAGACCAGAATGACGGGGATGACGATGGCCAGGCGCTGCGGCGTGTCAGCGCGCCCGGCAATCCAGCCGCTGACGATGGCCAGCGCCAGCATCCAGGCCTTGATGTTGACGAACTGCAGCGCCACGCCCTGCCAGAAGCCGACCTGCAACCTTGCGGCATCGGCCTCGCCCAACTGGCGGGCTTGGCTCAGCTTGAAAGCCATCCACAGCAGGTAGGCCACACCCACCAGCTTCACAACCAGGGTGAGCACGGGCACGGCCAGCAGCAGGGCACCCAGGCCCAGGGCGCAGAGCAGCAGCAGGGCACTCCAGCCCAGCGGCACCGCGCAGACAAAGGGCATGGCCCGGCGCAGACCACCGTTGGCCGCCAGGGCCGTAGACAGCGTGGTGTTGGGCCCCGGCGTGAAACTCATCGCCGTGGCCAGCACCAGTAAAGCCGCAAATTCTTGCCAAGTCATGCACCACACTTTATAGTTGAAGTCAGCACACTACCAGTACAGTTTCAAGGTCCTTGATCTGAACTGTATTGCTGATAGAAGCGACACAGACCACCGACCCACCCCCAAGGTTTCTCCGCCGGGCCGTCCCAAGGGGAGTGCGCCCCCTCGGGGGACAGCGACCCGCGTAGCGGCGCAGCGTGGGGGCTATACACGAGGCATACGCCATGCTGATGAAGACCGCATCCCAATCGCTTGCCGAGCAGTTGTGCAACCGCTTTGCTGAGCGCATACGCACCCGCCTGCTGGCACCCGGAGCACGCCTGCCCTCGGTGCGCCTGTGTGCACAGCAGCAGGGCGTGAGCCCGTCCACCGTCGTGGCCGCCTATGACCAATTACTGGCCCAGGGGCTGGTCGAGGCGCGCAAGAACCGCGGCTTCTATGTAAGGGAAATGGCTGTAGCCCTCGAAAACATTGCACATCCCGCTTCTAATTTAGGAGCACGCGCAACTGCCGGTGGATTCAAGGCGCAGCATGTGCCGGTCAACGCCACAGCGCTGATACGGGGCATGTTCCACGGCAGCTCCGACAAGCCGCAACCCGGCATGGGTGTGTTCCCTGCGGATTGGCTAGAGACCAGTTTTATGGCCACCGCCGTGCGCAAGGTAACCGGCAACCGGGTTTTGCAATCCTTCTCGCTGCAGTACGGCGAGCCCGCGGGCGACAGCGGCCTGCGCATTGCGCTGTCGCAAAAGCTGGTGGCCTACAACGTGCACGCCGCCCCCAGCCAGATCGTCACCACGGTGGGCGCCACCCATGCGCTCGATATTGTCAGTCGCACCTTGTTGCGCGCCGGTGATTATGTAATGGTGGAAGAACCGGGCTGGGCCATCGAATTCGCGCGACTGGCCGCCTTGGGCATGCGCATCCTGCCGGTGCCGCGCCGGGCCGACGGGCCGGACCTGGATGTGATGGCGCGCTACTGCGAGCTGCATGCCCCCAAGCTGTTTGTCAGCGTCAGCGTGTTCCACAACCCCACCGGCTATTGCCTGACGCCAGGCAGCGCCCACCGCGTCTTGCAACTGGCCAATGCGCACAACTTCCATATCGTGGAGGACGACACCTACAGCCACATCGCGCCAGACCACGCCACACGCTTGAGCGCGCTGGACGGGCTGCAGCGCACCATCTATGTCAGCGGCTTTGCCAAGATATTGGCGCCCGGTTGGCGCGTCGGCTTTCTGGCGGCACCCCCGTCGTTGGTGGAAGCATTTGTGGATACCAAGCTGCTGGCCACGCTGACCACGCCCGCGCTGCTGGAGAAGGCCCTGGCCTGGTGCATAGACCAGGGCCAGCTGCGCCGCCATGCCGAGCGCATCCGCACCCGGCTGGACCAGGCCCGCAGCCGCAGCGTGCAACTGGCACTGGCCCATGGCTGCAGCTTCGCCACGCCACCGGCGGGACTGTTTGGCTGGGTGGAGACTGGCGTAGACACCGACGCACTGTCGCAGCGCATGCTGGACGAAGGCTACCTGCTGGCCCCCGGCGCGCTGTTCCACGCCGAGCGCCAGCCCAGCACGCTGATGCGCATCAATTTTGCGACGACGCAGGATGCGCAGTTTTGGGATACCTTTGAGAGGTTGCGGGCGGAGCAGTGAGGAGGGTGGCGGGCCACACCCGTAGGCGAGTAAAGGCGCGTCCATAGTCGCGACCGTCAACCTTGCTGTCGCCTATAGTGCGCGTCAGGGACGCGAGGGGTGAATTCGGTAACGTGCGGCAAGAACCCTGACCGTGTACCCGTGCAGGCGTAAAATAGGCGTTTTTCAATTCTGAAATGGACGTCACGAATGACTACTAAATGCCGCATCCTGCTCGTTGGCGCCATTTCCATTTTGACAACAACGGCTTCGGTCTGGGCGCAGCCACCTGCCACCGAGATGAACTTTGGATCGGCAGACGCCTTGAGTAAAGCGAGGTTGGGGGTCGCCTTTGTGAAAGCGGACGTCAACAAGGATGGCAAGCTGAGCAAGTTAGAAGCCGAAGACGTGCCCGGTTTGGTCGCCATGTTTGAAACCTTCGATGCGGACGGTGATAATTTTGTCTCGCGTACGGAGTTCGACAGGGCGATTCAGTAGTTGAGAAATCCGTCAGACCGAATTCGCCAGCACGCGAACTAACGCGTCGCGCACCATTAGTCTGCGGGACGAGGGCGCTGGTTTCGTATGGGAAGACGGTATTGAGTCAGGGCGACCTTTCCCGCCCGCCCATTGGGCTATATCGCTCCCAGCGCGTGCAGCAAAGCGCGGTTCACCCCATCAGCCGACATGTTGTGCGCAACGCATACCTTACGAATCATGCGGGTGTTGCTGGATTCCATCGCGCTGGCCACTTCCAGCCACGGCGCATAGGGCCCGGTCTGGCCGACGACGGCCGATACAATGCGGCCTGACAGCGGCAGGCGGTGGATGGCAGCACCTATGGGTTCGCCCAGCAGCAAATCGAGCTGCGAAAAGATTCCGCACTGGAACACTTCACGCCGCAATTCGTCCTCTGCGCCGGCGTCGGCCAGGCGCTCCATGATGCGCGCGCGCAGCACCATTGCAAAACGAATCGGGTCCAGGTTGGGGTCGATGCTGGCGTGGGGGATTTGCTCCATCAACCACGTGCGTAGTTTGCTGTAGCCCATGACCATCAGCCCTTCGCGCACGCTGTGCACCTCGCTGCGCGCACCCAGGTGGACGGAGTTGGCGTAGCGCAAAAAGCGGTAGACCAGCAGGGGTTCGTCGCCCATGCGGTGCTCCAGCACGTCCAGCGATTCATCGTCTTCAATCGCCTTGATCAGCGCGCGCAGCAATGGGCGCGACGGCTGGATCTGGCGGAAGCGGTAAGCGTGCAAGATTTCTTCAGCCGGCCAGCCTGCTACTGCCCACACGCCCTGGCGGTCTAACGCGTGCTCTACCAAGGCTTGGCTGGCAAGGCCGTGGTAGATGCTGCCGGCTACAACTGGGCTCTGTGCTGTCTGCGCATCTCCCACCCCGCTATCCTGTTGCTGGCGCATAGATACGCGCAAGACGCCCAGCGCCTCCATCGGTGTCAGCGTGCGAAGGGTTTTATGAAATAGATCCCCGCCGCTGGTATCGGGCGTCGCGCCTGCATCGCCGCTCCATACCATATGCAGACCGCGCGCGTGGGCTTTCCGCACGCGTCCGGCTAGCAGCGCGTCGGACAAGTGGTGGTCGGCTAGCTCAACCCACGCGCCGCGCGCCGGTGCGTGGTCCAGCAGGCCGACCAGTAAAGTGGGATCGCACACCTGGAGTAATAGCGTCGGCGCTGAATGAGGCCACAACGCAGAGATGGCGGCGACGAGGTGTTGGGCATCGACGCTGCTGGAGCCATTCGCATCCACAAACAGGCGCACGCCGCAGCGGCGACGCTTCTGGTTCCAGATCAGTTCGTAGCCGAGGGTGACGCTGCCAAGAACCGATGGGGTCATGTTGCCAACGGCTACTTGCGTGCCTGCCTCAACTGATGTAATTGAACAGCGAGAGCTTCTGGATCTGTGCGTACGACTGCAGCGCAGCCTGGTAACCCGTTTGCTGATTTTGGAAGTCGGATATACCCTTGACCATGTCCAGGTCCTCCGCGCGGGAGCGGTCGGACTCCATCTGAATGCTGCGTTTTCCCTGGTTCGTAGTGATATCGTCTGCGCGGTTCAGCAAGTCACCGGCCTGACCGCGAATGGCGGATACGCGATTCATGCCGATGTCCAAATTGCCTAGTGCCTGTCTAACGGCTTGGATGGCAGCGTTGTTGGTTGTCGCGCCGCCAATATCCCGTATGGCATTGTCAATTACGCTGAAGATGCTTGGATTCGAATTGACAGTGATGGTGTCACCTACGGCGGGGGTTCCACTTACAGAGAAGGAAAGCCCAGGAATACCCGTAATCGGCGCGGCACTGTTGGAGGGGTAGCTGAGTGTTACTGGCGCGACGGCCGGGACGGATACGGCTGGTGTTTCGGTGACGCTGTACGTTGCCGTGGTCGTACCGGGGACTGTCGTAGAGTCAACTGCAGTAAATTGCACAACATACTTTGGGAAACTGTTGGGTATTCCTGTGGCGATGCTCGCTTGTGTAGCGTTGGCACTTACCACGGCGGGGTTAGAGACAATCAAGCTATCCGTCGTCAGCGTGCGAGTAGTGGGGATGCTGCTGACGATTGCGTTGAACGAACCATCCCGTGCGGGCTGGTGCATGAAAGCTGCATCACCATCGAGTGAAAACGGGATGGCTACGTCGGAACTGGCAGTCTGCCCGGGCAATCCGTTGAATGTGTAATCGGGCGCCGTAGTTAGAGGCCCTGTAAACGGCGTCAGCGCACTGGCCAAGGCACCAAACAGTGGCAGCCCATTGATGTCTTTGCGGTTGGCCAAGGCGAATACCTGGTCGCGCAAACCGCTTAGTTGCCCGGCAATGATCTTGCGCTCAGCCGACGAGAAGGAGCCATTGCCCGCACTGACGACCAGTTCGCGAATGTTTTGCAATGTGTCGTTAACATCACCCAAAGTGGTCTCGGCTTGGGTAATGGAACTGCGCTGGGCTTCCAGCGCGCGCTGGTCGGTTTGGATGCGCCCAATGCGGTTCAGCGCGCGTTCGGCCGCAGCGGCTGCCGTAGGGTCGTCACTGGCCGTGTCCACCCTTTTACCCGAAGTCAGGTGTTCTTGCAGGTTGGCCAATGCTGTCTGGCGACCTATCAGATTGCTGCGCGCAATGTCATAGGTATTGGCAGAGCCTAAGCGTGAAAACGAAGCGGCGGACATGTGCTTGCTCCTGGTGCAGCCGCGTTAGCGGCCCATTCCCTGAATAAGGGTTTCGAAAATGCTTTGTGCAATCTGGATCGTCTTGGCGGCCGCCTGGTAGGCCTGCTGGTATTGCAGCAATTTTGCGGCCTCTTCGTCCAGGTTCACGCCAGACACGCCCGCACGGTCCTTTTCCAGATTGGTTGCAATGGTGGTCGAAACCTGGGTTGCGTAGGTGGCGCTCTGTGCACGAATTCCAATTTGCGAAATCAGTCCCGCATAGCCGTCGGTCAAGGCAGCACCGTCGAACATGGCAACGTCGCGCAGGTTCATCATGGCAGTGGCATTACCGGAATTAAGTTTGTAATTGATTTTGCCGGTTGCCGACAGCGTCATCGTGTTGTTGACCGTATAGGTGTCGCCTGCTTTGGGAGCACCTTGCAAAGTCACAGACCATTGTGAAAGAGGTGTTGTCGCGGGCACGGTGCCTTCAATAGGTGTACCGGATGTATAGCCGAAAGACGTTGCGTTGGGAACAGGCAATTCGTCGCTGCGGGTATACGAATTGGGCCCGGTGAACGTCAAGACGACGGGAGTCACCGATGGCGGATTGGTCCGGGCAACCAGTGCAACCTGCTGCAGGCTTCCGGTGTTGTTGTTGCCCATTTGACCCACAACCGGGTTCGCCACCGCGAGAGCCTGAGGGGTCGAAAACTGACGCGTGATATTGGCGGCCGGGGTGCTAAACGGTTTCAATAAGAAGCGGTCGCCCGCGACGGCGGCACCGCCGCCCTGCGTAATACTGATTCCGTCTATCACTGCCAATATTGGAAGGGTTGTAGGCGGGACCTGTGGAAAGGAAATAACGACCCCATCCGAGCGCCGGGTAATGGTCCCCGATGTGGGGGTGTTGAAAGCCATTTCATAATCCGACGCAGCAAATTGGGTGCTGTTGCTGATTCCGAGGGTCAATGTGGCTGTTCCTGCATTGGCAGGCGAATTGGACGGCACCACTTTGAAGCTCGACGCGGTGATAGGAGTCAGCAGGTTTCCCCCTGGATTCCCGTTCAAGTCGAGCCCCAGTTGGTGCTGGGTGTTGACGGAATCCGTGATGGCCGTGGTCAGACGGCCGAGCAAATTACGACCTTCCACGAGATCGGTATTTTGAAACCGAAGCAAACCCGACACCTCGCCACCGCCGAGGGTGTTTTCGTTCATCGTGATCGCCACGCCGTTGCGGTTGATTGCCAGCTTGGCGTTGGGTTGACCAAAATCGTCGCTCACGATTGATACAGTCGAAGCTACGTCGCCCAAAACCAGGGCCTGGCTACCGCCAATGAAAACTCCGACCGTGCCATCGTCGGCCGCAATAGATGTTGTTTGTATATATTGATTGAGATCGCGGATCAGTTGGTCCCGCTGGTCCAGCAGGTCGTTGGGTGGTTGGCCCGAACCGTTGGCGCGTGCAATCTCAGCGTTTGCCCCGGCGATGCTTTTCGCGAGGCTGTTGATAGCGGTGGTTTTTTGTAGGAGCTCTTGCGTGACGCCCGCTTGCAGGTCGTCGAGTTGCACGGAGGCAGACCGCATTCTTGAGGCGGTTTCGTCTACGCGCGTCAGCGCCACGGTGCGGGCTGTGAGGTCAGTAGGGGCGCTGGCAACGTCAGAAAACGCATTCATCATGTCGTTGATGGATGCGCCCAGGCCACTGGCTCCGCCGGGGAAAAGGCCTTCGAGCAACTTCAGTTTGTCGGCACGGACGGTGTCTGCTGACTGGGTGGCGCCCGCCACTGTTGCCTGGCGGGTCAAAAAGGCGCTGAAATTGCGCTGGATGGTCTGGATATTGACACCTTTGCCAATATAGCCGCCACCGGTAAACTGACCGCCATTGGTCTCCATGACGACTCTTTGGCGTGAATAACCCGGCGTGTTGACATTGGCAATGTTGTGTCCTGCCGTTTGGAGTGCCACCTGATTGGCCTGCAGTGCCTGGACGCCGATGTTAAGGATGCTCATAGTGTGTCCTGATCAGGCCTGCGCGCGCCGGATTTGCAGCGTGGTGTTGATTGCGCGGCTGAGCTTGGCGGCGTAGTCTGGGTCAGTCGCGTAGCCCGCTTTTTGCAGTCCGCTGGCGAAGGATTGGGCCGACCCCCCTGTCTGGGTAAGGGCCTTCGCCTTGGCGTAACGTGGGCTTTCGGTAATCATGCGTGCATAGTCCTTGAAGGCATCCGCATAGGAATCATAGGCGCGAAATTTCGCCAGCTTCTTAGTGGCAACACCATCGATAAATTCGGTCGTGGTCACTTCAGCCACCTTGCCGGTCCAACCCGCACCTGCCTTGATACCAAAAAGATTATGCGACGAAGCACCGCCTTTGTGTTTGATTTCGAATTTACCCCACCCGGTTTCGTGGCCAGCTTGCCCCAGCATGAAGCTGGCGGGAATGCCAGTCGTCTTTTCGACTTCGCTGGCTACATTGGAGTGCTGCTTTACAAAGGTGGATTGGTTCTCGGTGGGCGTGCGGACCGCCTTACCAATGGCGGGCATTGGGGCCAACGGGGCGGCGGATTTGGCAGACTTCGTGACGCCGACCGGGGCGCCGGAATGCCCGGTTGTGCCCGCTGTTGAGTCCTTGGTCGTACCGGCCATCTGTCGCGTTAACTGCAGAGCGATCATGTCAGACAGTCCGCCCGGCTGTCCGGACATTTGCACTGCGAACTGTTGGTCCAACAGGTCGGTACCCAAGTCGGCACCGGCGCTGTCGAGCATGCCCGATTTCATGGTGGCTTCGCGCATGCTCTTCATCAGTTCGCGCATGAACAGTGATTCGAACTGTTTGGCCGTTTCCTTGATGGCGGCTGGCGTGTTTTTGCCAGCTTCCATTTTCAGGTTGCCCAGGGACTGGGCGTCAGCTGCCAGTGACTGCGCATTCGATGGAGAAATGGATCCGTAGCCCATATTAGATGACCTCCAGCTCCGCATTCAGGGCGCCTGCCGACTTGATGGCTTGCAGTATGGCCAGCAGGTCCTGGGGTGTTGCCCCGAGCGAATTGAGCGCCTTCACCACGTCGGCCAGTTGGGCCGCTGCGGGTAGTTGGATGAGTTTGCCTGCGTCTTGCTTGATCTCGATATTGGCCTTGTCGGTCACTACCGTTTGTCCCCCGGTAGACAGTGCGTTTGGCTGGCTGACGACCGGAGCCGACGAGATACTAATGGACAAGTTGCCGTGTGCAATGGCGCAAGCACCCAAAGATACGGCCTGGTTGAGAACGATAGAGCCTGTACGTGCATTGATGATGACCCTGGCCGCCGCAACCGAGTTTTGCACTGGCAGCTCTTCCATTTCAGCCAGGAAGTTGACCCGGTCGTTGGCGTTCATGGGCGCCTTGACCTGTACGGTGCGGCCATCAAGCGCTTGCGCCACGCCGGGTCCAAATTGCGTGTTGATAGCCGTGGCAACCTTGCGTGCCGTTTGAAAGTCGGACGCGTTCAGGCTCAAATTGATGGTCGAGCCTTCTTGCAGTGCAGTCGGCACGACGCGCTCGACCTGTGCACCGTCTGGGATGCGCCCTGCGCTGAGGTGGTTGACCGTTACTTTGCTGCCGCCGGCTGCAGCACCCGCACCCGCCACTATCAAATTGCCCTGTGCCAGCGCGTATATCTCTCCGTCTGCCCCTTTGAGGGGTGACGCAATCAGCATACCGCCCTTTAAAGATTTGGCGTTGCCAACCGAAGATACATTGACATCGAGCATTTGGCCCGGGCGTGCAAAGGGAGGGAGTTGGGCGGTGACCAGCACCGCAGCCACGTTCTTCATCTGCAACTGGGCCAGCGTGGTGGCCGTCAGTGAGAGGCCCAATTGCTGCAGGTAGTTGCTGAGACCCTGGGTGGTATAGGGCATTTGGGTGGTTTGGTCGCCCGTGCCGTCCAATCCGACGACCAAGCCAAAGCCGGTCAACTGGTTGCTGCGAACACCTTCGACGCTGGCCACCTCTTTGATGCGCATGGCGTAGGCCGGGCTGACTGTTCCCAGCAATGCTGCCAAGCCAAGGGTCAGCAATACCTGACCCAATAGCTTGAGTCCAGTGGTCTTTGCCAGTGGGTTCCAGTGTGTCATGTGCAGAGTTGGTTAGTGGGTAGACCCGGGTGGATCTGTTACCCCTCGACACTATTCTGAATAACTTTAGAAAGGATGAAGGCTTAAAAAGAACCTGGAAAGCCAGCCAACTGTTTGTGCTTCGCCCTGAGCGCCACGACCACGGGACTCCACTCTCACATTGGCAACTTGGGTAGAGCTGATGATGCTGCCCGGCTGCACCAGGCGCGGGTCTACCGTACCCGAGAACCGCAGCACGTCGACATTCTGGTTGACGCCAATCTGCTTTTCACCGGCTACTACCAGATGCCCGTTGGGCATGACTTCAATGACAGTTGCGGTGATGGAGCCGGAAAAGGTGTTGGCGGCTTGGGTGCCACCCTTGCCCGAAAAGTCGTTGCTGGTTTTGGCGCCTATGCCCATTTTCCCAAGGCCTTCCAAGCTGTTAAAGGGTAAGGCTGTGATCCCCGAATCGATCGACGAATTGCGGTTGCTGGTTGAGGTGGACACTTGACTTGCTGACAATGCTTCAACAATCTGTATCGTGACGGTATCGCCAACTGCGCGCGCACGGCGGTCTTCGAAGCCCGGGCGGTATCCAACACTCTGGAACAGGCTACCAGTGGCAGGCCGTGTGGCCATCGGTGCCACTGCGGGGGCCTGGCTGACCCTGGGCTCTGCAAAATCGACGACAACCTTTTGGGGAATCTGTTGGCAGGCACTGCAAAGGCTCGTAACCGCCAATACAAATGCGAGCCGTTGTGCCGTGCGGCGTGTTGCTGGGGACTGGGTTGGATGGGTCATGCAATACCTCACAACTGACCGAGTTTCTGCAACATTTGATCGGATGTTTGGATGGCTTTGGAATTCATCTCATAGGCGCGCTGAGTCTGGATCATCGTGACCAGCTCCTGCACCACATTGACATTCGAAGTTTCCACAAAGCCTTGCATCACCGTGCCCAGCCCATTGGCACCCGCCGTGCCCACATTGGGCTGGCCAGACGCCGCACTCTCTGCATAGATGTTTTGCCCTTTGGGATCCAGTCCCGGCGGATTCACGAAATTGGCCAAGGCAATGGTGCCAATCGTCTGCGGAGCGGTGGTGCCGGGAATACTGGCTGAAACCGCTCCGTCGGCTGCAATGCTGATGGAAGTGGCGTTGGCGGGCACGGTGATACTGCCAGCCAGTGGCAAGCCGCCAGCGGTCACCATACGGCCCTGGTTGTCAATTTGAAAGGCGCCGTCGCGGGTGTAGCCGAGGGTACCGTCGGGCATGGTGAGCTGGAAGAAGCCGTTGCCCTGGATTGCCACGTCCAGGTTGTTGCTGGTCTGCTGCAGATTGCCTTGCGCAAAGCTGCGGCTGGTCGCCACGGCGCGCACACCCAAGCCCACTTGCAGGCCGGTGGGTAGTGTGGACTGTTCGGAGGTGGCCGATCCAACTTGGCGCAGATTCTGGTACATCAGGTCTTCAAAAACCGCATGCGCTTTCTTGAAACCGTTGGTCGAAACGTTAGCAAGATTGTTGGAAATAACGTCCAGCTGCATTTGCTGGGCTTCCATGCCGGTTTTGGAGATCCACAGTGAGTTGATCATGGTTTCAGTGTCCTGGTGTGTTGAGATCCGTCATTTGGGGGTGTCATCCTTGCAAGCCCAGCAACTGGGCAGCAGATCGGTCATTTGACTCGGCGGTTTGCAAGAGCCGCATCTGGGTTTCGAACTGCCGGGCGGTCTGGATCATGCCGACCATGGCCTCTACGGCATTGACGTTGGAGCCTTCCAATACGCCTGTTTGCAATTTCGCGGTTTCATCGTTCGGCAATGGGTCACCCGACGCGGTCCTAAACAGCCCGTCGGCGCCGCGTTTGAGTGGATCGTCTGCAGCGGAGGTCACCATCTTCAAGCGGCCGATACTGTTAGCCGGTTGGCTGCCAACCTTGGCGCTGACAGTGCCGTCATTGCCAATGGACAGCATGGCTCCGGGCGGTACGGTCATCGGCGCTCCACCGCTGGAAAGCACTGGCAGGCCGCTACTGGACACGATCGTCCCGTCGTTAGAGACTTCTAGGTGTCCGTTGCGGGTATAGGCCTCGGTGCCGTCCAGTGCCTGCATGGAGAACCACGCACTGCCGGTGGCCATGACGTCCAAGCTGCGGTCGGTTCTTTGGGCAGGGCCGGGTCGGTCCAGA
>JANXVI010000242.1 GCA_025351745.1 Rhodoferax sp.
TTGCCTTTCTTGACCTGGGCTTCGTAGTTCTTGCGGATGGTGGCCACGCCGCGGTCCAGTGCTTCCTGCTTCATTTCCAGCATCTTGACGGGGATACCGGCGTTCAGAAAGTTCATCGCAATGCCACCACCCATGGTGCCAGCGCCGATGACTGCTATGGAGTTGATAGCGCGTTGTGGCGTATCGGCGGGGACGTCCGGTATTTTTGACGCAGCACGCTCGGCCAGGAATAGGTGACGCAGTGATTTGCTTTCGGCCGTCCACATCAAGTTGATGAAGATGTCGCGCTCGACCGCCATGCCTTCATCAAACTTCTTCTTGGTGGCGGCTTCGACAGCATCTACGCACTTGGCAGGCGCGGGGAAGTTTTTCGACATGCCGTTAACCATGTTGCGTGCGAACTGGAAGTACGCATCACCTTGTGGGTGTTTGCACTTCAGATCACGCACCAGTGGCAGTGGGCGCACGTCGGCCACCGAGCGGGCAAAGGCCAGCGCTTCTTGGGCCAGGCTTTCGGCAGAGGCTGCCATCTTGTCAAACAGTTTTTGGCCCGGCAGCATGGCCAGCATTTCTGCCTTGATGGGCTCGCCGCTGACAATCATGTTCAACGCGGGCTCCACACCCAGTACGCGGGGCAGGCGCTGTGTGCCGCCGGCGCCGGGCAGCAGGCCCAGCTTGACTTCTGGCAGGGCCACGCTGGTGCCGGGCGCTGCGATGCGGTAGTGGCAACCCAGGGCCAGTTCCAGACCGCCGCCCATGACGACGGTGTGGATGGCGGCGATGACGGGCTTGGCAGAATTTTCCAACACACCGATTACGCTGTTCAGGTTGGGCTCCTGCATGGCGGTGGGCTTGCCGAATTCCTTGATGTCCGCACCCCCGCTGAAGGCCTTGCCTGCGCCGGTGATGATGATGGACTTGACCGCCGCATCGGCATTGGCCTTGGCCATGCCGTCGGCTAGCCCCAAGCGGGTGGACAGACCCAGGCCGTTGACGGGTGGGTTGTCGAGCGTGATGATGGCAACGTCACCTTGGACTTGGTATTGGGCGGTCATGCTTGCATTCCTCAGGGTAGAAAGTGGAACATTCAAAATAGAACGATCGTTCGTTTTAAATTGTAGAGGGTTTTATTTGGGTTGAAAGCGAGGTTGTCACAGTTGGGACAAAAGCAAGTAGCCACACGCTGTGGGCAACTGTGGGGGTCATACTTCCAGCCATTCCTTGCGGATTTCAGTGTTATTGCGCAATTCTTCGGGCGTGCCTTCAAAGACGATGCTGCCATGCCCCATGACGAAGCAGCGGTCCGAGATCTGCATCGCAATGGTCAGCTTTTGCTCGATCAGCAACACGGAAACGCCCCGCCTGCGCAACTCTTGCAGGTATTGGGCCACCAGCTCCACAATCTTGGGGGCCAGGCCCTCGGTGGGTTCGTCGATGATGATGAGGTCGGGGTCGCCCATCAACGTGCGGCACAGGGTGAGCATTTGCTGCTCGCCACCGGACAAGACACCCGCCTCGGTGTGCTCGCGCTCCTTGAGGCGCGGGAACATTTTGTACATGTCGTCAAACGACCAGCGCGGGTTCTTCTGGCCGCGCTTTTGGCCCAGCAGCAGGTTCTGGTGCACGGTCAGCTTGGGGAAGATATCGCGGCTCTCGGGTACATAGCCCAAACCCAGATGGGCAATCTCAAAAGTTTTCTTGCCCAAGGCTTCTTTGTCTTTCCAGACGACAGAGCCCTGGCAATCGACGAGGCCCATGATGGCCTTGGCGGTAGTGGAGCGTCCAGAGCCATTGCGCCCCAAAAGCGCTACGATTTCTCCGGCATTGACATGCATGTCCACGCCGTGTAACACATGGCTCTTGCCATAAAAGGCATGCAGATTGGATACTTTTAGCATGGCAGGCCTCCGTAGGGCCGCCCCAAGGAGGGCTGGGCCCCCATGGGGGGCAGTGAGTACACAAAGTGACGAACGTGGGGGCACATGTTCAGTGTCCTCCTGCCTGCGCATCGGCTACCGCAGAGCCCAAATAGGCTTCTTGCACCCGAGGGTTGGCCCGCACGGCGTCGGGGGTATCGAAGGCTATGACTTCGCCATACACCACGACGGCAATCTTGTCAGCCAGACCAAACACCACACCCATATCGTGCTCCACCGTCAGCAAAGTTTTACCCTCGGTGACTTGCTTGATCAACGCAATGAACCGCGTCGTTTCGCTGCGGCTCATACCGGCTGTGGGCTCGTCCAGCAAGATCACATTGGCACCGCCGCCTATGGTGATGCCGATCTCCAGTGCGCGTTGCTCGGCATAGGTCAAATTCATGGCCAGTACGTCTTGCTTTTTGTCCAGCTTGATCATGTGCAGCAGCTCGTTGGCCCGGGCATTGGCATCGTGCAGGCTCGATAGAAAGCGGAAAAAACTGTACTTGTAGCCCATGCTCCACAGCACGCTGCAGCGCAGGTTCTCAAACACGCTGAGCTTGGGAAAGATATTGGTGATCTGGAAGCTGCGCGACAAACCCAGCCGGTTGATCTCATAGGGCTTCATCCCATTGATAGTGGTGCCATTGAGCAATACATCACCGCTGGTTGCGCCAAATCGGCCACTGATCAGGTTGAACAGTGTCGACTTGCCCGCGCCATTGGGCCCGATGATGGCCACCCGCTCGCCATGGCGCACAGCCAGGTTGACGCCACGGATGATTTCGGTTTTGCCAAAGCTTTTGCGCAAGTCCTTCAACTCCAGCGCGAAAGAGTCCGGTGCGGCGGTCATTGCGCGTCCTCCTTGTTCATTTGCTTTTCAATAGAGGCCTGAATAGCCTCCCATTTTTCAGCAAACCGACGGCGCGCCAATTCAAACAGACCCAGTCCGATGGCCAATATGACTGCAGCGCCGAACCATGTCTCCATGCCTGTGGTGTTGAGCAGCAACCCCATGAAAGCAATGTCTGGACCCTGCGAGGAACTGAGTTGAAGGTGGTAAATCATCTCGATCATGGCAGCAGCGCCGGTCAAGGCAATCGCGCCGGTCACCGCCAGTGCCAAGTAGTTTAGTAACAGTCCGCGCAGCTTGCCAAACTTGGCTACGCGCAGATTCATCATGATCAGGCTTGCAAAACCTCCGGGTGCGTACATCACCATGAACAGAAAGATCAACCCCAGGTACAACAACCAGGCCTTGGTGAACTCGCTGAATAGCACAAATGCCAGCACCATCAACACGGCACCAATAATGGGGCCAAAGAAAAAGGTTGCTCCGCCCAGGAAGGTGAACAGCAGGTAGGCACCCGATCGTGCGGCATGCACCACCTCCGCCGTCACAATTTCGAAGTTCAACGCGCCTAGGCCGCCTGAAATGCCGGCAAAAAAACCAGCAATGATAAAAGCCGTGTAGCGAATACGCTGCGTGTTGTAGCCCACAAACTCCACCCGTTCGGGGTTGTCGCGCACCGCATTGAGCATGCGACCCAATGGAGTCCCGGTGAAGGCAAACATGGCGACCACAGAGATAAAGGTATAGACCGCTATCAGGTAGTAAACCTGGATGGCTGGGCCATAGGTGATACCCATGAAGGGGGTGCCAATGACCCGGTTGCCCGACACGCCGCCCTCTCCACCAAAAAACTCCGGGATCATCAGCGACATGGCAAACACCAACTCGCCCAAGCCCAAGGTAATCATGGCAAACGTTGTGCCTGATTTGCGCGTGGTGACATAGCCAAACAGCGCCGCAAAGCCCATGCCGGCGAGGCCACCGGCCAGAGGAACCATCGACACAGGAATGGGCAGCGAACCGCCCGATACTGCGTTGAGCGCGTGGATGGCCACAAAAGCTCCCAGGCCGGTGTAAACCGCGTGGCCGAAACTCAGCATGCCGCCTTGCCCCAGCAACATGTTGTAGGAGAGGCAGGCGATGATAGCAATGCCCATTTGCGACAGCACGGTCAGACCCAGGCCACCCGTGAACAATAGCGGGGCGACGGCGAGCACCAGTGCAAACAGACTCCAAATAATCCAGCGCCCCAGGTTGAAGGGTTTGGAAGGAGTCGCAAATATGGTTTGGCTCATGTTCTTATCCTTCCCGTGTGCCCAAAAGGCCTTTGGGCCGGAAGATCAGAATCAGTACCAGGAACAGGTAGGGCAAGATCGGCGCCACCTGCGACAGTGTCAATTTCACAAACGAATTGTTGCGTGTCGCATCGCTCAGCTGCAGGCCGAGTTGCTGGGCCAACGATCCGACCGAAAAGTCGAACGCAATGGCAAACGTCTGAATAACACCTATCAGCACAGACGCTAAAAATGCACCAGAGAGTGAGCCCATCCCTCCGACCACCACGACCACAAAGATCACCGAGCCCACGGTCGCTGCCATCGCCGGCTCAGTGAGAAAAGTACTCCCACCGATCACCCCGGCCAGCCCCGCGAGCGCGGCGCCCGCGCCAAACACCAACATGAAAATTCTGGGGACGTTATGCCCCAGGGACTCGACGGCATCCGGGTGCGTCAACGCGGACTGGATGACCAGACCGATGCGTGTACGCGTCAGTAACAACCACACTGCGAGTAACATGACCAGGGCTACCAGCATCATGAAACCACGTGTTGCCGGAAAGGGCGAACATACCACCCGCACTGCGGCATCGACTGCACTGCACATCTCGGCCGGAGCTGCTCCCCAAAGGATACTCAGGCCGTTGACGGAATTATTAATCAGCGTGAAAGCCGGTCCTTGCAAGGCTGCAGGTGGTTGAAACTCCAGCGCGATGCGGCCCCAGATCAGTTGCACCAATTCTAAAATTACATAGGACAGACCGAAGGTGATCATGAGCTCGGGCACATGGCCAAACTTGTGCACCCTGCGCAGACACAGACGCTCAAACAAGGCGCCAAGCGCGCAAACAAGCAGTGGTGCCAGTACCAGGGCCGGCCAGAAGCCAACAAAGCGCGACACGGTATAACCCACATAGGCACCCAGCATGTAAAAGCTGGCGTGCGCAAAATTCAATACGCCCATCATGCTGAAAATCAGCGTGAGGCCAGAGCTCAGCATGAACAGCAACAGGCCGTAGCTGAGCCCGTTGAGCATTGAGATGATGAAGAACTCCATTGTCGACAAGCCTTTATCGTCGTTGACAGAAAAAAAGCCCGATGCGGTAAACCCGCTCGGGCTCCTGTTTTCTAAGCGCCCGAAGTGGGACTAAGGACGCTTCATCTGGCAGCTGGTCGGCGTGCTAGAGACATAGTTGGGGAACTCTTTAACCGGCGCCAAAGTCATGCCGGTACCCTCTGGACTGTATGGGTACTTCTTGTCCGCCTTTTGCCAGACTGACATGTACAGCGGCTGCTGCAACTGGTGGTCGGTCTTGCGCATTTCGACTTCGCCATTGAAGCTGGTGAATTTCAAGCCTTCCATGGCCGCCGCAACCTTCAGAGGATCGGTGGACTTCGCCTTGGCCATGGCGGCTCCCAAGGTTTGGTAAATACGGATCACAGACCCGGTGTAAAAATCATCGTTGTACTTGTCGTGGAACTCTTTCATCCACTTTTCCATTTGTCCGCCCATGTTGTAGTGGTTGTAGGCGATCTGGTAGACACGGCCCGCACCGTTAGTACCAAGGGCTGCCGGCGTGCCAGTAACGCCAGCGTAGTAGGTGTAGAACTTGCCGGTATAGCCGTTCTCATTGGCTGCCTTGATCAGCAATGACAGATCGGAGCCCCAGTTGCCAGTGATGACAGTATCCGCACCCGATGCCTTGATCTTGGCGATGTACGGTGCGAAATCTCGCACCTGCGCCAAGGGGTGAAGGTCTTCGCCAACAATTTGGATATCCGGACGCTTGCGGGCCAAGTTCTCCTTGGCGAACT
The DNA here is from genome assembly GCA_025351745.1 of Rhodoferax sp. Taxonomy (GTDB): domain Bacteria; phylum Pseudomonadota; class Gammaproteobacteria; order Burkholderiales; family Burkholderiaceae_C; genus Allorhodoferax. The sequence goes on from JANXVI010000242.1 coordinate 5,865, forward strand.
TGGCAACCTGCACGCCGTGCGAGTAGTTCTGCCCCAAAATGTAGACCTTCTGGATGTCCTTCTGGTCCTTCATGAAGGTGGTCATCGCCTCAATCTTCATGGAGGTGTCGGCATCAAAACGGAAGTGCCAGTAGCTGCACTTGCTGTTTGTCAGGTCTGGGTCCACCGCAGAGTCGTTGAGGTACAGGACTTCTTTGCCGGGGTTACGTTCGTTGTACTTGCTCACTGCATCTGACAATGCCAACGCGACTGAGGAACCATTACCTTGAATGATGTAGCGCGCACCTTGATCAATAGCAGCCTTGAGAGCATTCAAACTCTCGGTAGGGCTTAGCTTGTTGTCAATAGTGGTGAATTCAAATTTGACGCCAGCAGGATTGCCAGCGCCACTAAACTTTTCCGCAAAGAACTTGTAGCTCTTGTCCTGGTTGACACCGACCGGGCCAAGTAGGCCTGTCAGCGGATCAATTCTGACCAATTTAACGGTCTCGCCGCTTTGCGCAAAAGCGCCCTGGGAACAGACCAGCGCGACCGAAGCAGCGACGAATTTCAAACCAAACTTCATAACGTGTCTCCTTGGAAAAATACTGAGCTGAGCGTACAAGAATTACTGCACTGCAACGCGAGGGTTTCCCCTAGCCGTATCACCTAGGTGACTAGGCCCTGGGGCACGCTGCGTTCAAGTTCCCGGCAGCTTGTAATCCTTCAGCATCTCACGTAATTTTGTTTTCTGCATTTTCCCGGTTCCACCTAAGGGAATAGCCTCGACAAAGACGACGTCATCGGGGATCTGCCACTTGGCTGTCTTGCCTTCGTAGAACGCAATCAGCTCGTCGCGCGTGACCTCTTGCCCCGGCTTCTTGACCACAGCCACAATGGGACGCTCATCCCACTTGGGGTGCTTCATGCCGATGCAGGCCGCCATGGCAACAGCGGGGTGGGCCATGGCCACATTTTCGACATCGATAGAGCTGATCCATTCACCGCCGGACTTGATGACGTCCTTGCTGCGATCGGTGATCTGCATGTAGCCGTCGGGGTCTATGGTGGCCACGTCCCCGGTCGGGAACCAACCATCGACCAGCGGCGAGCCGCCCTCGCCTTTGAAGTACTCGCTGATGACCCAAGGGCCTTTAACCAGCAGATCGCCATAGGCCTTGCCATCCCAAGGCAATTGCTGCCCCGCATCGTCGACGATCTTCATGTCCACGCCAAAGATACCGCGGCCCTGCTTGAGGCGCACCTTCATCTTGTCGCCACTATCCATCGGCAGATGCTTGTTCTTCAGCGTGCATACAGTGCCCAACGGCGACATCTCGGTCATACCCCACGCATGAAGAACTTCCACGCCATACACATCGTTGAACGCAGTGATCATGGCCGGTGGGCACGCTGAGCCGCCGATGACGGTACGCTTTAGTGTGGAGAAGCGCAGGTTGCCCGCCTGCATATGGGCCAACATCATTTGCCACACCGTGGGCACACCTGCCGCAAAGCTGACCTTTTCAGACTCGATCAATTCAAAAATCGACTTGCCGTCCATGGCCGGGCCGGGAAACACCAGCTTGGCACCCGTCATGGCCGCCGAATAGGGCAGTCCCCAGGCATTGACGTGGAACATGGGCACCACGGGCAACACGCAGTCGCGTGCACTCATGCTCAAAGCATCGGGAAGCGCACCCGCCAGGGCGTGCAGCATGGTGGAGCGGTGGCTGTACAACGCCGCCTTTGGGTTACCCGTGGTTCCGCTGGTGTAACACATGCTGGATGCGGAATTCTCATCAAACTCGGGCCACACATAGCTCGTGGACTGGTCGCTGATCCAGGCCTCGTAGCTTTGCAAACCAGGGATTCCACTGTCTGCGGGCAACTTGTCGGCATCGCACAATGCAATGAAGTGTTTGACCGTTTTGCAGTGACCGTGGATGGCCTTGATGATCGGCAGGAAGGTCAAGTCAAAGCACAGCACCTGGTCCTCGGCGTGGTTGGCAATCCATGCGATCTGCTCGGGGTGTAAGCGCGGGTTCAGCGTATGCAGGACGCGGCCTGATCCGCTCACCCCAAAATACAGTTCCAGGTGGCGGTAGCCGTTCCAGGCCAGCGTGGCCACGCGGTCGCTAAACGCCAGTTGCATGGCGTCCAGAGCATTGGCGACCTGGCGCGCACGTATGGACACATCCTTGTAGGTGCACCGGTGGATGTCGCCCTCTACCCTGCGCGATACAACCTCCGCCTCGCCATGGTGTCGCTCCGCAAACTCGATCAGCGACGAAATCAGCAGTTGCTGGCTTTGCATTAACCCTAACATGGATACTCCTTGAGTCGGTGGTTGGAAGAATTCATCATAGTAGTTTGTTGTCTCCATCCGTGCTGGTTCAAGGCTAGTACTGCGATTTTGCGCAATGTATCGATGGCGAACCTCGAAGGTGGCGCCCGCGGGGCCCCACAACGCAAATGGCGGGACTTGCCAACCACTGCATTCCAGCGCGGCGCCCTTAACCCTCAGCAACCAGGGTTTGGCTGCAGTACCAGACAATACATCTCTATGCATGACACTCTTTCCGACCCGGCGCAGTTGGCGCCCGGATGGCGCTGGGACAACAGCTTTGCCGCGCTGGGCAGCGACTTTTACACTCCCATGGCGACCCAACCGATCGCCCAACCATATGTGGTCGGCCACAGCGCCTCGGCCCAGTCCCTCATTGGGCTACCAGCCCACGCGCTGCAGTCCGAACTGTGGCAACACATTCTTGCTGGCAACCAGGTGCCTTCCGGCGCGCAACCCCTTTCCACCGTGTACAGCGGCCACCAGTTCGGCGTATGGGCCGGACAGTTGGGCGATGGCCGTGCTGCCTTGCTGGGCGAAATGGCGCCACCGCCCGAACACAACGGCGTAGCCCACGAAATCCAGCTAAAAGGCGCGGGCTTGACGCCCTACTCCCGCATGGGCGATGGCCGAGCAGTGTTGCGCTCCAGCATCCGCGAATTTTTGTGCAGCGAAGCCATGCATGGTTTGGGTATACCAACCACCCGAGCCCTGTGCGTGATGGGCTCCGACCACCCCGTCTACCGCGAACAGCCCGAGACCGCAGCCGTCGTCACCCGTTTGGCACCCACGTTCATACGCTTTGGCCACTTTGAACACTTCAGCCACCACGACTTGCACGCGCAGTTGCGCCAATTAGCCGATTTCGTCATCGACCGCTTCTACCCCCAATGCCGCGCCGATACGCGCCTGAACGGCAACGCCTACGCCAACTTCTTGCAAGCCGTGACCGAGCGCACGGCCGCCATGGTGGCCCAGTGGCAGGCGGTGGGTTTTTGCCATGGTGTCATGAACACCGACAACATGAGCATCCTGGGGCTGACCATCGACTACGGTCCGTTCCAGTTTCTGGACGCCTTCTACCCCGGCCACATCTGCAACCACTCCGACAACCAGGGCCGCTACGCCTTTTACAAGCAGCCCAACGTGGCCTACTGGAACCTGTACTGCCTGGGCCAGGCCCTGTTGCCATTGATAGAAGACCAGGAACTGACCATCGCCGCGCTGGAAACCTACAAAACCAGCTACCCACAGGCCCAGGACGCCTGCATGGCGGCGAAGCTGGGCTTCCCGGCTGTACAAGAAGGCCAGCGCGACCTTGCCGACAATGTGCTGCGCCTGCTGGCGGCGGACCGGGTTGACTACAGCATCTTCTGGCGCCGCCTGAGCCACTGGGTTAACAACCGGGACGACAGCGCCGGGGTGAAAGACGATTCGGTGCGGGACTTGTTTCTGGACCGCGCCGGAATCGACGCCTGGTTGCTACAATATTCAGAGCGCATTACGCAAACCCGACGAGGGCTAGCGGCCGATTTGATGCTCAAGACCAACCCCAAATACGTGCTGCGAAACCACCTGGGCGAACTGGCCATCCGAGCCGCCAAAAACAAAAACTTTTCTGTCGTTGCACAATTGCTGCGGGCGCTGGAGCACCCGTTTGACGAGCAGCCGGAGCTGGAGTCCTTCGCCGACTTCCCGCCCGATTGGGCCAGCGGCATTTCCATCAGCTGCAGTTCCTGATCCCAAAAATCCTGATCCTTCGAAAGAGAGAGGCCGTCCCATGAGCTACCCCGTTACTAAAACCGACGCCCAGTGGAAAGCCCTGCTGGCCGAAAAAGGCGCGGAGCCCCGCGCTTTTGAAGTGACCCGCCAGGCCGCCACCGAACGCCCATTCACCGGCAAGTACGCCGACAACTACAAGAACGGCACCTATGTCTGCATCTGCTGCAACACGCCGTTGTTTACGTCCGACACCAAGTTTGACGCCGGCTGCGGCTGGCCCAGTTTCGATGCAGCCATTGCTGACGGCGCCGTGGTGACCCACGTTGACCGAAGCCTGGGCATGGTACGCACCGAGGCCCTATGCGGCCACTGCGGCGCCCACCTGGGCCACTTGTTCGAGGACGGGCCCACCGATACTGGCCTGCGCTACTGCATGAACTCGGCCTCGTTACACTTCAGCCCTGAATGAAAATACTGATCGACTTCCTCCCCATCCTGTTTTTCTTTGGTGCTTACAAGGTCTATGACATCTATGTAGCCACCGCAGTACTGATGGGCGCGACCGTGGTGCAGATGGCACTGATTTACGTTATTGATCGTAAGCTACAGGCCATGCACAAGATCACGCTGGTGCTGATCTTGTTGTTTGGCACCCTGACGCTGGTTCTGCACGACGACCGATTCATCAAGTGGAAACCCAGCGTGCTGTATGCGGCCATGTCCATTGCCTTGGCGATTGCCGTCTGGGGTATGCACAAGAATTTTCTCAAAATGCTGCTGGGCAGCCAGTTGGATTTGCCCGATGCCGTCTGGCACCGACTCAATGTGGCCTGGGTGGTCTACGCCGCTTTCATGGCCGCCACCAACACATATGTGGTGTTGAATTTCAGTACCGAAGCCTGGGTA
>JANXVI010000260.1 GCA_025351745.1 Rhodoferax sp.
AAAACAGCAGCACCACGCGCACCACATCGCCGACCGTGACCGCCCAGTTGAAACCCACATTGGTCAACCCGGATGCCAGCATCAACACCCACAAGCCGGGGTTTTGCAGCACACCGCGCCAGGCATGGGGGCGCGCAATGGCCAAGCAAAACGCGGCCAGCAAATAGATCAGCGCTGTGGCCCACAAGGGGTGCACACCCAGGTTTTGCAATTGCCGAAAAGGCCACCAGGAAACGCCCCAAGTGAAGGCATTGAGCAACAACCCTCCGGCCGCCAGCGCGCGTACGTCTGTCACGCCTTGACTGGCCGAGATCCACACGCAGTGAGCGAGCGTGAGGGCAAAGTTTTGCCGCCGGGCCGCCCCAAGGCAAAACACGGCCCCCTCGGGGGGCAGCGACCCGCGCAGCGGAGCAGCGTGGGGGCCATATTTCTAGTCATGCAGGTTGTCGTGGCGTGCTATTTCCAGTAGGTTCGCAATGTCTGCGGGGTGCTCGCGGCAATTGCGCTCGTGCCATCGTTTGATCAGCCACATGAAGCCGGCTGTCACCAGGCCAAACACCGTGATGGCACCGAATGCGGACAGGCCCATGCCGGTGGACAGGCTGTAAAAAGCACCCAGGCCCAGGATGCAGGCCTGCTCGTTGAAGTTCTGTACGGCGATGGAGCGGCCCGCGCCCATCAGATTGTGGCCGCGGTGCTGCAACAGCGCATTCATCGGCACCACCAGAAAACCGCCCAGCCCTCCAAGCAAGATCAAAAAGGGCGCGGCAACCCAGACGTTGGTGATGACGTTGAGCAGTATCACCAACACGCCCATGCCAATGCCCAGCGGCAGCACCAGCGTAGCCTGGTCCAGCCGCATGCGCAGCGACGCGGCCACAGCCCCCACGGCGGTACCAATGGCCACCACGCCCACCAGGGCAGAAGCCTGCGTCACGGTAAAGCCCAGCACCGCAGCGGCCCATGCCAGCACGATGTATTTGAGGTTGCCGCTGACGCCCCAGAACAGCGTCGTGGTGGCCAGGGATATCTGGCCCAGACGGTCGCGCCACAGCCGCATGTTGCAGTTCCAAAAATCGGGCAACAGGCTGATCAGGTGCTTGGGTAGCGGCCGCATGGGCACGCCGGTCTCTGGAATACGGGTGTTAAACCACGCCGCCAGGATGTAAATGAGGATCAGCACACTGATGGCTGCTTCGGGTGGGGTTGAAATGCCGGTGTCGACCATCGGGAAATCGAGGGACAACAAATAGGTCGATACCGATTTACCCACCAACTGCCCGCCCAACAGCACGCCCAGGATGATGGAAGCGATGGTCAAACCTTCGATCCAGCCATTGGCCTTGACCAGTTGCGAGGACGGCAGCAACTCCGTCAGGATGCCGTACTTGGCCGGTGAATAGGCCGCCGCACCCAGCCCCACAATGGCATAGGACAACAGGGGGTGGGTGCCAAACAGCATCATGATGCAGCCCACAATCTTGATCGAGTTGCTATAGAGCATGACCCGGCCCTTGGGCAGCGCGTCGGCAAAGGCACCGACAAACGGGGCCAGCAGCACATAAAACAGCGCAAACATGGGGATCAACGCGGCCTGCTGCCACTCTTGGGCGCCACTGCTGCGCAACAACTGCACTGCCCCCACAAACAAGGCGTTGTCTGCCAGCGAGCTAAAAAACTGCGCCGACATGATGGTAAAAAAGCCGCGTTTCATGCGTGGGGTGTGCGCGCACCAAGAGGCCTGGTGCGTGGGTTTATTGTGGAGGTCTCCAAACGTGCCGTGGTTATAGCACGCCCGACGGTGTCAGAATCCGGGCAAGCCATTGTCCGGATTGATTTGCCATGCCCCGCCCCATACTCGCCACCATCCATACCCAGGCCTTTCGCAGCAACCTGGAACGCCTGCGCCAGGCCGCGCCCGACGCAAGGGTCTGGGCGGTGGTCAAGGCCAACGCCTATGGCCACGGCATAGAGCGCGCCTTCGAAGGCCTGCGGGGTGCCGATGGTTTTGCACTGCTGGACTTTAACGAGGCCCAGCGCGTGCGCGACCTGGGTTGGCGCGGCCCCATCCTACTGCTGGAAGGCGCCTTTGAGTTGCGCGACCTGGAGCTGTGCTCCCGGCTGGACCTGTGGCACACCGTGCACTCTGAGGCCCAGATCGACATGCTGGCCGCGCACAAGACCAATGTGCCGCAGCGGGTGTTTCTCAAAATGAACTCTGGCATGAACCGCCTGGGCTTTACGCCCGAGCGTTACCGGTCCGCATGGGCCAGGTTGAATGCCCTGCCCCAGGTGGACGAAATCTCGCTGATGACGCACTTCAGTGATGCCGATGGCCCCACGGGTGTGGCCGAGCAGATGGCGCTATTCGCACGCACCACGCGTGACTTGCCGGGTGAGCGCAGCCTGAGCAACAGTGCCGCCACGCTGCGCCACACGGTAGACCCCGCCCTGGCCGAAGCGCAACCCGAGCAGTGGGTACCCTCCGACTGGGTGCGTCCCGGCATCGCCATGTATGGCAGCGCGCCCGATTTTCCCGAACACACTGCCGCACACTGGGGCTTGCAGCCCACCATGACGCTTGCTGCAAAAATCATAGCTACACAATCAATATTCGCGAGGGCTAGCGTCGGATATGGCTCAAGCTATGTGGCGCCAGAGGCGATGCGGATTGGTGTCGTGGCCTGCGGCTATGCCGACGGTTATCCGCGTATCTGCCCCACCGGCACACCGGTGTTGGTGGACGGGGTGCGCACCCGCACGGTGGGCCGCGTCAGCATGGACATGATCACCGTGGACCTGACGCCAGTGCCCAAAGCTGACACGGGCAGCGTGGTCACCCTGTGGGGCACGGCCGCCAACGGCGCGGTGTTGCCGATTGATGAGGTGGCGGCCTGCGCCCAGACGGTGGGCTATGAACTGATGTGCGGCCTGGCCCAGCGCGTGCCGGTCGAGGTGACCGCATGAAGTACGTTCCCATTCCGGTGGCCCTGCTCGAAGTGGGCAAGCCGTTGCCGGTCGATGTGTGGAGCGCCAACGGCCAACTGCTGCTGCGCAAGGGTCAGCCGGTTGTGTCCGAAGAGCACCGCGAGAAACTGCACGCCCACAATGCATCCAGCACCCCAGCCGATGCGCAGGCGTGGCAGCGCAGCTACGAACGTATGGTGCACACTATGCTGGTCGCGGGTGCCGGTGTAGAGGCGATCAGCAGGGCGCCCATGCCCAGCGAGATCCGCACCAGCGACTATGTGGTGGGTGACCCGTTCAACGGCGGCTGGCTGGATCTGCAAGAGGTTTTGCGCGGCGTTTTGTACCAGGGCGGCCTGGCCGTCAGCCCGCTGGAGCGGCTGGCAGGCATCGAGAAAAAGGCGCTGCATTTGCTGCAGGCCGATGCAGACGACAGCCTGTTTTGCCTGTTCCAGGCACTGGCCAATACCAGCCGGGGTTATTGCGCCAGCCACGCGCTGCTGTGCGCGGTGGTCTGCCATATTTCAGCGTTGAAGCTCGCCATGCCCGTGCCACAACGCACCGCCTTGGTGACTGCCGCCTTGCTAATGAACATTGGCATGGCGCGCGACCAGGACAGCCTGGCCCGCCAGAACACTGCGCCCACGGACTGGCAACGCACGCTAATCCAGGAACACCCGCAAAAGAGCGTGGCCATACTGCAGGGCTTTGGGATTGAGGACGCTGAGGTGCTGGACATCGTCCGTTGGCACCACGAGCCGGACTCGCTTAACGGCCTGCCAAGCACTGTCATGGCGCGCCAGGTGCTGGCCATGGCCGACGTTTTTGTCGCCAAGATGGCTGCGCGCAAAACGCGGGTGTCGCTGTCGCCGGTCAAAGCCGTCAAGTCGATGGTCATGGGTGCAGAGGGCACCGCGCAAGGTATTGCGTCGGCGATGGCGCAGGCGGCGGGCTTTTACCCGCCCGGCACCTACGTCAAGCTGGCCAATGGTGAGACCGCTGTGTCGGTGCAGCGCGGCGCCCGCGCCAACACACCGTGGGTCATCCCCATTTTGGATAAGGATGGGGTGGCGCTGGGCAAGCACGACTGCAAGGAAACCACGACGCCGGCGTACACCATTGCAGCAGCCGTGGCGACAGAGAATGTTCGGGTCACGCTCAGCGTGGAGAGAATCCGCAAGGCCAGGGCAGGCATCAAGGGTCTGTAATTTTATCCAGTATTATGGTGGCATGGCCAAAGACAAAACCATCTATACCTGCACGGAATGCGGCGGCACCGCGCCGAAATGGCTGGGAAAATGCCCCAGTTGCGCGGCCTGGAACACCCTGATCGAGTCGGTCGCAGAGAGCACGGCACCCACCAAAAACCGGTACACGTCCCAATTCCAGGCACTGGCTAAAACCGCTGAGGTAGCGGTGCTGGCCGACATTGACGCCACCGACATTCAACGCACCCCCACCGGCCAAGAAGAGTTGGACCGCGTGCTGGGCGGTGGCATGGTGGAAGGTGCGGTGGTGCTGATCGGCGGCGACCCCGGCATTGGCAAATCCACGCTGCTGCTGCAGGCGCTCGATTCGATGCAGCGCAACAGCCAGAGCCGCTTGAGCGCGGCCGGGCCGTCCCAAAGCGTCAAGACCCCCTTGGGGGGCAGCGGACCTCGCGCAGCGGGGGAGCGTGGGGGCTATTTGTACGTCACCGGGGAAGAGAGTGGCGCCCAGGTGGCGCTGCGCTCGCGGCGCCTGGGGCTGCATGGCTCGCAGGTCAAGGTGCTGGCCGAAATTCAGCTCGACAAAATACTGGCCACGATCGACGCGCTGCAACCCGACGTAGCGGTTATCGATTCCATACAAACCGTGTATTCGGACCAACTGACCTCGGCACCGGGGTCTGTGGCGCAGGTGCGGGAATGCGCGGCCCATCTGACCCGCTGTGCCAAATCGAGCGGCACGTCGATTGTGCTGGTGGGTCACGTCACCAAAGAGGGTGCGTTGGCCGGGCCCCGCGTGCTGGAACACATGGTGGACACGGTGCTGTACTTTGAGGGTGAGACCCACAGCAGCTTTCGTCTGGTGCGCGCCATCAAGAACCGCTTTGGCGCTGTCAACGAGATCGGCGTGTTCGCCATGACGGAAAAAGGACTCAAAGGCGTCAGCAACCCCAGCGCCATTTTTCTGAGCCAGCACGATGAGCCCGTGCCTGGCAGCTGTGTCATGGTGACGCTCGAGGGCACACGACCACTGCTGGTCGAGATACAGGCGCTGGTCGACAGCGGCGGACCGTCTCCCCGGCGCCTGAGCGTGGGACTGGACCGAGACCGCCTGGCCATGCTGTTGGCCGTATTGCACCGCCATGCCGGTGTGGCATGCATGGACCAGGATGTGTTTGTCAACGCCGTGGGTGGTGTGCGCATCAGCGAACCTGCGGCAGATTTGGCCGTGTTGCTAGCAATTACCTCCAGTCTGCGCGGCAAGCCGCTACCCAAAGGGTTTTTCGCTTTTGGCGAAGTAGGGCTGGCGGGCGAGGTACGCCCGGCGCCTCGGGGCCAGGAGCGTTTGAAAGAAGCCGCCAAGCTAGGCTTTACCGTAGCCATCGTGCCCAAGGCCAATGCCCCCAAGAAGTCTGGCGGCAAGGAGTTTGAAGGTCTGACCATTCACGCGGTGGACCGCGTGGAGCTGGCCATGGAGATTGTGCGCGGATTGGGCTGAACCTATGCCACTACCGAACCTGAGCAGACATCCAGTCGTGACCCGCATCGCGGCATTGCTGGCCCTAGTTGCCTTGTGCGGCCTGGCTTTCCGCGCTTATGGATGGGCGGGCTTGGCACTTGCCGTTGGCGCCGTGGTGATGTGGGTCTTGTTGCATATGAGCCGTATGCTGGTGGTGCTGCGGCGCACGGCACAACGGCCGGTTGGAACCGTGGCCAGCGCAGTGATGCTGCATGCCCGCTTGGCGCGCGGCATGGCGTTGCTGCAGGTTTTGGCCCTGACGCGAGCCTTGGGCGAGCTATTGGGCGACAGCGACGGTGAACAACATTACCAATGGACCGATGGCTCACAGGCCAAGGTCCGTTGTGCCTTTGCCAACGGCAAGCTGGTGCATTGGGAGTTGTTGCGGCCCTGATCCGGCCCGGCCCGGTCGTAAAATCGGCGTTTGTACGACCCCGACTCCAAGGAATCCCGCCATGAGCCTGCAACCCCCCTCAATGTCCGACCGCGACGGCAAAATCTGGATGGATGGCCAGATGGTCGATTGGCGTGATGCCAAGATCCATGTTTTGAGCCACACCCTGCACTACGGCTGCGGCGCCTTCGAAGGCGTGCGCGCATACAACGCCGTAGGCGGTACGGCCATATTTCGCTTGGAAGACCACACGGAGCGCTTGTTCAATAGCGCCAAAATCTTGCGCATGAAGATTCCGTTCACGCCGCAAGAAGTCATGGATGCCCAGTGCGCCGTCGTGCGTGAGAACAAGCTGGAGAGCGGTTACCTGCGCCCCCTGACCTGGATTGGCGACAAGAAGCTGGGCGTCTCGCCCAAGGGCAATACCATCCACCTGATGGTGGCCGCGTGGCCATGGGGCGCCTACCTGGGCGAAGAGGGCATGAAGCGCGGCATTCGCGTCAAAACCAGCAGCTATACCCGCCACCACGTGAACATCACCATGATCCACGCCAAGGCGGTAAGCAACTACACCAATTCGATCCTGGCCAACATGGAGGCCACTGACGAAGGCTACGACGAAGCCCTTTTGCTGGACCCGCAGGGTTTTGCATCTGAAGGTGCAGGCGAAAACCTGTTTGTGGTGCGCAAAGGGGTGGTTTACACCCCCGACAGCAGCGCCGGCGCTCTGAACGGCATCACCCGCAATACGGTGATGGCGATTTGCAAAGACCTGGGGATAGAGGTCAAAGAAAAACCCATCACACGCGATGAAATTTACATTTCGGACGAAGCCTTCTTTACCGGCACCGCCGCCGAGGTAACACCCATTCGCGAGCTGGACCGCATTGAGTTGGGCAAGGAAGGCTATGTGGGCTCCCGCGGCCCCATTACGGAGAAAATTCAATCAGCGTTCTTTGATATTGTTAACGGCCGCAACCCCAAGTACGCCCACTGGCTCACGAAAGTCTCTGCATGAAATCCGCAACCGTCGAACTGCTGGCCAAAGACCTGAACCACCAAGGAGGCGTGTTCTGCCCCAGCCCCTTGGCGCACATGAAGACCTGGGACACGCACCCCAAGGTCTACCTCGATGTGGGCCATTCGGGCGAAGCCAAGTGCCCCTATTGCAGCACCGTCTACCGCCTGAAGGCGGGAGAGCACTTCGGTGGCGCCCATTAGCCCCCATGCTCCACCGGTGCGCTGGTCGCCGCGCCCCGGAGGGGCTCATTTGCCTTGGGGCGGCCCGGCGGCAAATTGTCACAAGCACGGGCAATGACTCGCTCGCTGGTCATCGCCCCGCAGTGGATTGGCGATGCCGTGATGACCGAGCCACTGCTGCGACGGCTGCACGCGCGCGGCGAGACACTGACCGTCGGCGCCTTGCCATGGGTGGCGCCGGTGTACCGCGCCATGCCCCAGGTGTCTGCTGTGCTGGAGCTGCCTTTCGCCCATGGCGGCTTACAGTGGAGCGCCCGTCGCAGCCTGGCGCGGCAGTTGCGCGGGCAATTTGATTGTGCCTACGTCTGTCCCAATTCGATCAAGAGCGGCTTGCTGCCATGGTGGGCTGGCATCAAGAAACGCGTCGGCTACCACGGAGAGTCTCGCCGTTTCGTTCTGACCCAGCGCCTACCCAATCCACCCGAGGATTCGCGCCCGCCCATGGTGGCTTTTTATTCCGCGCTCAGCGGTGAGCCCGGCGTTGCCCATGATCGCCCCCAACTGCAGCTCGACGCGGTCACGATCGATGCCGCGCTGGCTGGCATGCACCTTCAACGCCAGAGCTACTATGCGTTTGCACCGGGCGCGGAATATGGTCCAGCCAAGCGCTGGCCAGCGCGGCACTTTGCGGTCTTGGCAGAGCAATTGGACTTGCCGGTTGTGCTGCTGGGTTCGGCCAAGGAATCCGCCCTGTGTGCCCAGATCGCCCATACCGTCAACACAGCACAATCCGGACAGTGCCTGGACTGGTCCGGGCGCACCTCACTGGACCACGCGCTGGCGACCATTGCAGGTGCAAAGGCCATGGTCAGCAACGACTCGGGGCTGATGCATGTGGCCGCAGCTTTTGGTGTGGCCCAGGTCGCCCTGTTTGGTTCCTCCAGCCCATTGCATACGCCGCCTCTGAGCCCGCAAGCGCATGTGATCTGGCTCAAGGATGACCCACTGTATGTGCCCGCGCTGGACTGCTCACCATGTTTCGCACGCGAGTGCCCACTCGGGCATACGCGTTGTCTGGTCGACATTACGCCCGACGACGTACTGCGCTTTCTCTAGTGTTTCACCCGTTGTATGTGGCGAAAAGACAGATTGCCGTATCGCCGCGTCTGAAGAAAATTGGGTGCCTCGCTGGCCCTCATTGCGACCACCGTGTCGAGCACCCTAAAGAGTCGACATTGAATCCGGTGTCAAGATCGGCTACGGCACTTCATGCATCAAAAAAGCCACCCGAGGGTGGCTTTTTATATGGGCAGTGATCGCTTCACTCCAGTTTGAACACAAACTCTTGCGTAGCTGTAATGTCGCCAGCGCCCGCTGAGCACTTGTATTGCATCATGGCGGCCTTGACGGCTGCATGGAATACGCGGGGACCGGAGATGATCGTCACTTCGCGCACGGCACCGTCGCGGATGAGCGCACTTGCCTTGACCACACCTTCGGTGCCATCCTGGGTCGCCTTGCGGGGCATTTCAGGCTGGACCTGCGTAGGGCAAGCCACGCGAATGTCCGAACGGTTTGGCGCAGGTGCAGGTGGCGCAGCCGGGGGCGGCGGCGGTGCAATCACTGCCGGTGTGGGCGGTGGTGCAGGAGTCGACACGATCGCAGGCGCAGCTGACACCGGCGGTGGCACATCCGGTGGTGGCACAAACGGCGGGGGTGGTGCCTCTACCTTGGGCGCCTCAGGCGGCTTGATCTGCTTGGGCGGCGGTGGCGGCGGCGGCGGAATGATGACCTCCTGGATCACAACAGCCTCGAGTGGCTTCTTGAGAACCTTCAGGGCATCATGGGCCGTGCCGGAAATGAGCGCCCAAATCAGCAGAACGTGCAAGCCGATGACAATGGCAATGCCCTTGTAGCGCTTAGACGGGTCTTTTGGCCGGTAAACCGGGTGCAGGCCAAGCGAATTCATTTGCATATTCATTGGACGAACTGCTCGCTTCCGATTACCGCCATCTTGGTCAAGCCTTTACGCTTGGACGCAGACAAGACATTGGCAAACACCGCATAGGACGACGACTTGTTGGGCCGGATGTGAACCTCTGGCTGGGTGGCTTGCTGGCTCACAGTGGCCATATTGGTGTCGAGTTCAGCCGCCGAAACGGCCAACCCCTGCCAATAGACAATGCTGTTTTCGTCGATATCAATCTGAATTTTTTCAGGCTTGATATTGTTGGTGGGTGGTGTGCCCACCGGCATATCCAGGCTGACCGCATGCAGTTGGATGGGAATGGTAATGATCAACATCACCAGCAACACCAGCATCACGTCAATCAATGGCGTGGTGTTGATGTCCATCAGCACTTCTGGATCGCCCGACGCTGATCCTACATTCATAGACATATTGCTACTCCTCGTGGCATGGTATTAACCGCCCAATGGTGGCGGTTCAGTAATGAACGCCACTTTGACGATACCAGCGCGCTGGCATGCATAAAGAATCTTGCCAACACCTTCGTATCGGGAAGCCAAGTCGCCGCGAATCTGCACTTCAGGTTGCGGTTTGACGGTCGAGACCTTCTTCAGCTTGTCGACCAATGCTTCCACATTGGCCACCTTCTTGTCATACCAGAAGACGCTGCCCGCTGAATCGACCGAAATAATGATGTTTTCTGGTTTTGTTTCCCGTATCTCCACCCGTTCTTTGGGCAGAGTTACGGGAATCGAGGTAGTGACGACGGGAATGGTGATCAGGAAAATGATCAACATCACCAACATCACGTCCACCAGAGGTGTCGTATTAATGGCTGATATGACGGCGTCATCATCGCCGTCAGGACTGCCAACGTTCATGGACATAGAGCTAACTTTCTGCGCGTTTACCGCACGTGCTTAGCTCTTGGAAGCCGAACCCAACAAGACCGAGTGCAAATCGCTGCCGAAACCGCGGATGTCATCCATCACGCCCTTGTTGCGGCTGATCAGGTAGTTGTAGGCCAGCACGGCCGGTACAGCGACAGCCAGACCCAAAGCGGTCATGATCAACGCGGAACCCACGGGGCCGGCGACCTTGTCGATGGAAGCTTGACCGGACATACCGATGGCAGTCAGCGCGTTATAGATGCCCCACACCGTACCGAACAGACCAACGAAAGGAGAAATGGAACCCACGGTAGCCAGAAAGGACAGGCCCCCTTGCATTTCGCGGTTCACACGGTCCACAGAGCGCTGGATGCTCATGCTGATCCAGTCGTTCAGAGGGATGTGGCCCATCAGACCACCGTGCTTTTTAGTAGCGTCCACGCCAGCAGCGGCGATAAACTGGTATGGGCTGTCCTTGCTCAGGGCAGCAGCGCCTTGCGCCACGGTGCCAGCACCCCAGAACTTTTCAGCAGCTTCGCGGGCGAAGCTGCCGGCCTTGCGTTGTTCCAGCATCTTGATCGCCAGGATGTACCAGCTGCCCATGGACATGATGCCCAGAATAATCAGAACACCCATATCGACGGAGTGTGCGTTGGTCCACAGTGCGCCAATGCCATAAGGATTGTCGGTTGAACCTTCGGTCTTCTTGGCTCCCGCAGCGGGCTCCACTTTAGTTTCGGTTGCCATCGGGGCGGCAGCGGGAGCCGGGGCAGATGCGGCAGCGGCTTCAGGCGCAGCGGTTTGGGCCATGGCGGATGTAGAAACACCAGCGACCGATACAGCGGCCAGACTCAGGGTCAGGGCCCAGGCGCGAACCAACACTTTGAACTTCGTATGCACAATCATTTCCTTATAGAAAAAATACTAACTTCCGTATGGATACCAGGTCGGAATCCGGAGGCGCAGCGTCCGTAAACTGCTAAACTGAAAGTCGGCTATTGTAATTTGACTGCGTTGTGGTTTGCACCTGCCCTGCGGAACAACACCTAACGTTTTCGATATCAGGGTTTCCACTAGATTACAGCCAAATACTTGCCCCATGCGCCACGAATCTTCAGCTGACCCTATGTCAAACCCCCTACTACAACCTTGGGGGCCGCCGTACGGGTTGCCTCCATTCGGCCAGTTCATATCAGCACATTTCGTGCCCGCGTTCGACGTGGCACTACCCCAGCACTTGGCTGAGATAGATACCATCGCTACCACCACCGAGACGCCGACCTTCAGCAATACCATAGCAGAGCTGGATCTGAGCGGGCGTGCGCTGGACCACATTACATTGCTGTTTCACAATCTGACCGCCAGCGAGACGTCACCAGAGTTGCAAGCCGTGCAATTGCAAATGGCTCCACGGCTGGCCGCACACGAAAACACGGTCTTCATGCATGCCGGTCTGTTTGCCCGCATCGATGCTCTGCATGCAAAGCGCGACACTTTAAACCTGGACGCCGAACAACTGCGCCTGCTTGAACGGGTCCACATGGATTTTGTTCGCGCTGGTGCACGCCTGAGCGGCCAACAACGGGTGCGCTATGGCGACATCATGGGCGAACTGGCCACGTTATGCACCCGGTTTGGGCAAAACCTGCTGGCTGAGGAGTCCACCTTCACTCTCGCGCTTAAAACCGAGGACGACCGCGCCGGCCTGCCGGGCTTCTTGCTCCAGGCTGCCAAGGCTGCAGCGCAGCAACGCGGCCTGGGAGACGATGCCTATGCCATCACACTGTCGCCATCGCTGGCCGAACCCTTTTTGACGTTCTCCAGTCGGCGCGATCTGCGCGAAACCCTTTGGCATGCACGCGTGGCCCGGGGCGCCAACGCCGGTTCACACGACAACCGCCCGGTCGCCGCTGCGATCATGGCCTTGCGCCAGGAACAGGCAGCGCTGCATGGTTTCAAAACGTATGCCGATTACGAATTGGTGGACCGCATGGCCGGCAGGACCACAGCCGTGCTCGATCTGCTGAACCAGGCTTGGGAACCCGCCAAGGCCTACGCCGCGGTGGATCGGCAAGCGCTGACCGACATGGCCCGCACCCTGGGCCAACCCGCGCCCATTGCCGCCTGGGACTGGCGTTACCTGGCGCAAAAGGTGCGCGCCCAGCGGTTCGATCTCGACGACGCTGAACTCAAACCCTATTTCTCGCTGGATGCTATGGTGGGCGCGATGTTTGATTGCGCGCATCGTCTGTTCGGGTTGCGCTTTGTCGAGCAAAAGGACGCGGTGTTACATCACCCTGATGCCCGCTTGTGGGAGGTGCGCGGGCAAGACGGTGCACTGGTCGGCCTGTTCATTGGCGACAACTTTGCGCGCAGCTCCAAACGCAGCGGTGCCTGGATGAGCGTGTTCCGCAGCCAGTCCGGCCATTTTGGCGGCACGCTGCCCATCGTCATCAACAACAATAATTTCGCCAAAGCCAGTCCCACGCTGCTGAGCTTTGACGATGTGCGCACGCTGTTCCACGAATTCGGCCACGGCTTGCACGGTCTATTGTCCAAGGTGCGCTACGAGCGCCTGGCTGGTACGCAGGTCCTGCGCGATTTTGTCGAACTGCCGTCGCAACTGTTCGAGAACTGGGCCATGGAGCCTGAGGTGCTGCAACGCCACGCCCGCCATTTTGAGACTGGCGAGCCTATGCCCGCTGCGCTATTGGACAAGCTCAAGCGCTCGCGCCAGTTTGACCAGGCCTGGGCCACGGTGCAGTACACCGGCCCGGCGCTGATCGACATGGCGCTGCACGCATTGCCCAATGGCACCGCGGTGGACATCGCCGCTTTCGAGGCCGAGCAGTGCGCCAAACTGGGCGTGCCCGCCGATATTGGTTTGCGTCACGGCCTCACCCACTTCCAGCACCTGTTTTCCGGCTCCAGTTACGCCGCGGGTTATTACGTTTACATGTGGGCTGAGGTGTTGGAGGCGGATGGTTTTGCCGCGTTCACCGAGGCCGGCAGCCCGTTTGATGCGGCCACGGCCGAGCGCCTGCTGCGCACCATCTACAGCAGCGGCAACCGCCAAAACCCGGCCGACGCCTACCGCGCGTTCCGCGGCCGTGATCCGCAGGTGCAACCCATGTTGCGCAAACGTGGCCTGCTTGCTGAAGCCACTGCCTGATTCTGGAGTTCTCCCGTATGTCATCCATCTGGCAAAAACCGGTCACCGTCGAGATGCTGACCACGATCAGCGCCAACTCGGCATCGTCCCACCTGGGCATCGAGTTTGTGGAGATTGGCGACGACTTCATCACCGCACGCGTGCCGGTGGATGAACGCACGCGCCAGCCCTACGGCCTGCTGCACGGCGGTGTCAGCGTCGTGCTGGCCGAGACATTGGGTTCGCTGGGCGCGGCCATGTCCAGTCCCGACGGCACCCGCGCCGTGGGCCTGGACATCAACGCCAACCACCTGCGTGCCGCCACCCGCGGCTGGGTCACCGGCACGGCACGGCCCGTCCACCGTGGCCGCACGACGCATGTGTGGCAGATCGAGCTGCACAACGATGCAGGTGAAATGACCTGCATCTCGCGCATCACGATGGCCATCCTGGCGCCCAAGGCAGCGGAGTAAGTTTGTGGACAAGGCGACCGACAACAGCTCCATCGATCCCACACGCGAAAGCTTCAAGCAGTTGTTTGAACGGGTTCCAGAAGAGGGTCCTGTCGTCATGTTGAACCTGCTTGCTTTCCGCACTATGGCTACCGACGGCAAACGCACCGGTCGGCAGGCCTATTCCGACTACAGCAAAGCGGTTGCGCCGCTACTGGCAGCGGCCGGTGGGCGCGTGCAATGGTTCGCCGATGCGCACCATGCACTGGTCGCGCCGCCCGGCGAAGACTGGGATGAAGTCCTGCTGGTGGAATACCCATCCCGCGACGCATTCGTCGGCATGATCCAGTCGGCGGCCTATTCGGCCATCGTGCACCACCGCACCGCGGCACTGCGCGACTCGCGCCTGATTGCGACCACTGCCCGCAACGACTAACCCGACGCGGCCTCGCGCTGGCGCGCGAAGTCCACGTACCAATCCAGGCACCCCGGATTGGCCATCGCATCCTTGTTGACGACTTTCTGTAACGGCTGACCCAACAGCAGCTTCTTGATCGGCAGCTCCTGCTTCTTGCCCGACAGCGTGCGCGGAATTTCGGTCACCTGGAAAATGGCGTTGGGCACAAAACGCGGGCTCAATGCGGTCTTGATCGCGTTCACTATTTTTGTTTGCACCGCGTCGTCCAGCGTGTGCCCCGCACGCAGCACGACAAACAGCGGCATATAACTCTCTCGCCCGAGGTATTCCAGGTCCACGACCAGGCTGTCCACAACCTCGGGCAAGGCCTCGACCGCGCTGTACAACTCGCTGGTGCCCATGCGCAGGCCGTGGCGGTTGATGGTGGCGTCGCTGCGTCCAAAGATCACGCAGCCCTCACCGCCCTTCTCTTTCGTACCCACGCGCAACCAGTCGCCGTGGCGCCAGACACCGCCAGCCTCCGCACCAAAATCACCGCCACCGGGCTTGCGGCCGTGACCAGCCGGGTACATCTCGAAATAGCTGGCGAGGTAACGCACGTTGCCTTCATCGCCCCAGAAGTACAGCGGCATCGACGGGATGGGCTGACTGCAAACCAGCTCGCCCACCTCGCCTAGCACCGGCTCGCCCTTATCATCCCACGCCTCAACCGCGCAGCCCAGCAGACGGCACTGCATGACGCCGGGCTCTTGTGGCAGTTCGCGGTGGCCACCGATAAAGGCGCCGCAAAAGTCTGTACCGCCGCTGATGTTGCACCACCAGATGTCCTTTTGGGCATTGCTGCTTGAGATGCGCCGAAACTGCTCCGTGCCCCAGCTCTGCGCCTCGGGTGACAACGGCGATCCCGTCGTCCCTAGAGCCCGCACAGCCGACAGATCGCCACAGTTGGAAAGGTCCACGCCCGCCTTCAAGCAGTTCGCATAAAACGCAGCACCCGCCCCAAAGAAGGTGACGCCCGTCTCGCTGGCAAAACGCCACAGCGTCGTCCAGTCCGGGTAGCCCGGGCTGCCATCAAAAATCACACAGGTCGTGCCATTCAACAAACCAGCCACCTGCGCATTCCACATCACCCAGCCGGTGGAGCTGTACCAGTGGAACCGTTCGCCCCAGGTGTTGGGCGCGTAACTGCAGCCCACGTCGTTGTGCAGCACCTTCATCGCCAGCGCCACCAGCACCGTGCCGCCATGGCCATGGACGATGGGCTTGGGCAAGCCGGTGGTGCCGCTGGAGTAGACGATCCACAGCGGGTGGTCGAACGGCAGCCACAAAGGCTCAAACGACGAAGTGCTTGCGTCATTTCTGGCTGTAGCCCTCGTGAAACGGACGTGTGAAGCTATTGAATTAGTAGCATCTTGCAATACATCCAACGTGCCCAGGTTGGCATGCAGGATCACGTGCTGCACCGTAGGCAGCGCATCCACCAGCGATTGCACCACCGCCATGCGGTCGATGTCGCGCCCGCCGTAGCGCACACCATCGCAGGCAATCAGCACCTTGGGCGTGATCTGCTGGAAGCGGTCCAGCACGGCATTCGTGCCCATGTCGGGCGCACAAATGCTCCACACCGCGCCGATGCTGACCGTGGCCAGAAAGGCGACCATTGCCTCGGGAATATTCGGCAGATACGCCGCCACGCGGTCCCCCGGCTGCACGCCCTGGGCCTGCAGATGCAGCGCCAGCGACGCGACCTGGCGGCGCAGTTCGGGCCAGCTCAGCTCGCGGTGCTCGCCCTTTTCATTGCGGCTGATGACGGCGGCAAAACCCGCAGCGTCCGCAGGCGCCACGTGGCGGAACACCTGCTGCGCGTAATTGGCCTGCCCACCGGGGAACCACACGGCGCCCGGCATCACATTCTTGGCCAGCACTGCGGTGTGTGGTGTGGGTGACTCCATGCCGAAGTAATCCCAGACGCTTTGCCAGTAGGCATCGAGGTCGGTGATGGACCAGCGCCACAAATCGTTGTAGGTATTAAAACTGAGGCCGCGGTGCGCCTTCAACCAATCCTGATACAGACGGATCTGGGGAACATTTGGAACTGGTGTGTGGGTTGTCTCGGACATGCTGTTCGTCACTTTCTCAGGACTGTTCTGTTGCCACCGATGATTGTGGCTGCGGCGGTGAGTGTTGCATGGTACGGCGGGGTTGTGCACGCACCCGGGTGACACCAACCGCCCTTTGCCTTACCTATTAAAAACGGACTGCTGGGCCTGCTTGTGTTTGCAGGTGATATTTGGGCCATCCTCAACATTGCCCAGAGCTCTGACGCAGCCGGCTAGCTCAAGTTAACCTGAAGCCAACAGAAGCGTCTAAGGCTGGTAAAGCA
>JANXVI010000327.1 GCA_025351745.1 Rhodoferax sp.
ATTGCACCGACTGTAACTTGCCCGTTCGGAGGCGGGTATTGAATTGCAGTGGGTGCCAATCGGACAACGGACAGGGACAGGAAAATAAAACCATGGCGCTCTCGCTCAACAAACCCAAGCTCGACAACCTCACCAACGAAATCTGGAAGTCAGCCGAGCGCCTGCGTGGCAAGTTCAAGTCGTACGAATACCAAAGCGTCATCCTACCCATCATCGTCATCCGCCGCCTGGAATGTGTGCTGATGGCGTGGCGCGAAGCCAAAAGTGCCGAGGTGCTCGCCAAGCGGCCCAATCTCACGCCCGAGGCACTGGCCAAGCTGGTGAAAGACCTGGAACTCAACCCCAAGCAGTCACCCTTCTCCAACGCCACCACATGGACGCTGCGGGGCGTCTATGAGGACGACCAAACGCTGCTGGCAGAAAACTTTCGCGCCTACATCAATGGTTTCTCTGCCAATGTGGATGAGATCGTCAAGCACTTCAATTACCGGGCCACCATCACCACCATGGTGGCTTACAACCGGCTGGCCCCGATCCTGAACCAGTACAAAGAGCTACCTCTCGGCCCAGACCAGCTCTCGGGCCTGGAAATGGGCTACATCTACGAAGAGCTGCTGCGCCGCTTCTCGGAGCAAAGTGGCGACGAGGCCGGAGAACACTTCACACCGCGTGAAGTGGTGCGCCTGATGGTGGAGCTGCTCGACATCCCGATACCTGAGCGGCATTTCTCCGTCTACGACCCGGCCAGTGGCTCGGGCGGCATGTTGTCCGTCTGCAAAGAACACCTGCTGGACCGGGCTAGCACGGCGGCTGAAAAAGAGCGGGTGGAACAGTTTCTGACCATCCACGGCCAAGAGCTGTCACCCACCAACTTTGCGGTATGTCAAGCCGACCTGCTGATCAAAAACGACCAGAGTGCCAAGGTGTTTTTAGGCAACTCTCTCATCCCACACGACCCGCACAGCCGCGACCCCGGCGACCAGTTGCCCGAGACCAAATACCGCTTTAACCGCATGCTCAGCAATCCGCCGTTTGGCGTGACCTGGGGCGGCAAAGACGGCTACGAGCTGGAAGCCCGCAAGTTGCTGAAAACCCGTTACCACGCCGGCATGCCGCGTGTGAACGACGGCGCGCTGCTGTTCCTGCAAACCATGCTGGCCAAGATGGTGGCCCCCGCCGACGGTGGCAGCCGCATTGCCATCGTTTTCAACGGCTCGCCACTCTCCAATGGCGACTGCGGTTCGGGCGAGAGCGAAATCCGCCGCTGGATTCTGGAAAACGACTGGTTAGATGCCATCGTTATGCTGCCCGATCAGCTTTTCTATAACACCGGCATCTTTACTTATGTCTGGCTGCTGCGTAACGACAAGCCAGCCAGCCACAAGGACCGCGTCATGCTGCTTGATGCGCGCCAGCAGTTTGAGAAAGAGCCCAAGGCCTTTGGCAACAAGCGCAACCGCATGACCGACGCGCACCGGCAGTGGATTGAAACCCGCTATGCCAAAGGCTGGTCCAAGGGTTTTGACGACAGCAACGTCAAGCTGTTTAAGACGAAGGACTTCGCCTTCCATAAAGTCAAGGTAGTGTTCTGGCAGACCGACGCGCACGATAAACCTGCCACGCTGACCGAACCGTTTGAGAAAGCCTTTACCGCCGCCAACCTGAAGAAGGAGCAAGAGTTTTATGACAGCGACATCACGTTCCGGGTGCGCTTGAAGGTGGAAGGCAAAGAGAACACCATCACCATCGTCCTGAAGCCCGAAGACAGGGCGGCCAAAAAACTCAAGACCGCATTGGGCCAGACCTTGGGCGACTGGCCCGAGATTGTGTCGGTCGAGTGGACGCACCGCCACTATGTGGCCGACGATGAATACATCCCCCACGGCGAAGACATTGCCGCCTTTCTGAAGCGCGAAATCGCCAAGCCCATCATCCGCTGGGACGACAGCCCGCAACTGGGCTATGAAATCCTGCCCAACAAATACTTCTACCGCTACCAGCCGCCGACACCGGCCAAAGACTTGCTGGCTGAGTTCTGGCGGCTGGAAAAAGAGGCGGAGGGAATGTTGGAGGGGCTGGCGAAATGAGCGTCAGCCAAGACGATTTTTTGGCCAAACTGCCGAAAGGTTGGAGCTTCAACCGCTTCAAAGATGTGGCGACGCTTCGCAGCGAACGCACTGATGAGGCGAGCGAGGTTGAAGACTATTTAGAACTCGAAGACCTGGAGTCTGGTTCGGGCCGCATTCTGAACCGCCGCAACACCATGACGGTTGTTAGCGATGTGACGGTATTCAAAACTGGAGACGTTCTTTTCGGGAAATTGCGCCCCTATCTTGAAAAGTATTACGTCGCAGAGTTCGATGGCAAGTGCACTGGTGAAATCCTGGCTTTCAAGCCTGAGCGCATTGCGAGCCGCTTTCTCTTCTATTGCCTGGCATCGCCATGGTTTATCGAACGGTGCAATTTGCTGGCCTACGGTGCAAAAATGCCGCGTGTCAATTGGCCGACACAGCTTGCGCAGTTCAATTTGCCATTGCCCACATTGCCAGAGCAACAGCGCATTGCCACCTATCTG
>JANXVI010000367.1 GCA_025351745.1 Rhodoferax sp.
AAGTCAGCCAGTGAGTCGGGCCAGCCTTCGAACTTGCCTGCGGCCGGCGTGCCGTCTTCCAGGGTGCGGAAGTAGTCGAGGGTGACCGGGCATGGCCTGCCTGGGTGCCGGGTAGCCCACCAGGCGCCAAGCGAGTTGTGCAGCAGGAAGGCCACCATGTACGGCTCGGTGAAGAGCTGGGTGACGGCGGGCAACTCGTCGGCACCAATCTTCACCTCCGACTTGTTGATGCGCTCCTTGTTGTCGGCTTGCCAGAACTGGTACACCCAGCCCAGGCTGTCGCTGGCCTTGAACACGGCATCGGGCAGATCCTTGAGCAGGCGTTCGAGCTCACTCTGGTGCTCGGGTGCGAACGTCAACTCAAACACCGGAGAGCCGGGCTTGAACACCTGCGGCAGCATACGGGCGGCCAGCTTGCCTGCCAGCTCCCAGCCGCTCTTGGCGGCGGGTTGTGTGTCGGGGTCGGCCGCCAGTTCGTCGCACTCTTCGATGGTGACGGCCACGCCGTCGTACATCAGCAGGTTGTTGTCGGCCAGGAAGCGGGCGAACAGCATGCGGTGCCAGTGCTGGTAGGCCACCTCTTGCACCAGGTGCTGCACCTCTTGCTTGCCGTAGGTCGGGTTGCTGCTCTTCGAGTCGCGGGCGTCACCGAGCTGCTTGCCGTGGGTGCGCAGGCGGTTGCGCAGCGCCTTCTCGGCATCGCCCAGAAAGGATTCGGGCTTGTCGTGGCCCGCGCCCAGTTGATCCACAGCGGCGTGCGCGGCAGTCTCCGCCACCGTGCGGGCCGCTTTGACGGTTTTCTCCAGCGCGCCGCGCAGGTCTTTGTCGAGTGCTTGCATCATGGGGAATCAGGCCTCAGTGAAGGATGACCGGGCCCTTTTTCAAGGCCTGTGCGATGGTCTGTTTGGCATCCAGCAGCCATGCATCGATGTCATCATCGGTCTTGATAGTGCGGCTGGGCAGCTTGACAAACTGTGCCTTGGGCTCCATCAGCTCGGCAGCGGCCACCAGCACGGCGTCAAAGCGGGAATCGATGGCCGCCACACGGTCGGCGAACGACGACAGCGACAGGCGATCCACTGTGGCCAGCACTTCTTCGGTGTTGGCCACTTGCACCTTGGGTGTATCGGTGAGGGTGAGCTTTTGGGCTGCGAGCAGGCTGTTGCGTTGCTCGGGCTCCAGTTGTTGCCAATTGCTGTCAGCATCCAAGCGTGTCATGCCTTTTTGGTGGCGAGCCTGGTAGTCGGTGTGCAGGCGGTTTAGTTCTTCACGCAGTAGCTGTGTGAGGCTTGCCACCAGTGGTGTGATCAAGTCTGGAGCTTCCAATAGCTGGCGCTGTTGCTCGATATGTGTGACCTGGGCTACCAGTACATCAGCACCAGACAGACCGTTGACCTGAGCCAGCAGGCGTTTGAGTGTGTTCCAGGATGGCAAGCGTTTTTCAATGCGGTCTGCCAGATCAGTCCAGGCATCGATGGCGCTACCAAGATCGTCACGCTGGTTGTACAGAGCCAGCAGTTGTTCGTTACCAGCGGTGAGTCGAATTTCGTCTAGCGATGTGGTGGCGGGGCGGGCAGGTCGAGGTGCGTCGCCTCCAGCACGATTGGCCAGATCTTGAGCGCTGACCAAGAATTGCGGAAAGAACGTCAACTCCTCACCTTGCTTTGCAGTCAACCCAACTTTTTGCAGTAGCTTGCGAATTTGGATGCGCTGTGCCGTGGTGACAGTCGCCGATTCGACCTTGAACATGGTTTTTCCGATGGCTTTACGTTCCAGGTCCTTAGGGTCAATGGTTTGGCCTTTTTCGTCCTGGGCACGGATCAGCCCGGCCACCAGCAACACCTGCACGCCACCATCAACGGCATCCCCCGGCCATCCGTAGGTTGCCCCCTCGAAGTTCTTGCGGATATCAATGCCTTTTTTGCCGCCAGCGATGAAGGCCAGAATGGCTTTACAGACCGCATTCTTAGCGGGTTCACCGTCGTCACCGACGCTCTTGAGTGCGTCAGGCGCACCTTTTTGGGCTTTTTCGTAGACCTTGCTCCAACCGGCATGGTCAGCGACGTGAAACTGTGGATAGAGCCGCTGCAATGCATTGGTTGCAGCTTCCAGCGTCATGCTTTGCAGGTCATTGCCCAGAATTTCGTTACCGCCGCCCTGGAACACACGGGCACCGGAGAAGGCTTCCAGCAAAAGATCAGCAATCTTGTTTTCAGCGGTTTGTTTGGTCGTTTCCATTGCCGAGCGAGCCTCGGTGCCTTCAGCGGAATTGGTCACTTCACGCTTGCCGAGCGTTGCGCTGGCGGCCTTGAAATCGATCAGGTAGTGGCGTAGATCGTCAGCAGAGCGTTTGGGGATGAATACATAGACGGTCGGTGACTGGTTACCCGCTTGGCGGGCATCGGCCCTTACCGAGTTTTCGTCGATGCTCCAGCCGTCACGTACCCAGATGGAAACTTTCTCATTGGCGTCGGCCGGAAGTTGGGCATCAAAGAGCGAAAAAATGTCTCGCGTAACCTTGGAGGTTCCCTGGGTGAGGGACAACTTGCGTACGATTTCACCAAATCTGCGCCGGATGCGGTCATCACGTTCAGCGTCCACACGATGGGACTCATTGGCCAGGCTGTTGCGTTGGCTGAGGAACTCGTCGTTCCAGGCAGCGCTTTCTTCAGTCTGGATGCGGTACTCGTCACCCACCTTCATCAGCAATTCACACTTGTCGAGCAGGCCCGGCAGCTTACTACGCAGGGCGCTGGAGCCTTGCGTTAGGTCTTCCACCAACAGGTCTGCCAAGGTGTCGATATTGGCGTGGATGCCGATTTCGTTGTTGTTGCTGGCGAGCTTGTTTATCAGGAACACCAACCCGCAGGCACGCCCCATCAGACGCTGGTCGTCCGTGCCCTTGATCCAGACCATAGTCTTTTCATGCACCTTGCGCGGCAGCATGCGCGACTGCAGCAGTTTGTCTGCGGCGTCGAAATACAAGTAATCCGCAGGCACCACACTTCCAACCGGGGCATCGACGTTGGTCTGGATGACCTTGTGGATCATGGAAAGCTGGTTGCGCAACTGGCTATCGGTGCCAGTCTGGTCGAGGACGCGAAGCGTGTTTTCCCAGAAGCGGCGGCGCACTGGAAGAATGGGGTAATCCTGCGGGAAAAACTGAATGTCTTCGGCGCGATGACCCATGGTGGTGCCAGCCAGATGGCGCGAAATCTCGCCCATGTTGGTTTGCATCACCTTTTCGACCGGGGCCTTGGCCTCTGGTTTCTTTGCCAGCACCACCTTGCGGATCACCGCGTCCACATCAGCATCTGACAGTTCGACGCGAACCGTGAAGCGGCCTTCAAGCTTTTTCAGGTTGGATGTGCCTGTGACAGCGGTTTGGCCCGTTCCGATGAAGAGCATCTTGGCACCGATGTTTTTGCAGCACGCCTCGACCACTTCCTGCACATCGATGGATCGCTGGCTGTCTTCGCCAATGTACTGCTGGACCTCGTCAAGAACCACCAAGGTAAGAGGGAACTTGCCGTCACGGGTCAGGGCTTGCCGAATGGCCTTGAGCATGTCGCCGCTGGAGACGTCCTGTACATAGGGGTACAGATTGTTCAGAGTCTCAACGCAAGACACCGCCGAAGCAAACAAATTCGGCTTGGCCTTAACCAAGGCAGCATGCAGCCCCTCAGCCACGTAAAAGTTGTCCAGCTCTTCATCCCAATCAAAACCGCTTGTCTCAACGTGACCACGTACTGTGTCGTAGATGCCTTCATGCTGGAGCCACATGACAAAACGCGCCACAGGGAACTGCTCTGGCAGGCCGACGGATTTAAACAGCACGCCAAGCAACGCCATGCGGACCGACTTGTCGCGTGAGCTGGACCCCAACGTCCCGGATGCAGCGTGCAAACCGCCGTGCCGTTTGGCCTGTATGGTGAGTGCCTTGAGTTGGTCGCTCACGCTTGGTGGCAGCGTTGCAATACCTCGAGCAGTTGCACCATCGTCGAACGCGCTGTCTACCCACAGCGCACGAAGCATCTTGACCAGGTGTGATTTTCCTGATCCGTAAAAGCCGCTCACCCACACCGCTGGTTGCTCGGCCTGCTCAATGTTCTTGAGATAGGTTTCGAGGATATGGACCAGCCCTTTTTCGTACTGTCCGTCGCAGACAAAGGTGTCCAGCTCATACCGCAGAACGGAAAGGGCCTGATTGGTTTTTTCGTCATTGACGCTTGCGACGCCCTCGTTGACCAGTTTGCGGGTCGATGGGTCTTTTTGATAGATCTCGCGATTGAGCATGTGTTTCTCCCTTACTTAAAATTCTTTATCCGCTGTGATTGGCACGGCCAGGTAGTTCCAGCCGTCATATCCGTCCAGCAAGCGGTAATTGTTGTCCTCGTAACTGCCGGGAAAGAACACCAGCAGTCGCCCCTTGGCCATGGGTGCGAGCTTGTCCACAACCTCTTTGACCTTCAAGAATCCGAACAAGGAACCGACACCTTTGAGCGCTACAACAAAACCTTTGTTGGCACCTTTGGTTTGCAGAAAAGCCGCGAACTCGGTTTCAATGTAGGTGAGGTATTTCGGGAGCAGGGTCAGCAGCAGGTTGGGCTTTTCGAAGTA
>JANXVI010000369.1 GCA_025351745.1 Rhodoferax sp.
GGCGGCCGCTATGTGGACAGTGCCCAACCGGCGGCGTTGCTGGCAGACCTGCAATCCGCCACACCACGGCCCGGCGAAGCCGTGGCCGAGCAAGGCCAGAGCGTGGCCCATTGGCGCGATGCGGGTGCCTATATGCTGCCCCTTGTGCTATTGCTTGCCGCCCTACTGGCACGCCGGAGGTGGCTATGACATCTACATCCATCGCTGCACGCGCCTGGACGGTCACTTGGCTTATGACCAGCGCACTGCTGGCGCACGCGGCCCCGGCCCCGGCCCCTGCAGCAGCCGATGCGCCCACCGCCAGCTTGTGGTCTCGCATGTGGCGCACGCCCGACCAACGCGGGCAAACCCTGCTGCAACAAGGCGATGCCGCCGCCGCGGCCCAAACTTTCGCAGACCCCGAGCACAAAGCCCATGCGGCTTTGCAGGCCCATGACTACCCCGGCGCCGCGCAAGTGCTGTCTGGCATCGACACGGCCGAAGCCCACTACAACCGTGGCAATGCCTTGGCGCACGCGGGCGATTTGCAGGGTGCCATCAGCGCCTATGGGGCCGCGCTCCAGCACAACCCCCAACACACAGACGCGCGCCACAACCGGGATGTGGTTGCCGAGGCACTGAAGAAGCAAAAAGACAAGAACCAAACCGACAAAAAGCAACAGAGCCAGGACAAGAAAAGCAAAGACGACAGCAAGGCTAGCGACAAACCGGATAGCAAACAAGACGGCAAAGACGGCAAAGAAGGCAAACCAGACTCCAAGCCCGGTGATGGCAAGAACGAAAAACCCGCTGACAAGCCCAGAGACAAACCCGCAGAGCCATCCGCTTCGGCACCACAAGCTGGCCGCGCATCAGCGCCCGCCGCCCCTACCGCTCCTGCAGCGCCCGCATCGACTCCTAAAGACGATGCCACCCAGGCCCGTCGCGATGCTGAATCCGCATTGGGCAAAGGCCCGCAGCGGGTGCCAGCCGATGCTGCCAAGCGGCCTCCGACCGAAAAGCAGATCGCGCAGGAGCAATGGCTGCGCGCCATACCGGACGATCCCGGCGGGCTGTTGCGCCGTAAATTTTTGATTGAACACATGCTCAGACAACAAGGGCAAAAACCATGAACACCATTGTGCGTCGCGCGTTAGCCGCGCTCGTGGCCAGCGGCATCTGCCTATCCGCATGGGCCGCCGTTACCGCATCACTGGACAAGACCCAGATGGTGCTGGGCGAGCGCGTGCGGCTGGTCATCGTCAACACCGGAAGCGGCGGCCAGCAGCCCGACACCACAGCCTTGCAACAAGACTTTGACATCTTGGGTACACAGCGCGGTAGCAGCGTGCAGATCACCAACGGACACATGTCGTCGCAGACACAGTTCACGGTGTTGCTCGCACCCAAGCATGGGGGCACCATCCGCATTGCGCCCATCCCGTGGGGTGGCGAGCAGTCTGGCGCACTGGAGCTTACCGTTAGCGCCGGCGCAGACCCGGGCAAGACGGGCACCAGCACCGCCGAATCGCAGATCACGATGAGCGGCACGCTGGACCAAAAGCAACCCTATGTGCAATCCGCGGTAGTGCTCAGCCTGCGCCTGAACGTGGGTGTGCAGATGGCACAAGCCAGCCTCGACTTTCAGGGCAACAGCGACGTGCTGGTCCGCCAGTTAGGTAAAGACCAGCAGCGCACCGAATCCCGTAACGGGCGTGTCTACCAGGTTATCGAGCGCAAGTACCTGCTGATACCGCAGCGCAGCGGCGCCATCAGCCTCAAGGGCCCGCTACTGCAAGCCCAGGTACAAGATGAGTCTGCGTCCGCCGGAGACTCCGACATCGACGCCTTTTTTGGCAACGTGTTTGGCCAGACCGCGGGGCACTTCGCCCGCCGCATGCGCACCGTGAATTTGCAGGCCAACGCCATTGAAATGAACGTGCAGCCCCGGCCTGCCAACGCCGAGGCCAGCAACTGGCTGCCCGCGCAAAAACTGACGCTGGAAGAAACCTGGCGGCCCGAGCAAGGGACGCTGCATGTCGGCGAACCACTGACCCGCCACCTGCGTTTGAGCGCACTGGGTGTGACGGCCGGTCAGTTGCCCGACCTGGCCAGCTCCATGCCGGTGCCCGACGGCATCAAGAAATACCCTGACCAGGCCAAGACTGACGAAGCGTTGGAGGGTGAAACCTTGCGCGCCAACCGCGACCAGGACGTTGCGCTGATCGCCAGCGCCGCGGGCCACTATGTTTTGCCTGCGCTGCGCCTGGTCTGGTGGGACACGGTGAACCGTGCGCAGCACACCCTAGAGCTGCCTGAGCGCAGCGTTGACATATTGCCCGCCACCGGCGTAGGTGCCAGCGCTGCGGGTGCTGCAGGTGCCGCACCCAACACCACGGTAGCCGCAGACGCGTCTAGCGCTCCAGCGGACAACAGCAACACCATAGATACGAACAACACTGCAAGCACCGCAAGTGCCTTCAGCAAGGCCTCGCTGATGGCGCAGACGCCTTGGCGATGGATCAGCGCCGCGCTGGCTGTGTTGTGGCTCGCAACCCTGCTGCTGTGGTGGCGCGCACGCCGCTGGGCTCTGCCGCATGGGGGATCGACGGATACCAACGCGTCCGCCGCAAACAGCGGTAGCGCGCTGCCGACTGCACGGCGCAGCGCCAGCGCAGCCCTGGCGTCCCTGCAAAGGGCCTGCACTGCGAATGACCCCCACCTGGCCCGCCAACATGTTCTGGAATGGGCCACCGCCGTATGGCCGCAGTCGCCCCCGCGCGGACTCACCAGCCTCGCCGAACGCCTGAAGGACGCGCGCTACGCACTGCCACTGCAGCAACTGGACCGCGCCTGCTACACAGCCGATATGGCGTGGAACGGAACCGCGTTGGCACACGCGTTTGCCAAGCCGCCAAAGCCTGGCGCTTCGGCAAAAAGCACACCACTGATTCCGGATTTGTATGATTAGCCATCTTAGACTAGCTATCTAATCTATAGCTGGTTAATCATGCTCCACGAGGGCTAGAGCCCCATTTTACTTAAACAACTTCGCCGCAACCTCCGTCTCCTCAACGAAGCTTTGCTTCACCTACACTCGTCACCCGCCATGCAAATCCGCGCCCTGGGCCCCTTCAAAGTTTCCGCCATCGGCTTCGGCTGCATGAACCTGAGCCACGCCTACGGCGCACCGGTATCGGAGGAGCAGGCAGAGCGCGTGCTGCTGTCGGCGCTCGACGCCGGCGTCACGCTGTTCGACACGGCCACGCTGTACGGCTTTGGCGCCAACGAGACGCTGGTAGGCAAGGTGCTGAAGCCCCACCGGCAAAAATTCACGCTGGCCAGCAAGTGCGGCATGCAGGGTGTGGATGTGAAGGGTGACGGCAAGCTGGTGCGCGTGATCGACGGCCACCCGCAAACGCTGCGCAAAACCTGTGAAGACAGCTTGCGCCGTTTGCAGACCGATGTGATCGACCTCTACTACCTGCACCGCTGGGACAAGCGTGTGCCGATTGAAGAGAGCGTGGGCGCACTGGGCGAGTTGGTGCGCAAGGGGCATATCCGTGGCATTGGCCTCTCGGAAGTATCGGCCGCCACGCTGCGCCTCGCGCATGCCGAACATCCGATAGCCGCGCTGCAAACCGAGTATTCCTTGTGGACGCGCAACCCCGAGATTGCGGTGCTGGATGCGTGCAAGGCGTTGGGCGTGGCCTTTGTTGCCTTCAGCCCGGTGGGGCGTGGCTTCTTGTGCGGCAAGCTGCAAGACGTATCCACGTTGGATGCCGCCGACATACGCCGCAGCATGCCGCGCTTTGCGCCCGACAACTATGCGGCCAACTTGCGACTCCTCGACGGCGTCAACACCGTCGCCAAGGAAGTGGGCTGCACGCTGGCGCAGCTGGCAATCGCATGGCTGCTGCACCGGGGCGAGCACATCATCCCCATACCGGGCACCACCAGTGTGTCGCACCTGGCGGAAGACTTGGAAGCCGCTAGCGTGACGTTGAACCTGTCGACAATGGCCCGGCTGGATGAACTGATCAACCAAGACACCGTAGTGGGCTCGCGCTACAGTGCACAAGCCAATAGTGAGGTGGATACTGAAAGCTTTTGACGGGCCGTTCAGTCGCCAAAATCCAGCGGCAGGCCTACATAGTTTTCGGCAATGGTGCGCGCACCGGCTTCGCTGTGCATGAGGTAGTCGAGTTCAGCCAGCTGAAACCGCTCGCCCATGGCGCTGTCGTCTGGAAGGCGGTGCATCAGTTGCGTAAACCACCACGAGAAGCGCTCGCCGCGCCAAACGCGTTTGAGGCAGCGCGCCGAGTAGCCGTCGATACCCGACTCGGTCTTGTCGCCGTAAAACGCGATAAAGGCCTGGGCCAAACATTTGACATCGGTAGCGGCCAGGTTCAGCCCCTTGGCCCCAGTAGGCGGCACGATATGGGCTGCGTCCCCGGCCAGGAACAAGCGGCCAAAACGCATGGGCTCGGTAATGAAGCTGCGCAGCGGCGCAATGCTCTTTTCGATCGAGGGTCCGGTGATGAGTGCATCGCCGCCCTGGGCGTCCAATCGCAGGCGCAGCTCCTGCCAAAAGGCATCATCGCTCCAGGCCTCCACCTTGTCGGTCAGTGGCACTTGCAGGTAGTAGCGGCTGCGCGACTGGCTGCGCTGCGAGCACAGCGCAAAGCCGCGCGGGCTGTTGACGTAAATCAGTTCATCGTGCACCGGCGGAGTTTCGGACAGAATGCCTAACCAACCGAAGGGGTAAACCTTCTCGAACAGCTGCATGGAGCTGGCGGGAACGCTGGCCCGGCACACGCCGTGGAAGCCGTCGCAACCGGCGATGAAGTCGCACTGGATCTCGACCTGCTGGCCATCTTTCTCATACGTGACCCGAGGCTGTTTGCTGTCAAAGTCATGCACGGCTACATGGCTGGCTTCGTAAACCGTGGGCAGGCCGAGGGTGGCGCGCGCATCCATCAAATCGCGGGTCAGTTCGGTCTGTCCATACACCATGACATTTTTTCCATCCGTCAATTTGTGCAAGTCGATGCGGTGGCGTTGGTTGCCGAACAGCATCGCAAACCCACCGTGCACCAGGCCCTCACGGTGCATGCGCGCGCCCACGCCAGCCTCGTCCAGCAGGTCGGTCGTAACCTGCTCCAGGATGCCGGCGCGGATGCGGGTCAGCACATGGTCGGCGCTCTGGCGCTCCACGATGATGCTGTCGATTCCTGCTTTGTTCAGCAGCTGACCTAGCAATAGGCCAGAGGGGCCAGCGCCGATGATGGCAACTTGGAATCGCATGGGTCTGTACTCCTGGTGTCAAGCGTCGCAATGGTTCATGGCTTTGCCGCGCGAGCGGCCAGCCGGCGGTCCGCATACTCGTGGCAGCGCGCGCCTTTGGGCAGGTCCTGAAAAATACCGGCGAGGGCCTGCTGCGCCACCCAATCGTGCTCGCCGGCAATCGCCGCCGCCATCCAGGGTTCAAAGCCCGCTTCGCGCACGGTGTGGGCCGCCTCGCGCATCTCTTCGGCGCGGCGTTTGCCGTGTTGGGCGACGCGGCTGAAGAAGTAGATCCCGGTTTGCTGCCAGTCTATCGCGGGAAAAGTCTCCGCCAGTGTCGGGATCATCTGGTCTTCCACGCCATAGTGGCGGGCCGTGGTGTAGCTCTCGATGACCAGTGCCTCCAAGCCCTTGATCATCACGCTGCGGCACATCTTGATAGCCGAAGCCACACCGATCTCGGCCGCTACCGCCTTGGCGTCCATGCCCCAGCCACGCAGGGTTTCGGCCAGCGCGGCTGCGTGCGCGCCGCCCAGCAGCATGGAAACGCGTATGCCATGGGGCAGCACCGAGGCCATGACACCAGCTTCCACATAGTGGCCGCCCGCCGCGTCAACCGCCTGTGCCGCCTGCTGCTTGGTGCCGGGCGAGGCGGAGTTAAGGTCCAGAAAGAGGGTCCCCACGCGGATGTACTGCGCAGCTGCCTGTGCCACGGCCAGCGTGTTGGATGCGGTAACGGCGGAGATGATGCAATCCGCGTTTTCGCAAAGCGCTTGCAACGATGCGCAGGCCCGCACTCCGGCCTGCGCCGCATGGGCCAGCTCGACATCGCGGGGACGGAAGGCGGTGGCCTCGGCGTCAAACGTGAGGTCCCATGCACTGACATGGTCCACTCGACTTTGCAAGCCAGCCGAGAAACTCTTGCCAACTTCACCGTAACCGACCAAACCTATGCGTTGTACTTTCATGGTGTACCGTCTATGCATTTAACAAATTGGGCTGCAGCCCTCGTGATATAGGCACATAGAGCTATTAAATTGTGCGCAGTGTGTTTATGAACGCGCCACGCCCAACAGCTTGTCCAACAGCGCCGGCTGCTCCAGCAGGCCACTTGCAGTGCCGTTGTGCACCACCGTGCCACGGTCCAACACGGCTGCGGTGTCGGAGATGGCCAGAATCGCTTGCGGGTGCTGCTCCACGAGGATGGCGGACAGGCCTTCTTCGCGCGTGATGCGGCGTATGGCCCGTAGCAGCTCTTGCACGACGATGGGCGCCAAGCCCTCGCAAGGCTCATCGAGCAGCAGCAACGTGGGGTTCAGCACCAGCGCGCGACCCAGGGCCAGCATTTGCTGCTCGCCACCGGAGAGCTGCGTGCCCAGATGGGTCTTGCGCTCGGCCAACCGGGGGAAAAGCCCATACACGCGCTCGGGTGTCCACGGGCTGCTGGCACGGCCCACGCGGGCGGGGCGGGCAACTGCGGTCAGGTTCTCGTGCACGGTCAGCGACTTGAAGATATTGCGCTCTTGCGGTACCCAGCCAATTCCGGCGGCCGCACGCGCGTGGGACGGCAGCGTGTGCAAGGCAACCACCGTGGATGCCGCTGCGCACAAGGCGATGCTGCCGCCATGCTGGCGGGTGGCACCGGCCAGTGTGTTGATCAGCGTGGTCTTGCCGGTGCCGTTGCGGCCCAACAGCGCCAGCGTCTCCCCTGCGTTGACGGACAGCGACACGCCCTGCAACACGACTGACTCGCCATAGCCCGCACTTAGATCTTCTACCTTCAGCAGCAGATCACCCATGGTTGACGACCTCCCCGTCCCCGTCCCCGTTCCCCAGGTACACCGCCTTGACGCGCGGGTCATTGGCAATGGTGTCCGGGTCGCCTTCTGTCAGCACCGTGCCATTGACCAGCACCGTCATGCGATTGGCGAAGCTAAAGACGAGGTCCATGTCATGCTCGATCAACAAGATGGAGACATCGTTCGGCAACGCGGCAATGGTGCGCAGCAGCACTTCGCGTTCGCCTGCTGGCACACCCGCCACAGGCTCGTCCAGCAGCAGCACGCGCGGCTCGCAAGCCAGCGCAATGGCAATCTCCAGCAGGCGGCGCTTGCCATAGGCCAGCACGCGAGTCTCTTGGCCCATCACCGCCGTAAGGTGGAACTGCTCCAGCAATTGTTCACACCGCGCCGTCACTTTGGCAGAACGACCCAACGCCTGCCACCACTTGCCGCCCAATCCCTGCTGCTGCGAGATCACCATCGCCAGGGTTTCCAACGGCGTCAGCGTGTCAAACAACTGGTTGATCTGGAACGTGCGGACCAAGCCACGGCGCACGCGCTGGTGCAGTGGCAGCGTGGTGATGTCGTGTCCCTCCAGCACGATCTTTCCCGAAGACGGTTGCAGTACGCCGGTCAGCAAGTTGATCAACGTGGTCTTGCCCGCACCATTGGGGCCAATCAGCGCGTGGCGTGCGCCCTGGTGCAGCTCCAGTGAGACGTGGTTGGTGGCGGCGATGCCACCAAACTGCATGAACAGGTCTTGGGCGGACAGCACGGTGTCGCTCACTTCAAACCGCCCTTCTGAGCCTTGCTACCCAACCAGGACCAGGGACGGATAAGGCGCTCACGCCCAACCAATACCAACACCACCAGAAACAGGCCGATCCAGAAGGTCCAATACTGCGGCGTGATACTGGAGATGGCGTCTTGCATGAGCTTGAAAACAATGGCGCCAACCACCCCGCCATACAACCAGCCCACACCGCCAATCACCAGGATCAGCATCACATCGGCCGAGCGGTGGAACTCAAACACGTCCAGCGATGCGAAGGCGGTGGTCTGCGCCAGCAGCGCGCCGGCAGCCCCGGCCAGCATAGCGGCCACGGTGTAGACCACGGCGAGGCGGCCGTTGACCGAGATGCCAATGGCCATGGCACGCAACCGGTTGTCGCGTATCGCCTTGAGCGTTGCCCCAAAGGGCGAGCTGACAAAACGCCGTGCGACCACAAACACCAACAACAATACGGACAGTGAATACCAGGCTGCCACACGGCCCGACAAGTCAAATTCAAACTGCCCCAGTAGCGGCCCCATGGCGACACCTTGCAGGCCGTCGGCACCGCCGGTAAGCCAGTCCAGCTTGTTGGCCAGCTCCATCAAGATCAAACCCACGCCCAGCGTGACCATGAGCCGCGTCAAATCCGTGCCGCGCAAAATGGTAGCGCTGCACAACGCACCCAGCAGCCCGGCTGCACTCATGCCCACCAACAAGCCCACTAGCGGGTCCGGCATGATGAACTTGGCAAACAGCGCTGCCGCATAGGCCCCCACGCCAAAGAACGCCGCGTGGCCCAGCGACACGATGCCGGTGAAGCCGAGAATCAAATCCAAAGAGAGCGCGAACAGCGCGACGATGGCGATCTCGTTGATGATCAGCGCGTGGCTGGACAACAGCAGGGGCGACGTGAGCGCCAGCGCCCACAGCAGCAGCTCCCACCACCTCCAGCGCGCGAGCGCCAGCAGCGTGTTTTGCGATGGGCTGTTGTGCGCCATCACTTGCCCCCGTTGCGCACAAACAGACCGTGCGGTCGCCAGACCAGTAGGGCGACCATCAGGCTGTAGACGATAAAGCCGCCCAGCTTGGGGATGTAATATTTACCGGCCACGTCAGCAATGCCCAGCAACAGCGCGGCTAGCAGCGGTCCGGTAATGCTGGTCGTGCCGCCCACGGCGACGACAATCAAAAAATAGATCATGAATTTAAGCGGAAAGCTCGGGTCCAGCCCCAGCACCTCGGCGCCCAACGCACCACCCAAGCCGGCCAGGCCAGAGCCCACCGCAAAGGTACCTAAAAATATCCAGTTGACGTTGATGCCCAGGCCGGCCGCCACACGTTGGTCGTCCACCGCGGCACGCAAACGACTACCAAAGCGGGTACGCGTCAGCACGGTTTGCAGGCCCACGGTCAGTGCCGCGCACACGGCGATGATGAACAAGCGGTAGTGGCCCATGCCCAGCATCCACGCGCCCTCGCCCAGCTCGGTGCGGCCCTTGAGCCACTCGGGCAGTTGCACGATCTGCTGGCTGGAGCCTGCAAAAAAGTCCGCAGTGGCCACCGCCATAAAGGTAAGGCCAATCGAAAACAGCACTTGGTCCAAATGCGGCTTGCGGTACAACGGTCGGTACACGGTGCGCTCCAGCACCGCGCCCAACAGTGCAGAGCCCAAGAATGCCAGCGGCAGGCATACC
Organism: Rhodoferax sp.; assembly: GCA_025351745.1. Taxonomy (GTDB): domain Bacteria; phylum Pseudomonadota; class Gammaproteobacteria; order Burkholderiales; family Burkholderiaceae_C; genus Allorhodoferax. The sequence continues at coordinate 9,516 of JANXVI010000369.1, forward strand.
AAAAACGGCACGCCCCACCTTTGCATCAGCAACACCGTGATGTAGCCACCCACCATGGCAAACGCGCCATGGGCCAAGTTGATGAAGTTCATCAACCCCATGGTCACGGCCAAACCCACGGCAAGGATGAAGAGCAGCATGCCGTAGGCAATGCCGTCAAAGAGGATGGTCAGCATGAAAAATGAAACCGCACGTGCTTTGCCCTGTCACATGGCGAAACCCATGCCGCGCTACTACTTGCCACTATTCGCCATTGCTCGCCATTGCTCGCGGCTACTTGGTCTTGCCGGGGTCCTTGACATCCTTGATCACATCGAACTCGACATTGTGCAGTTGTCCGTCCTGGCGCTGCACCTTGCGCAGGTAGATGTTGTGCACCACGTCGCGGGTCTGGCTGTCAATGAACATGGGACCGCGCGGACTCTCGAAAATCTGGCCCTTCATGGCGGCCAGCAGCGCGTCGCCCCCGCCTTGGCCCTTGCTGGCCTTCAGCGCCTCGTAGATCACGCGCATGCCGTCATACCCGCCCACGGCCATGAAGTTGGGGCGCATACCCTTGTTGGCCTTCTGAAAAGCCTCAACAAACTTCTTGTTGGCAGCCGATGGGTGCGCCGCCGAGTAGTGGTGCGAGGTGACCACCCCAAGCGCGCCGTCGCCCATGTCGTTGAGCTGATCGTCATCGGTCACGTCACCCGTGCCAATGAGCTTGATACCGGCCTTGTCCATGCCACGCTCGAGAAACTGCTTCATGACCGCCGCGCCTGCACCCGATGGCACAAACACAAACAGCGCGTCGGGCTTCAGATCCCGCACCTTTTGCAGGAACGGTGCAAAGTCCGGGTTGCGCATGGGCACGCGCAGGGATTCAGCCACCTGGCCACCATTGAGCTGCAGTCGCTCAATGAAATACTTTTCGGCGTCAATGCCCGGGCCGTAGTCGCTGACCAGCGTCACCACTTTCTTCAGGCCGTTCTTGGGCGCCCAATCGCCCATGGCCACGGCAGCCTGGGCCAGCGTGAAGCTGGTGCGCACAATATAAGGCGAGGCTTGGGTGATGCTGCTGGTGGCGGCTGCCATTACCACCATGGGGGTTTTGGATTGGGTGGCAATAGGGGCCGTGGCAAGGGCCGAAGGCGTAATGCCAAAGCCCGCGAGCACATCAACCTTGTCGTTGACCACCAACTCCTGCGCCAGTCGCTTGGTGACATCGGGAATGGTGGTGTCGTCCTTGATGATGAGCTGGATCTTCTTGCCAGCCACGGTGTCGCCGTTTTGCGCCATGTAAAGCTTGGCTGCCGCCTCGATCTGGCGACCCGTGCTGGCCTGCTGGCCGGTCATTGGCAAGATCAAACCGATTTTGAAAGTGGCGCCGTCCGCTATCGATTGTGTAGCTGTCAGAGCAATAACTACGAGGGCTATGGCCTTGAATACCTGTCGCTTGTGCATCGTGAGTCTCCGTTTTGGGGAAGCATTTTTGGATTTGCCGCAACTATGCTTGCAAAGCTGGACCCATGCAATAGGAATTTGTCACTCCTTGTTATACCAATTGTGAATAGCCAGCAAAGAGATACACCCTGCTGCAATCGACTTGCTTCGCCAAAGCCCCTTGCGATTTTTGAATGCGCGGCACACGCACTTGCGGCAGAGTCGGCTTTATCATCGGGGCATGACAAGCCACACCGCCGATATCGACATTTCCGAAGCACTGGTCCGCCAATTCGACAAGTCGGGACCACGCTACACCTCTTACCCTACGGCGGACCGATTTCATGCCGGTTTTACGGCTGATACCTACCACTCTTTTCTAGAGCAGCGGTCTGGTAGAACGGGCAATCCGCCCTTGTCAATTTACGTGCATCTGCCGTTCTGTGAGTCACTGTGCTATTTCTGTGCCTGCAACAAGATCATCACCAAAGACCATGAGCGTGTTGCGGAATACCTGCGCTACCTGGATAAGGAAATGTCCCTGGTGGCGCAGCGCCTGGGCAAAGACCGAAAAGCGGTGCAACTGCATTTGGGGGGCGGCACGCCCACCTTCTTCAATGCCGATGAACTGCGCCAGCTCATGTCCATGCTGCGCAGCCATTTCACGTTTACCCCAGACGCGGAGCTGGGCGTAGAAATTGACCCGCGCACGGTGCAAGCGGGCACCTTGTCCCTGTTGGCCGAGCTGGGCTTTAACCGAAACAGTTTTGGCGTTCAAGATTTCGACTCCGACGTACAGCAAGCCGTCAACCGCATCCAGCCCCTGGAAATGGTCGAGCAGGCCGTGGTGGAGAGCCGCAAGTTCAATTTCCGATCCATCAACGCCGACCTCATCTATGGCCTCCCCAAGCAAACGCTACAGAGTTTTGGCCGCACGCTGGACAGTCTGATCCGCGTCTCGCCGGACCGCATCGCACTGTACAACTATGCGCACCTACCCAAGCGCTTCAAGGCACAGCGCCTGATCGTGGAAAGCGATCTGCCGTCGGCCGAAGCACGGTTGCAGATCTTTTTGATGTCGATGCAGCGCCTGCTGGATGCAGGTTATGTGTACATCGGCCTGGACCATTTTGCAAAACCAGACGACGAGCTGAACAAGGCCCGCCTGAACCAAACCCTGCACCGCAACTTCCAGGGCTACACCACGCGCTCTGAGTGCGATTTGATTGGGTTTGGTGTCTCCGCTATCAGCAAAGTGGGGCACTCCTACAGCCAGGCGGTGCGCACCCTCAACGCCTACTACGAGCACCTGGACGCAGACCGATTGCCTATCGATAGAGGCTATGCGCTGAGCCTGGACGATGTATTGCGCCGCGACATCATCATGACGCTGATGTGCAGTGCAAGCGTCGAGTTTGCGGCCATTCAGCGGGACTATGGTGTTGACTTTGCGTCTTACTTCGCCACCGAACTCCAGCAGTTGCGCCCCTACGAAGAGGCGGGCCTCATCACCGTGGATGCGACTGCAATTCGGGTGACCGCCAAGGGGCGTCTTTTTGTGCGCGGCAGTGGCATGGTGTTTGACAAGTTCCTTAGCCAAGCCACCACGTCAACCTATTCCAAGCTGATTTAGCCTCCACAGGCGCCGCAGCAGTGGTTCACACCATGCTTGCCCTTTAGTTTGGTTACGGCGATACGCCAGACTTCGGGGCCGTTTTCCAAGTATTCCCATGAAAACAGGTTGGGCTTTTCCAGCTCAAACTGGCTGCGTAGCGTGACAGGCTCATGGTCACTCGATAGCTCCATCGTCTCATGGGTGTCGAGGTGGTCAAATGTCCAGAAAACCAAAGAGCGACGATCTTTGGACGCCATAGGGCGCATGTCGACCCGTAGGGCTTGAGCGGTCTGTGTCATAGGGGCACCTCAGTAAATAGTTGGAAACCCATTATAAGGTTCATATAAAATGTACCTTATAAATTTTTCGCGAGACGAACCATGTCAATACCTCCCGTCCGTACGGCCGCCAGCCTCCTCCATCCTCAAGAACCGGTGTCGAAAGCAGCGGGTGCCCCGAGCCTGAAGGCCTTTTTGGAGCTGGCCTTCAGGCCTTTGTACCTGGCTGGCGTGGGCTGGGCGCTGATTGCCATTGCGTTGTGGATTTACGCGCCCACGGTGCTCACTGCGCCGTTGGGCGGCATCGCCTGGCATGCTCACGAAATGCTGTGGGGTTTCATTGCCACCATCGCGCTGGCATTTCTGATGACCGCTGGCGCCAGTTGGACTGGCATCAACCCCCTGACCGGCAAACTACTGGCCCTGGCTTGTGCCCTATGGGTGGTGGCGCGCGTGGGCTTCTTGCTGCCGTATGACGCTGCCTTCTGGGTAGCCATGTCGTCGGAGTTGGGCTTCTTCCTGCTGGGCGCAGGTGCCATGCTCCGCGCCGTGGTGGAGTCCAAAAACACCCGCAATTACGCCGTGCCAGGGCTGCTGGCCGGACTGGGCGCAACCGATGCGCTGTACCTGATCACCGCGCGTGGTGGCGACTACCTGTTGCTGATGCAACGGTTCAACGCTGGGTTGCTGGTCATGGCCCTGATTGCGCTGCTGATTGGCCGCCGGGTCATTCCCTTCTTCGCCATGCGCGCAGTGCACGGTCTCACACTACCGAACCAAATGAAGACCGGCTGGGTGCAGTTGGGCGCCTGTGCGGTTGCGGTGGTGAGCCTGTTGGCGGGCATTTCCATGCTGAGCGCGGCTGCGTTGGGGCTGGCTGGCGTGTTGGCTTTGGTGCAGCTCATGAGCTGGAAGCCACTGGCGGTGCGAGGCAACGCCTTGCTGTGGATTTTGTACACCGGTTACGCCGGTATCGGCATTGGCCTGTTGATGGCCGCTTTGCAATACGCAGGGGTGGCCCTGCCGCGCGTGCTACCGGTGCACACCATCGCCATGGCGGGGTTTTCGGTACTCATCATCGGCATGGTCACCCGTACTGCGCTGGGCCATACTGGACGGCCCCTGGCCACCGACCGCTGTATTCGCTCCAGCTACTGGCTGATGCTCATCGCCGTGGTGCTGCGCCTGGCTGCCATCGCCGATACGCCGGCCACCACCACGCTACTGCATGTGGCGGGCGCTGCCTGGGTAGCATCACTAGCTCTGTACCTGTGGCAGTTCGCACCGATTCTGATTCGTCCCCGTATTTGAAGACACTCCCGACGTCCGTCGCTTCCCACCCAAAGGCATCCTATGAAACCGATTCCGATTGACCTGACACCTACCAAGACCGAACGCAAAGCGGTGCTACTCGAAGGTATACATTCGTCGGCCGTAGATGTGCTCAAACTGGGCGGCTACACCAACATCGTGACACACGCCAAAGCCCTCACCGGCCTTGACTTGCAGACCGCACTGGAAGGCGCGCACTTTTTCGGCATCCGCTCGCGCACCCAACTGACGGCGGAAGTCCTGGCACAGGCTCCGCAGCTCGCGGCCATCGGCTGCTTTTGCATCGGCACCAACCAGGTCGATCTGAAGGCCGCCATGCGGCTGGGTATTGCCGTGTTCAACGCACCGTTTTCCAACACGCGCAGCGTAGCCGAGCTGGTGTTGGCCGAAATCATCATGCTGATGCGTGGCATACCTGAAAAGAACGCCATCCTGCACCGCGGCGGCTGGGTAAAAAGCGCCGCCTATTCGTATGAGGTGCGTGGCAAGACGCTGGGCATCATCGGCTACGGACACATCGGCACGCAGATTGGTGTGCTGGCCGAACAACTGGGCATGCGTGTGGTGTTTCACGACATTGAGGCCAAACTGCCGCTGGGCAACGCGCGTGATGTCGCTGGTCTGGACGAACTGCTGAGCCTCTCGGATGTGGTGAGCCTGCATGTACCCGAAACGCCGCAAACCCACCATCTGATAGGCACCAAGGAACTGGCCACGATGAAGCCCGGCAGCCACCTGATAAACGCATCACGCGGTACGGTGGTCGATATCGATGCTCTGACTGCCGCACTGGAAAGCCGCCATTTGCACGGCGCCGCAATTGACGTATTCCCAGTGGAGCCGCAGGGCAACGACGCGGTGTTCACCTCGCCGCTGACGCGCTTTGACAACGTCATTCTTACGCCGCACATTGGCGGCTCAACTTCGGAAGCGCAGGTCAACATCGGCAGTGAAGTGGCCGCAAAACTGGTGCGCTATGGCAACAACGGATCGACGACCTCAGCCGTCAACTTCCCGGAAGTGGCCTTGCCCGAGCACAACGGCCGCAGCCGCCTGCTGCACATCCACCACAACGTGCCCGGCGTGCTGGCGCAGGTCAACGAGCGGCTCTCGGCCGCTGGCATCAACATCGCGGCACAGTACCTGAGCACCTTTGAAGACCTGGGCTACGTGGTCATGGATGTGGACAGTGCGGCCAGCCAGTCAGCACTGGACGAACTGAGCCGTGTGCCCGGCACCATTCGCTGCCGGATTTTGTACTGAATAGGGACACGCAACGCGAAACGGCATTGGCTCTTTACACGCGGGGACAAGTGGGAAAGCGACCCACGGATTTTCGGTATTATGGGCATTTAGGTCTTGGCAAGACCCTTACTAACGGCCGTCCGGAATGCAGCCCACTACGTCTCTGTCGAAGAAACTCATACGCACAGGCACTGGCTTATTGTTGGTCGCGTTGACGTCAATCGGCCTGACGTTGTGGGTAACCTGGCAGCTCGAAGGAGGTGCGGCCGCAGTGAACGAAGCCGGCCGTATGCGCATGCAGACCTGGCGCTTATCCAGCACGGTGCAGGCCCAACTGCCGGCTGCCGAAGTACAGAAGCTGGTAACCCAATTTGACAATAGTTTGGAGCTGCTGCGTACCGGAGACCCGTCACGGCCTCTATTTGTACCTTGGGACGACAGTGGTCGCGAGAATTTCGCCAACATCCAGTCGCTATGGCGTGTGCAGCGCGCCCAATGGTTGCTGGACGAGCCGCCCTCACCGCAAGACTCGCTGGAGACGGCAGGCGTTTTCGTGGATGCCATCGACCGCTTTGTACTGTCCATCGAGCAACAGATCTCTCGCCTAACGGCCATTCTCAATCTATTCCAGTTTGTGATGATGGCGCTGGCAATTGGTGGCGCGGTCTTGATGCTCTACACCGGCTACCTCTACGTGATCACCCCCTTGGCCCATTTGCGAAACGGATTGCGCAAGATTGAAGCAGGGGATTTTTCGACCCGAGTGGACGTCGACACGGTGGACGAGTTTGGCCAGGTCGCGACCGGCTTCAATGGCATGGCCACGCACCTGCAGTCCATGTATGAAGGTCTCGAGGCGCAAGTAGCGGCCAAGACCCACCACATCGAAGCCCAGCGCGCCCGCATAGAAACGCTGTACGACATTAGCGCCTTTTTGGCCAGCGCGAGCACGATTGAGGACCTGTCCAAAGGGTTTGCGCAGCGGGTGCGGGCGACCCTCAAGGCCGATGCCGTAGCCGTGCGTTGGTCCGATGAGGCCAACCAGCGTTACCTGATGCTGGCGTCGGACTGCTTCCCCGAGGAGATGAAAGATGAAGAGCGCAGCTTGCTGGCCGGTGCCTGCGACTGCGGCAACCTCAAGCCCGATGCACGTACCCGCGTCATCCCCATCCACAGCCATGAGGCGGCACCCATGCGCCATTGCGCCAAAGCTGGTTACGAGAGCCTGGTCAGCGTGCCCATTCGGCTACAGCAGCGTGTTGTTGGTGAGATCGATTTGTTTTTTCGCAGCACGGTGATGCTGCGCCCCGAAGAGGCCGAACTGCTGGACGCGCTGGCGAGCCATTTGGCCAGCTCGCTGGAAGGACTGCGCGCCGCCGCACTGGAGCGAGAAGCCGCGGTGGGTGAGGAACGGTCGTTTTTAGCCCGCGAGCTGCACGACTCCATCGCCCAATCGCTGGCTTTTCTGAAAATCCAGGTGCAGCTGTTGCGCAACGCCACTCAAAGGGATCAGCCACAGCAGGTGCAAACCGCACTGGATGAGCTGGACGTGGGGCTGCGCGAGAGCATCAACGATGTGCGCGAACTGCTGGTGCACTTTCGTACCCGCACCAACACCCAAGACATCGAAACAGCCTTGCAGGAAACTCTGCAAAAGTTCAAACACCAGACAGGCTTGCCGGCGCAGCTGCACACCCAGGGCGACGGCCTGCCGTTGCCCGCCGACGTGCAAGTCCAGGTGTTGCACGTGGTCCAGGAGGCGTTGTCCAATGTGCGCAAGCACGCCGGTGCAACGCAAGTAGGTCTGGATGTGTTCAAGGGTGAGCGGTGGCGCTTCGTCGTGCGAGATGACGGCGTGGGGTTCGACGCCGCGCAAACGCACCGAGAAACCCATGTGGGCATGAAGATCATGCGCGAGCGCGCCGCGCGTATTGGCGCGCAGGTGAATGTGGTGTCCCAATCCGGTGCGGGCAGTGTAGTCACGCTGACTTTGCCATTGCATCCAGTGATGACAGGCCGCGAGTAAAGGCGAATAGATGAAATTGATCGAACTCTTGGTGGTCGATGACCACAGCCTCTTCCGTCGGGGGCTTACGGCTCTGCTGCAGCAGGATGGACGTTTTGACGTCACCGCTCAGGCGGGCGATGTTGGCGAGGCGTTGCGCAGCGTGGAACGCGTTACCCCCGACCTGATTTTGCTGGACAACCACTTGCCGGGTGTGCGGGGCGTAGACGGCATTGCCGCCCTCAAAGCCGCCTGCCCGGGCGTCCGTATCCTCATGCTCACCGTCAGCGAGAACGAAGATGACCTGGCAGGAGCTTTGCTGGCGGGGGCCGACGGCTATTTGCTCAAGACCGTTGAGTCGGAGCGGCTGTGCGAGTCGATCGTCAAGGTGCTGGCTGGCGAATCAGTGGTCAGCCCGGAGATGATGACCAAGCTGGTGGCCGTATTTAGGGCCAAACCGAGCCCGGTAGCCAGCCTACCGGCGTTGCCTGCAGAGGCAACTGGCGTGGACTTGCTCTCGGCCCGCGAGCGAGAAGTTCTGGTGCTGATCGCCCGTGGAGACAGCAACAAGGTGATCGCACGCCAACTCGACATTGCCGAGACCACCGTCAAGATTCACGTTCAACACATCTTGCGCAAGCTGCAATTGACTTCGCGGGTGCAGGCGGCCGTGTTTGTGTCCGCGCTAGGGATTGCTTAATCCTTTTCGACGATAGATAGTGCAGACTACGTCTTTGCTACCTCGTCATTTCGTCCGGGGGTCCTGCAAATTTGCTGATGCCATGAAACGTCTTCTCACGACCCTGCTGCTGTCAGTTATAGCACCCCTGTCCTGTGCATGGGCCGACGATGCACTGCGTTTCGGTGTACTGGCTTATCGACCCAAGGCCCAGGCTATTGCGCAATGGCAACCACTGGCGAGCCACTTGCAAGCAACACTGGGGTTGCGCGTGGAATTGCAGGTTTACGACCTGAACGAACTAGAAGCTGCAGTCGCCAACCATGCGCTGGATGTTGTTTTGACTGCGCCGGGTCAGTACATTGCCTTGAAACACCGTTACGGACTATCGGCGCCGCTGGCCACCCAAATGACGCGCGAGGCAGGACGCGACGTTGCCGCTTTCGGTGGGGTCATCTTCACGCGGGTCGACGCGACGACGATCAACCGCTTGGAGGACCTGGCAGACCAGCGCATTGCACTTACCAGTCTGGATTTCACCGGCGGATACCAGATGCAGGCATTTGAACTGCTAGAGGCGGGGCTTCCGCCGTTGGATCAATCGAAGCTGCAAACGCTCGGCATGCCGCAAGACCTGGCCGTGCAGGCCGTTTTGAACGGTCATGCAGAGGTGGGGTTTGTACGCAGCGGCGTGTTGGAGGCCTTAACGCGCGAAGGCAAGCTGGACATGGCGCGCGTCAAAGTGATTCACCAGCAGACCCTGCCGACGTTTCCCTTCGCAAGTTCCACACGGCTGTACCCCGAATGGCCGGTCGCCGTGACGCGGCAGTTCAGTGAACGCATGGACCGACAATTGGCCGTCGCCCTTCTGTCACTGGCGCCGGACAGTGTGGCGGCACAAGCGGCTGGCATTGGTGGTTTTTCCATTCCTGCAGACTACAGCGGCGTAGAGTCGTTGCTGCGCCGCCTGCGCTTGCCGCCCTTCGACAAGCCCTCGGAATTCGTGTGGGCGGATCTGTGGCACCAGTACACCACTTGGATGATTGCCGGGTTTGGCCTCGTAGCGCTGGTGTTTGCCTCTACCGGCGCCCGACTCGTGACCCAAAACGCGGCCATACGTCGCAGCCAGGCGCTATACCGGTTGCAAAGTCAACGTGTGTCTGAAATCATTTGGGGCACCAATATCGGCACCTGGGATTGGAATGTACAAACCGGGGATATCACGCTCAACGAACGCTGGGCGGAAATCATTGGCTACAGCTTGGTCGAGCTGGCGCCCATCACCATTGACACCTGGATGCAGCGCACCCATCCGGACGATCTCAAACTCTCGGGCGACATGGCTGAGCGCTGTTTCAAACACGAGATTGAAAACTACAAGTGTGAAATCAGGGTGCGTCACAAAAATGGTAGCTGGGTTTGGGTACTCCATCGCGGCCGCGTGGTCGAATGGACGGCCGACGGCAAACCGGTGCGAATGGTAGGCACCCAGGCCGACATCACGGAGCGCAAATGTGCCGAGCAACGCGAGCAACACAACACCCGCACACTAGCGATGCTGGCAGGGAATAGGGCCTTACCGGATATCTTGAACACCATCGCTAGTGACGTTCAGGCCATGAGCCCAGGCGCTGTGTGTTGCATATTGCTGGTAGACGAAGACAACAAGAATTTGCGCGTCGGCGCGGCTCCGAGCTTGCCCGATTACTTTCGAGCAGCCATCGACCGCTTTGGCGCAGAGGAAGGCAAGGAGGCTTTCGCCAGTGCTGCCTTTAGCGGACAACGGACGGTTGTCGAAGACATTGAACGCGACCCCGCATGGGCCCCGTTGTTGGACCTCACGCGCCAGGCCGGGTTGGCCGCCTTTTGGTCACAACCGATCGTCTCCACGCAGGGGCGAACGATTGGCGCGTTCACGCTTTACCACCCTATGCGGTGCAGCCCGACGCCTGACGACATTCAACTGCTAGAAGACGAAGCACGCCTCAGCGCCCTGGTCATCGAAAGAACAGCCAACGAAGCGCATTTGCAACTGGCCGCCAGCGTCTTCCAGCACGCCCGCGAGGGCATCATGATCGGCGATGCAAACGGCACCATCATCGAAGTCAACGACACATTTACCCACATCACTGGATACAGTCGCACCGATATCCTTGGCCAAAACCCACGCATTCTGCAATCCGGCCGTCAAGACTCGGAGTTCTATGCCCAAATGTGGGCGGCGCTTAGCGAGCGGGGCCATTGGTCCGGCGAGGTCTGGAACCGACGCAAGAACGGCGAAATCTATGCCGAAACGCTCACGATCAGTGCTGTGCGGGATGCCACCGGCATGGCAAAGAACTATGTGGCCTTGTTCACTGACATCACCGACACCAAAGAGCAGCAACGCAAATTGGAGCACTTCGCCCACTTTGATGCGCTCACCGGTTTACCCAACAGAGTGTTGCTGGCGGACCGATTGAAGCAGGCCATGCTGCACAGTCAGCGGCGCAACCAGGCATTGGCCGTGGTGTACCTGGATCTGGATGGATTCAAGGCAGTCAATGACCTACACAGCCATAGCGTGGGTGATGCACTATTGGTCGCCCTGGCACAGCGCATGAAAGATGCACTGCGCGACGGTGATACGCTGGCGCGCATTGGAGGGGATGAATTTGTTGCGGTTCTGGTCGATCTGGAGCAGCCCCAAGACTGTGAGGCTGTGTTGGAGCGCCTGCTGCAAGCTGCAGCAGATCCTTTGGTGGTGGACGGACATGTGCTGAAAGTGTCGGCCAGCATCGGTGTTACACAGTTCCCCCAGGATGCCGTGGACGCGGAGCAGCTGATGCGCCACGCAGACCACGCTATGTACATCGCCAAGCTCGGCGGCAAGAACCGGTTCCATCACTTCGACGTGGCGCAGGACACGGCCGTAAAAACGCAGCGTCAGGATATTGCAGCCATTCATGGTGCATTGGAGCAACGCGAGTTTGTGCTGTTCTACCAGCCAAAAGTCAACATGAAAACAGGCGTGGTGACTGGCGCCGAAGCGCTGATCCGATGGCAGCATCCCGAGCGGGGTTTGTTGCCACCGGCTGCTTTTCTGGGCGTGATTGAGAACCACCCGATCAGCGTGGAACTGGGCGAATGGGTTATCGATACTGCCCTGGCACAAATGGACATTTGGACGCGCATGGGGTTGCACTTTCCGGTCAGCGTCAACGTCGGCGTACGCCAACTGCAGCAAGGCAATTTTGTGGAGCGTTTGACCGCCTTGCTGCAGGCCCATCCGGACGTGCCGCCACTGAGCCTTGAGCTCGAAGTGTTGGAGACCAGTGCGATGGAAGACATAGGGCATGTATCCGACGTCATGAATGCCTGCCGTGCGCTTGGTGTGGGCTTTGCCCTGGATGATTTTGGCACCGGATATTCTTCGCTGACCTACCTGAAACACCTGCCCGCGGAGCTGCTCAAGATTGACCAGAGTTTTGTGCGCGACATGCTGGACGACCCGGATGACCTGGCCATCGTGGAGGGCGTGATTGGTCTGGCAACGGCCTTTAGGCGCAATGTCATTGCAGAGGGCGTTGAAACTCTCGCGCACGGCGAGCTATTGATGACGCTCGGCTGTGAGTTGGCGCAGGGCTACGGTATTGCCCGGCCTATGCCCGCCAGCAGTATCCCCGCCTGGGTTGCCAGTTGGCGACCCGACGCCTCTTGGACGGCATGGCGCGAACGCGCATTGAGCCGTGACGACAAAGCCCTCGTGTTTGTCGAAGTAGGGCACCGGCACTGGTTGCGATCCATCGAGGCGTTTGTCTGCGGTGAGTGCGATACGCCGCCGCCCATGGCGGCAAGTGAGTGCCATTTTGGCCGCTGGCAGATCGGCGATGGGCAAGCTCGCTTTGGCAAAACCCCTGCTTTTTGGGTCGTAGTTGACTTGCACGAACGCATCCATGACAAGGCACAGGCGCTGGTCACCGCCACACAGTCGGCCTTAGTTGTGTCTCAGGATGCAGCCATGGCCGAGTTGCGCACCTTGCTGGACGAACTGGCGACCAAACTGCGCGATTTGGTGCGTGCTTGAGCGCTGACTCAGCGGCAGGTCTTGCGCTACAAGCTACGCTGCGCGCAACGGCGGCTTTGATGACTGGTTTGCCGGTGGGGTGGTGCACATTCGGGTGGTCTACCCCGTGCTTGGCGAAATCAGCTCTGCAGCCGACCCGCCATGCCGCGCGACAACCAGAGACCCGCATGGGCGTCAACGATCAAAGCGTCGACCTGCTGCAGTGGTGCCAGCAAGCTGCGCCCGGCACTGGCACCTGCGACCATGATGGAGGCACCCAGCCCATTGATCTCGTCGAGTGTGCGTGACACCAGTGCTACACCATGCGGTCCGGAGGTCGGTTGGCCGGACTTTGGGTCAAGGACATGGTGGTAGCGGCGGCCATTGCGGATAAAGAATCGCTCATAGTCGCCCGATGCGGCCACAAACCCGGCGTTTAAATCAATGGTGCCCAAAATTCGTTCGGGTGCGCGGGGGTCCCGCAGTCCTATTCGCCAGTCACGGCCATGCAGTTGGCCTTTCACCACCACATCGCCGCCTCCGTTGAGCATGGCATTGCGAATGCCATGCTGCTGCAGCGTGCGCATGCCCGCCTGCAAAATCGGCAACTTTGCAATGCCGCCCAGGTCAATGCGCATACCCCGCTTGCGCAGGAATGCGGTCGATTGCGCAGGATTGAGGATGAGGTCTTGGAAATCTACCAACTGCCGTTCATGTGCTAGCTCGGCTGCATCGGGAACCACCGGCGAAGTCTGCGTAAAGTCCCACGCGGTCAGTGCGCCCACCGTGATGTCAAACGCTCCCCGGCTGCGCTGGGACATGGCTTGCGCCATCTGCAGCACGTTCATTAACTCCGGCGCGATCGCAATGGGCTGAATGCCAGAGGCAAAGTGCAATGCGTGCACGGGGTTGCCAATGCGGTAGCGGCTCATGAGATCGACCAGGCGCTGCATTTCTGCAAATGCCGCCGATATTGCCAAGTCTGTGTCGACACTGCTATCGACTTGTACCGTGATGTCCAGGCGCGTTCCCATCAGGCTGCGCGAGGCTTGGCGCACCGTTGCTTCTGCCCGTTCCGGGTGCAGGTAAAAACCCGTCACCAACAGGGGCAGGGTCGCCAGCATGCGCCGACGCCCAAGATGGTGACGGGTTTGCGTCATGCGGCGGGGCCTATTTGGACAAAGACACCATGTAATCCACGGCGGCTTTCACCTCGTCATCCTTCAAGCCCGGACTTCCGCCGCGGGCTGGCATCGCGCCCTTGGCTCCATTGAAGCCCTCGATGGCGTGCTTGTACAGAACCTCATGGCCCTGCGCAATCCGTGGAACCCATTCGTCTTTGCTTCCTGGCTTCGGTGCGCCAGCTGCGCCAGATGCGTGGCACATGGCACACACCTTGCCAAAAACCGATTTGCCCACCGTGTTCTCAGCAACCGGTGCGACCGCAACGGCTACCGGTTTGGCAGTTGGTTCCGCCGTGGCAGCGGGCGCCTCTGACTTACCGCAGGCGACCAAAGCCGCACTGCACAGCAGCAGTAACCCAAGTCCGTACTTGCTCATGAATCCATCCTTTTAGTCATCAAATCCGAAAAATACAGCGCCGAACGCTATCCGAGTCCGAGGTCTAGCAGGATTCTATTGATGGGCAGTGACCGACCTGTACCTCAATATCATTCATTTGATATGAATCAATAAAAATCCATTGCGTCAACACGCGTCCTTCGATGCGTCCTAGCATCTATACAGCCCGAAAGAAGATTACAGACTTGGGCGCGTCATTAACAAGGATTAGAGCGATGAGCAAAGACCAGACATCCAAAACCGAACTGCCCGCCGAATTGGGCCGTCGCAAGTTCATGAATACTGCAGCCCTTGCCGGTCTCGCTGGCGTCGTGGCGTGTACGGACAAAAGCGCACCTGCTGCATCCGCGCCAGCGCCCGCTGCCGCGTCCAAGGGCAGTGCGGACGCAGGCATCGATTACAGCAAATACGAGGTTAAGCCGGGTGAGCTGGATACCTATTATTCGTTCTCGTCTGGCGGTCACTCGGGTGAAGTGCGCATCTATGGCCTGCCATCGGGACGTTTGTTTAAACGTATCCCGGTGTTCAATATGGACGCGCTAGTGGGCTGGGGTATTACCAACGAGTCCAAGAAGATACTGGGTACCCGACCAGATGGCAGGCCGCTGTATATGACAGGGGACACACACCACGTTCACCAGACCTACCTGGATGGAACGTACGACGGCAAATACATGTTTGTCAATGACAAGATCCACGGTCGACTGGCGCGCGTGCGCATGGACACCATGGAGTGCGACAAGATCACAGAGCTGCCAAACATCCAAGGATTTCACGGCACTTTTACCGATAAGCGTGACCCGGTCGATGCCGCCATCAACCGCACCACCCGCGTGTTCTGTGGCGCCGAATTTGCGATTCCGTTGCCCAATGACGGCAAAGACATGAACGCGCCGGAAAAGTACCACTCGTTGTTTACCTGTATCGATTCGGAGTCGATGGAGGTGCGCTACCAAATCCTGATCGACGGCAACTGCGATTTGGTCGCCACTTCGTATGACGGAAAATTGGCTGCCACGAACCAGTACAACACCGAAGGCGGCGCACACTACGAAGACATGATGTCCGCCGAGCGCGATGCCTGCCTGTTCTTCAACGTGGCGCGGGTCGAAACAGCCGTGAAAGCGGGCAAATTCAAGACTATTGGTGCCTCCAAAGTGCCGGTTGTTGATGGCACCAAGGCTGCCAACGCCGACCCCAAAACGGCCATGGTTTGTTATGTTCCCATCTCCAAAAATCCGCATGGCGTAAACGCCAGCCCGGATGGCAAGTATTTCGTGTGTTCAGGCAAGTTGTCACCGACCGCGTCAGTGATCGACCTCTCCGTCGTTCTGAAATGGTTCGATGGCGAAGTCAAGGATGCGCGCGATGCCGTCGTCGCCGAGCCCGAGATTGGCCTGGGACCACTGCACACCGGATTTGATAACAAGGGCAATGCATACACCACCCTGTTTTTGGACAGCCAGATCGTCAAGTGGAATGTGGAAGCGGCTATCAAGGCATTCAAGGGTGACAAGGCCGCCAAGGTGATCATCGACAAATTGGATGTGCAGTACCAGCCCGGCCACGGTTTCACCTCCATGGGCGAGACCAAAGAGGCCGATGGCAAATTCTTTCTCTCGGACAACAAGTTCTCCAAGGACCGATTCTTACCGGTTGGCCCGTTGCACCCTGAGACCGCCCAGCTGATCGACATCAGCGGCGAGAAAATGCGTTTGGTTGCCGACCACGCGGTCTATTCTGAGCCCCATGACTCCATCATCGTTCGCCGAGACATCATCAAGACCCGTCAGGTGTACAACATAGACGACTTCCCCCATGCCGTCAAAGATGCAAAGGACTGCCGTGTAGAGCGCAAGGGCAAAAAGGTCACGGTGTACCTCACCTCCCAGGCGCCGACCTTTGGCCTGCGCGAGTGGACGGTTAAACGGGGCGATGAAGTCACCATCATCCTGACCAATCTGGACAAGGTCGAGGACTTGACCCACGGCTTCGCCATCCCTAAATACGACGTCCAGTTCATCGTCAACCCGCAGGAAACCAAGTCGGTATCCTTCATGGCAGACAAGCCGGGCGTGTATTGGTGCTATTGCACCAACTTCTGCCACGCGCTGCACCTTGAAATGCGCTCGCGCATGTTTGTCGAGGCTTAAAAAGTCGCGCTCGGGGCAGTGCAGTCGCCCGGCTGCACTGCCCCTTTTTTCTTGTTTGGATGTCCGATGTTCGTGCCGAAATCCCGCTTTCTGTCGATTCTGTGGGTTGCGCTTGTTCTTGCGCTGACGGCGATCTCTCCAGACGCACAGGCAGCGGCAGGCAAAGGCACCTACGAAGCCGAACTTCCGCCAGACCTGGCCAGTGCCAAGGACCTGTGTGCACTGCTGCCATGCAAGGACGTGTTTCCGGGCGCCACCCATTTTTCCGAACGCAAGGGCCAACCCCCCTATGTCGAGGCCTACGACAAGGCTGGCGACGACCGTCAGATGCTGGGCTATGTGATGCTCTCAACCGACATCACCGATACACCCGCCTACTCGGGCAAGCCGGTGGTGACGCTGATCGGCATGGACAAGACCGGCCATTTCGTCGGCATTAAAGTTCTCAAGCATTCCGAACCCATTTTGCTGTTGGGTATTCCTGAATCTGCGCTGTTGAAATTCAACGACCAGTACCTCGGAAAATCAGTAGCTGACAAGATCGAAATTGGCCAGTCCCGGCCCGACGAGGGCGTCGTTGGGCTGGATGCCATTTCCGGCGCAACCGTTACGGTGATCGCGCAGAACCAGGTGATGATGACTTCCGGTACCAGCGTCGCCCGCCAGGTCGGCATATTGGCGCCTACGGTGCGTGAGCCCGCACGCTACAAGGCCACTTCCACTGCCAATGCCATTACCTGGGACGAGCTGGTCGGTCGTGGTGCGGTGCAGCGCTTGCGTGTGATGCCTGAGCAGTTGGGCCAGGACCGCAGCGCCGACCCCTTTATCGAGTTATGGTTCGGCGACCTCAGCCACCCCGACATTGGCAAGAGCGTGCTGGGTGATGCCGGATGGGCAAGCCTCATGCAGCAGCTCAAAGACGGCGAACACGCTATCTTCATCATCCGCACCGCAGGCCATGAATCGTTCAAAGGCTCGGGCTTTGTGCGTGGCGGGCTGTACGACCGGGTGCAGGTCAAGCAGGGAGGCGACTCGTTCACCTTCCGTGACCTTGACTACCTGAACCTGTACGGCGTAAAGGCTGCGGGCACACCCACTTTCAACGAGTCAGCGATCTTCATCATCCGATCAAAAGCGTTTTCAGTTGCCTACCCTTGGAAGCTGAGCCTGCTGGGCAACCGGGTTGACCGTGCCAGCGGTTCCAAGAGTTTCACCAGCTTTGATACCCCGTACTGGCTGCCCGCGTCGATGCTTGAGGGCGGCCGCCCCAAGGTGATGGAGCCCGATGCGCCCTGGGTGCGCATTTGGACGTCGCGGGCGATGGAAATTGGCTTGTTCGTCGTGCTCCTGGTTGCCGTGGGCGTGGTCTACGCGTTTCGTGAGCGGCTCACACGCCTGTCTACCCACAAGAACAAGTGGCCGGTCAACGCCTTCAAATACAGCGCGTGGGGCCTGTCCATTGTGTTCGTGGGCTTCGGGGTGATGGCGCAGCCTTCCATCACCCAGGTGCTGACCTGGTTCCACGCACTACTTTTCCATTGGACCTGGTCACTATTCCTGTCCGATCCGTTCATCTTTTTGTTCTGGATTTTCATCATCGTCACCGTGTTTCTGTTTGGACGCGGGCTGTTCTGTGGCTGGATGTGCCCGTTTGGTTCGCTCTCCGAGGCCATTTACAAGGTGGCAGGCGTCGTGGGCTTAAAGCGCTTTCAGACGCATCTGCCGCAGCGCTGGCATGACCGGATCAAGTGGCTCAAGTACGCCATCTTCTTTGGCCTCATCACGGTGTCCATGTTCTCCATGGGCCTGGCAGAGAAGCTGTCCGAGGTCGAGCCGTTCAAGACCACCTTCCTGGTGGGCATCCACAACCGCGCCTGGCCCTATGGCCTGTTCTTGGCGGCCATCCTGGGCCTGTCGATCTTCATTGAGCGGCCGTACTGCAAATACATCTGCCCGCTGGGTGCGTCACTGGCCATTCCCAGCACCTTTCGCTGGTTTGGCCTCAAGCGCAAGCAGGACTGCAACAGCTGCAAGGCATGCGCGGTTGGTTGCGGCGCGCAGGCGATCGACGCCGATGGCCGCATCGACCACCGCGAATGCCTGCACTGCCTGGACTGCATGATTTTGTACACCGACATCAAGGGCTGCCCACCCCTGGCCAAGGAACGCAAGCGCCGCGAAAAGGACGGCCTGGAGATCACTCCCGTTGGTGCCAATGGCTACTTCATTCCGATCCACCCCGCTACCAGTTTCACCGAGCAGATCAGTGCCAAGGCAGCCCAGGGCCCCGACCCGCGCATGCCTACCGACCCTGTGGCCCCGTGGCACAAGGCGGGCGAGTCCAGCCTCAATTGGGTCATTATGGAAGTGCGTGACCATCTCTGGCCTTGGAGCACCGAGGGCTGGCGCAGCCAGCGTGCGTTGCAGGTCGCAGGCTTCTCGCTCGCGGCGGCGGCCACCGTGGCCTGGGTGATGACGGCTATGGGTACCCTGTCTTACGGCGCCATCATCGGCTGGTGGTTTGGTTGGAGTGTGTACGAGGTGTTGATCCGGCTCTCAGGCCGACGCTACGTCAAAGACGGTCCATGGTGGCGCGGCAATTACCGTGCGGCAGGTGTGATGGACATGATGAGTTATGTGAGCTTCAAGAACCTGCTGATCGGCGCAGCGCTGTTTTTGGTACTTAAGTCGATGGGCTGGTTGGTTGCATGACACATCGCCTCGCGCGAGCTGGCCTATTGACGCTGGTAAGTCTGTGCACGGCGTGCAGTTCCTGTGCGGCCACTATCCGTGTACAGCCCGGCCAGGATCTGGCAGCGACCATTCAGGCTGCGGCTGCGGGTGATGTCATCGAGGTGGCGCGTGGCGTGTACTACGCCAACCTGCTGATCAATAAGCCCTTGACGCTACGGGGCATCAACCGCCCAACGATCAGCGGCGGCGAACGGGGCGACACCATCCGCGTCACCGCGCCGGATGTGACGATCGAAGGCCTCATCGTGCGCGACTCGGGCGCCAGCTTGCAGGACCAGAATGCTGGCATATATATCTTTCCTGGTGCGCACCGCGCCGTGGTTCAACACTGCGATCTGACTTACAACCTGTTTGGCCTGTGGATCGAAAAGGTAAAGGACGTGCGTATTGAGGGCAATACCATCACCGGCAAGCGCGATCTCGATTCGGCACGGCGCGGCAACGGTATTCAGCTCTACAACACACAAGGCGCACAGATCATCGGTAACAACATCAGTTTTGTGCGCGACGCGCTGTATGTCGATGTATCGCACCATGCTGTGTTCCGAGGCAACAAGCTGCACCACAGCCGCTATGGTTCGCACTACATGACGTCCTACTACAACCTATGGGAAGACAACGACAGCTACTACAACCGGGGGGGTCTGGCACTGATGGAGGTGCGCGACCAGGTCGTGCGCAACAACCGCGCCTGGGGCAACTCTGACCATGGCATCATGCTGCGTTCGGTCCAGGACTCGGTGGTCGAAAACAATGTGGTATCGCACAACGTCCGGGGTTTCTTCATTTACGACGTGGAATACACCACCCTGCGCGGCAACTTGGTACTTAACAACCAAGTGGGCGTGCATTTGTCGGCGGGTTCGACCCGCAACGCAGTGCAAAACAATGATTTCATTGGCAACCGCGAACAGGTGCGTTATGTCGGTACCCATGATGAAGCGTGGGGCGCTACCAAAGCGAGCGAGCACGACCGGGGCAACCACTGGAGCAATTATTTGGGCTGGGACCGTGACGCCGATGGCGTGGGGGACATCCCCTACGAGGCAAACGACATGGTGGACCGCCTGAGCTGGCGCCACCCAAGCATGAAGCTGCTGATGGGTAGTCCTGCGGTACAAGCGCTGCGCCTGGTCGCGCTGCAGTTCCCCGTGCTACGGGTACCCAGCGTGGTCGATGCTTCTCCGCACATGGTGCCGTTTAACAAGAATTGGAGTATCTGGAGTGACAAATCCCAGCCCGGCCACTGAATCGGTGGCCATTAGCCTGGTGGGTGTGCATAAACACTATGGCAAGGTCCATGCGGTTGATGGTGTTGACCTGTCGGTACAGCGCGGTGAATTGTTGGGTCTGATTGGCCACAATGGTGCCGGCAAGAGCACGCTGTTCAAAATGATGTTGGGGCTGGTTTCGGCCACGGCCGGTGACATCCGGGTTGCGGGTGCATCGGTACAAGGGCGCGACTTCCGTGCGGTGCGCCGCAGGGTGGGTTACTTGCCCGAAAACCTGGTGCTCTACGACAACCTGACGGCTCTGGAAACCCTGCGCTTTTTTGCCAAGCTCAAGGGTGTCGACACCGCCAGCTGCCCGGCATTGCTGGAGCAAGTGGGGCTGGGCGACGTTGGAAAGCGTGCAGTCCACGAATTTTCCAAAGGCATGCGCCAGCGCCTGGGCTTTGCACAGGCTCTGCTGGGCACACCCGACGTTCTGTTTTTGGACGAGCCCAGCAATGGCCTGGACCCCGCCGCGATCCGCGACTTTTATGCCCAACTGCGCCTGTTGCGGGCGCAGGGTGTAACCATCGTCATTACCTCCCACATCCTGGCGGATTTGCAAGAGCGTGTGGACCGCTTGGCCATCATGGCTGCCGGAAAAATACAGGCCCTGGGCAGCGTGGCCGAGTTGCGCGCGCACCAGGACTTGCCCCTGGCGATTGCGGTGCACCTGGCACCTGCAGCCTTGGCAAATGTGGCGGGGCTGGTGCAGCCTTTGGCCGGGGTGACGGTGGACTTTGACCAGGGCAGCGCTGTGATCCACTGCCCCCGCCCGATGAAGATGGCAGTTCTGGCTGCGCTAATGCCCTTGGGTGCCGGACTGTTGGATCTGCATATCCATGAGCCGTCGCTGGAAGACTTGTTTTTTGGAATGAGGAGCTAAGCGATGTGGAACATTGAATGGCAACAAGTTGTCACTCTGGCCGGCAAGGAATTTCGCGACCGCATGCGCAACCGCTGGGTTTTGGCCGTGGCACTGGTGTTTACGGTTTTTTCGCTGGTGATCACGTATTTTGGTGGCGCGCAGCAGGGGCAGGTGGGTTTGCGCTCGATTGAATTCACCATTGCCAGCCTGGTCAGTCTGGTCATTTACCTGATTCCCCTGATTGCCCTGCTTCTGGGGTTTGATGCCATTGTGGGTGAGCGCGAGCGCGGCTCGCTCGACTTGCTGTTGGCCTTGCCCATTACCCGTTTGGAGTTGTTGCTGGGCAAATACCTGGGGCTGGCCGCAGCGCTGACCTTGTCAACTGTGGGTGGCTTTGCGCTGGATGCGGTGCTGTTGTTCCGGCAGTTTGGCGCCGCCGGTCTTTATCACTATGGCGGGTTTGTGCTCAGCTCGGTCTTGCTGGGCTTGGTCTTTTTGAGCCTGGCAGTATTGTTGTCGGTGGTGACCCGTGAGCGCACCCGCGCGTCCGGATTGGCCATTGCTTTGTGGTTCGGTTTTGTGCTGGTGTTTGACCTGTTGATGCTGGGCCTGCTAGTGGCCAGCGGCGGTGAATTTGGGGGCGCGGCGCTGGCCTATGTACTGCTGCTCAACCCGACCGACATTTTCCGGATTCTGAACATCTTTTCACTCGACCAAATGCGCACATTGTATGGCCTGACCAGCATCGTTCCGCCAGTGCTGGCAAGCCCCTGGCTCATGGGCTCTGCAATGCTGGTCTGGATAGCGCTGCCCTTAACCCTTGCTAGCTGGAGATTTCGCCCATGACGCCCATTCGATTCCGCATTTTTATCGCCACGCTCTGTACGGTTGCCGCTTTGGGCGGCTGTGGTGAACGCGCCGAAACACCGGTGGTGGCGGTCGAAATCGACACCGCAACCACCTGCGATTTGGACGGCATGCTGTTGGCCGATTACCCAGGCCCCAAAGCACAAATCCATTTCAAAGGCGAGGCGAAGCCCGCCTTTTACTGCGACACCGTGGAGATGTTCAACACGGTGCTCAAGCCCGAGCAAGTCAAACCCATTCAGACGGTGTTGGTTCAAGACATGGGCAAGGCCGACTGGGACAAGCCGCGTGGCAACTGGTTTGACGCACGCACCGGCATCTACGTATTGGGCAGCAAACGCCGTGGCTCCATGGGCCCAACCATCGCCAGTTTTTCGCGCGAAGCCGATGCACAAGCTTTCGTCGCCACCAATGGCGGCAAAGTGCTGCACTTCTCGGACATCACCCGCGACATGGTCGACCTGAGTGGCGGCGCCATGCACGACTCCAAGATGTAGACGGGTCCAGATCCACTTGCACCAGCAGGCGTTCGAATCATCGTCACCGACCGGGGTGAGCGGACGGGAGATTCAACCGTGAGACTGGTCGACTCCAAAGTCGGGTGCCGCTTGCGCCGCCAGACGCCAGTGCGACCCACCTTCGGGTAGTCCAATTACTCCTAATTTAATAGCGGATACCGCATATTTCACGAGGGCTACAGCCCGATTAATCTCACAAGCCCAGCCCCGCGAAGATACCGTCCATGCGCCGCTGCACCTCGGCGTCCATGCTGATAGTGCGACCCCACTCGCGCTGCGTCTCGCCCGGCCATTTGTTGGTGGCGTCCAGCCCCATCTTGCTGCCCAGGCCGCTGACGGGTGAGGCAAAGTCCAGGTAGTCGATGGG
>JANXVI010000373.1 GCA_025351745.1 Rhodoferax sp.
CGGCGATGGTCTTGCCCACGGTCAGCAGGCCATGGTTGCGCAGCATCAGGAAATTGGCATTACCCAGGTCGGCTTGCAGGCGGGGTTTTTCCTCGTCGCGGAAGGCCACGCCTTCGTATGCGTGGTAGGCCAGCGAGCCCAGTACAAAGGTCGACTGCTGGCTGATCGGCAACACGCCATCCTTCTGTGCGCTGACAGCCACGCCTGCGCGGGTGTGGGTGTGGATGACACAGCCAGCATCTTCGCGCACCTCGTGCACGGCGCTGTGGATCACAAAACCAGCCGGGTTGACGGGGAAGGGCGAGTCGATCAGCTTGTTGCACTGCTGGTCCACCTTGACCAGGCTGCTGGCGGTGATCTCGTCAAACATCAGCCCATAGGGGTTGATCAAAAAGTGGTGATCGGGGCCGGGCAAGCGGGCGCTGATGTGGGTGAACACCAGATCGCTCCAGCCATAGGCGGCCACCAGGCGGTAACAGGCGGCCAGGTCCACGCGCAACTGCCATTCTTCGGGGCTGACCTGGTTTTGGAGCGATGGAATGTTCATGGGCTTGGTTCTCTCGGATGGTGGACGACCACGTTAACCGGCGGACCGCTGCAAGACTGTTAAAAATCTTACAATTTAGGGTAATCACCGGGAAGAAATGGATGGCCGACTCAAAAGCGGAATTGCTGGGAACTTTGTCAACAAACCCCTGGTTTGGCGCGCTGCCATTGGCAGAGCGCAAGGCCATGCTGGCCGTGGCCGATATGCAGCAGTTTCACGCCGGCGAAATGCTGTACCGCAAGGGCGACGCCAAGCTGGCCTTCTTCGGTGTGGTTCAGGGCGCGTTCAAGATCTCGACGCTGGGCGAGGATGGACGCGAAGGCATCCTATCCATCGTGGAGGCCGGCAACTGGTTTGGCGAGGCCTCATTGATCGACGGCCTGCCACGCCCCCACGACGCCACCGCCGTGCAGGCCAGTACCGTGCTGGTGATACAGCCCCAGGCCTTCAAGCGCCTGATGCAACGCACCGCGTTCGCACGCGCCATCGCCGTGCTGCTGTGTGGCCGTGTGCGCGTGCTCTACGGCATGGTGGAAGACGCGATGCTGCGTTCCACGCCCACGCGTATTGCGCGGCGCTTGTTAACGTTGGCAAGGGGTGATGCGACGATGGCCAGCGACGCCCGGGCCAGCGTGGCCGTGTCGCAGGAGGCGCTGGCGATGATGCTGGGGATTACGCGGCAGACACTGTCGAAGGAGTTGAAGGTGCTGGTGCGGGATGGGGTGTTGGGGCTGGGGTATGGGCGGATTGAGATTTTGGAGATGGGGGCGTTGGAGGTTCGGGGGGCGTTGGCTTGAGGGCTCAGCCACAAGGCCGACTTGTCAGGACACGCGGGGCGCGTGCTTGGTAGCCTGCGGTAAGACCGTTTTGACGGTCAAGGCAAAAACCATTTATACGCGTTGCGATTGTTCAAAATTGCAGCGGCGGTCAATAAATTATTTGATTTGTCGCTCTAACGGCAAAGCTACTCGCCAAGTATTTTGGGCAGTCTTTAATGCCTCGAAGTCGGCATTTTCGGAAAAGAAGTATTCCTTGAGCCTTTCAATCAAATCGCGTTCGTCTGAAACGCATCGCCTAAAGTCTCCTGGACCCGGGCCGGGGGTGTATTCCCAAACTTCGTATTGCCACACTTTGTCTTTGAGGTAGACGGTAACGGATGGTGCATCTGATTGCTCTTGCATTCCTCGACAGTTCGTGAACCACGCCTCCCATCCTGATATGTGGTTTCCGGGAGTGCTGGTTGGCTTTATAACCAAGTATCCGTTTGGGTATGCAACGTGGTTTCCGTCAAAAAACGGTTCCGCGCCAATATGAAGGCCGACAGCGCGTAACGCCTCAATGGATTCGCGCGTTAGAAATGTGCCGTCTGTGCCGATGTCGTTGCTCATTACTTGTGGCCATCCACGAAGCGGGGGTGTAATGCCTTCAGGAACTGATCGATCTCAACAACGACCATTAGTGAACGAACCAGTTCGCCTTGGCCCCACGGCCCCATCTCCATTTCGTTGGGATTTATACCGAATCGGTAGTGCATTTCGTCTCCCTCTCTACGTGCGTACGCGCCGTAGTTGCCAGCTAATCCAGGATGCGCGAACTCGCAGAGCAACTCATATTCGCTCTTAAATCCGGCGAATGCTTTGTCAAGGTGGCCGATAGCAGTCAGAACCTGTATCGACTTTTGCGCCGAGTCGGTTTTGTCCCGTCGCCCAAACGCTGCTGATAGGAGTAGCGCATGCACTGCGCTCCAATCGGAATCTTCGATACTTTTTTGCAGCTTTTTCCACACCATGAAGTGGATCGCCACTGTTTCAACCACCGATCGAGCGAGCGTGTTTCCCGGGACCAACCGCCCCTCTCGGAAAAAGGCATCCGCTCCAGAGGCTAAATCAACGATACGGCGCAAGGTGGCTTGTCGCCACACATCGAATAGCCGAGTCAATCTTTCCTTTCTATCTGGTCCGACGCCTAAAAGACCCTCAACAAACTCTAAGCGCAGTCTTGCGAGCAGAGCGGCTGTATCCGAAGAAAGTTGCGGTGAGTCGTCAGACACCAGTTTCACCTGCTATGAGGTACTTTCCCGAGTTTTGAAACGCGCGGTTGCTGCTCAATAAGTTGGTCATGGAATTTCTCGAAAGTTGGCGCCAACGTTATTTTTGTTGCTTTTCGATTCGTTCAAATAGGTGTGCTATCTTTTTAAGAGCCACATAGTTATATATGACGAGGGCTAGAGACCATTTGTTCCAAAGTTGGACTCCGGCCCACTCGTCGGTCAATCGGGTAGCTGACAAAACTCAGGGCCCCAATCGCTCAGCCGCCCACAGCACCTGCTTCACCACCGCCAGCACGTGCTCCCGCTGCGCCGGCAGCTTCAGCTCACCATTCTCTTCGAACGCATCCGCCGCCCGGCTCAGCGCAAACTGCTTGGGTGCTACCCAGCATTGGGCATTGGCCATCAGCGGGTTCAGGTGGCTCAGCGAACGCAGGCCGCCGAGGGCGCCGTTGGATGCGCTCATCAGGCCGACGATCTTGCCGCGCATGGAGCGGTCACCGTCGGACCACACCGGGTCGCCCTTGACGGGGCTGCTGATCCAGTCGATCGTGTTTTTCAACAGGCCGGTGTAGGAGCCGTTGTATTCGGGCGAGCAGATGATCCAGGCTGGGTGGTCAAAAGCGATGGCCTTGAGGCGCATCACGTCGGCCGGGGTGCCGCGGGCTTCCAGGTCGGCGTTGTAGAGCGGGACATCGAAGTCGCCCAGCTCGATGTGGGTGACGTCGGCGCCTTCGGCACGCGCGATGGCGGCGGTGACGTTGGCCAGGCGGCGGTTGAAGGAGTTTTGGCGGGTGCTGCCGGCGAAGATGAGGAGTTTGGTGGTCATGGGGATATTGTCGCCAAGCTTGGGGGTGTCAGTGCTGTGAATTCCAAGGGTTGACAACAGTCAGGCCGGCGGCTTCAAAAGGACCGGTGTCACGCGTTGCAACAATCAAACCATGGCTGGTGGCCGTGGCGGCAATGTAGCCGTCTGCTGGCGCAATAGCTTTCCCCTGGCCCCGCGCATGTGCACAAAGCACAGCATAGGCTTCAGAGGCCGCCGCATCAAAGGCCAGGATTCGGCCGGCAAACAAGGGCAGGATGCGTTGCTCAAGACTGGTGTGAAGCGTGTCTCTTCGTTTGCCCGGTGTCAGCGCTGCTATGCCAAAACGCAACTCAGCCAGGCTGATTGCTGACAAATAGAGTGTTTCGATAATTTGGGCGTCAATCCAAGTCAACACGCCCACATCACCGGTGAGCTTCAAGGGTTCAGAAATGACGTTGGTATCGAGAAGGATCATTCAAAGCTCAGTGGTTCTGCCGGTGACTTGTCACGCTCGGTCTCAAGATCGAAACCTCCTGCCTGTTGGCCGATTTCAGCCAGCAAGGAACCCAGTTTGATGCGGCCCTCTGGTCGTGCGACGCTTTCAAGAATGGCGCGGACTTCGGCCTCGGTACTTCGGCCCGCCATTGCAGCACGCACCCGCAAAGCACGGTGCGTCTCCTCTGGTAAGTTACGGACAGTGATCGATGACATTTTGCATCCCTTTGAGATTGATATCAATGATTGCATTGTAGGTAGTGTGCAATCATTTTGCAAGATGATGGAGTGGTATCTT
>JANXVI010000391.1 GCA_025351745.1 Rhodoferax sp.
GCGTGCTTTGTAGGACTGGGCCATCTCCAGCACAATGTTGTCGGCGCGCGATGAATCCTTGTTTTGGGCAAATACGGGGGCGGATGTGGACACGGCGATAGCACCAAAGAGCGCTATCGATGTCAGAATGGCTGAAAACTGCATGTGGAGATTATGGACAACTCAGATGATTCAAAAGCAGCGGCCAAGAAAGCCCTGCGCAAAAGCTTGCTTGAACAACGCCTGAACCTGCCCGACAGGCTACAGCAGGCCGACCTTTTGCAGCAGGTCATGCGCATCTGGCTGGTGGGCCGGCCCGACACCGTCATCGGTGCCTACTGGCCCATCAAGGGCGAGTTCGACCCCCTGCCGGCGCTGCACCGCTGGAAGGAGGACGGCGAGTTGCTCGACGAACCCCAGTTGCGCCGCATCGGCCTGCCCGTCGTCAACAAAGAGCACAAAACCATGACCTTCCACGCCTGGTACCCAGGCTGCCCTATGGAAGAGGACGCCTATGGAATCCCCAAGCCCAAGGACACCGAGGTCATCACCCCCACGCTGCTTTTTGCGCCCTGTGTGGGCTATGGGCCTGGGGGCTACCGCTTGGGCTATGGCGGTGGTTTTTATGACCGCATGATGGCGGCGCTACAGCCCAAGCCCTATACCGTGGGGCTGGGGTTTGGCGTAGGCTTTGTCGAAGACTTTGAGCCCGAGCCGCATGACCTGCCGCTGGACGCCATTCTGAATAACCACGGGGTGGTCTGGCCGGTGTGATTGGATGGATTCGCTCTATCCAACATGTTCAAGGGCCCGTCGCCTTTTCTAGTCCATGGGCTCTGCGATGGCCAAAACAGGGGGCGGTGATTAGCGACCCGTTTCCTTCAGATACTTAGCCCGCCCAGCCACTGCGGTATCGGCAAAGTCCGAGAACAATCCATCCACACCCAGACGGTAGAACTGCAGGTATTCGTTCAGCGGGTCGCCGGCCATGTCAAACGTCAGGCGGCGCTTCTCGTTGCGGAAGGTGTAGGGGTGTACCAATAGGCCAAGCTTGTGGGCGTCGGACACCAGACTGGTCGGGGTCTGGCTGAGCGCATCGCTGAGGTCGGTCTTGCCGTCGCCGTTCTTGTCGACCGGGGCGCCTGCCGCATTCAGCTCCCACTTCACGGGAACGATATAAGGCTTCCACGGGCCAATGCCGTCCGCATACGTCTTGATTTCCGTCAGACCGGTCACGGTGACCATGTCACTGAACAGGCGTTTATCGCCAGACTTGAACCAATCGTACGGACGGTCGTAGGGAGCGGCAAAGGTGAGCTTGCCGGTCTTCAGGTCGTAGTCGTCGGCGTCTATCAACTGGATCAGCCGCGTGTTCAGTCCCTTGCTACGCATGTATTTCAAACTGCTGGGCTCGAAGCTTTGGACAAAGATCGGTGCGGTCTTGCTGTTCCAGCCGGTCTTGTTGATGATGGCAATGAGCGTGTCTTCCAGCGGCAGACCCAACTCGCGATGGTAGGTCGGGTTCTTGGTCTCTGGGTACACGGCAATGGTGCGACCCTTTTCCTTGGTTTTGGCGATGGCCAGATCGATGATCTCCTGGAAGGTGATCACTTTGTAGAGGCCGTTGTATTGCTGGGGACGGGCCGCGTCCCCCGTCATGTTGGCGCCCAGGGTCTTGATTTCGGCCAGTGTGAAATCGCTGGCGAACCAGCCGGTCTGGGTCTCACCGTCGACGGTAGTTGTCTTCTTGCGGCCGGCGAATTCTGCCTTGGTGGATACGTTGGTGCTGTAGTCCAGGTTGGGGTCGTGGCGGGCGATCAGCACGCCGTCCTTGGTGGACACCAAATCGGGTTCGATGACGTCGGCGCCTTGGTCAATGGCCAGCGTGTAGGCCTCCAGCGTTTCTTCGGGCAAGTAGCCTGGCGCCCCCCGGTGGCCGACCACCAGCGGTGCGTTGCCGTCCAGTGTCAGAAAGGGCAGCGGCACCGTGCTGCCACCACACGCGGCCAGCAGCAGGGTCAGCCCGCTTGCACCACACAATTGGCCCCAGGGGCTTAGCGATTTCGATGTCGACATATTCATAGTTCCTGATCAAGATTGAAACCACCCGACCTTATCGGCTAAATGTGACGAAAAGAAGTCAGACATGGGCCTATACGCCGTTTGCGTGGTAGTTGGCATTTGCTATGCACTTGATAGCATACTACGTATATTCTGCGAGGGCTACAGGCCGTTTTTGCCAGTATCATTGCAAATTAAACCCAATATGGGTACGATCGCCTATTTTTTGACCTTCTTGGACGCTGCCGTGGCTGGCTTTGGCGTCTTGGCGGGTTTTGATGCCTTCGCAGCCACCGCAGCCTGCAGCGCCAGTCGCGCCCAGGGTGCCATGGCGTGGGGCGCGTCCATGGCGTCTTCGGGGGCGCTGTAATAGTTCATGCCGCGCGACACGGTTTCGCCGTCCTTGGTCGAGGCATAGGTAAAGCGCTGGCCGCCAGCGGCTTCCCATCGCGGAACATCCGCTTCGCTGGCTTTGAGCCACAGCTTCTCGCCCGAACCCAGATCCGCAATGATGGCGATGGTCAGGCCATCGGTGCTGATGCCCCAGCCGCCAAACATGCGCTTGGCGGTGCAGGGGCCTGCGCTGGCGAGCAGTTCGCAGCAGTATTGAGCAAAGTCGGATGGAGTGGTGGCCATGGCGGTTGTTGTCGGTATGTCTTTGTATCTAACTATCTATCGGCTCAGCGGTGCAGAAGCTGTCGCTGCGATTGGGCCTTGCGACACTTGGTTCAACAGCGAGCGTGCATCGCCCTCGTAATCGCGCAAGGTCTTAACCAGATGCACGCGCTGGGCGCTGGTGCTACTGTTGTGCAAATCAGCGATCGTGGCACAGCTCTCGTTGGTGATCTGTTCAATGTATTGGCGATAGGCAGGGTCTGGTGCCTTCAGCGATCTCTCCAGCAAGTGCCGAATATCGGCCGTGGCCTGAGCAGCCGGCACCCGCGTCGTGCGCAGGGTGTTGAGCACCTGAATCGAGTCCTGCTGGCGGCGCAGCATCTCTTGGTGCTGGCGGGGGCCGTTAAAGGAGGACGCTTCGATGTGCATCTTGACCAGGGCAATCTGCGCCGGCTCCAACGTGCCGTAAAAGGACTCTGCGCGCTCCACGATCTGTTTGACCCGGCGCTCGGTGCGTTCGGTTGGTGTGCCTTCCAGCCATTCAGCGCGCCATTTTTTGTCGCGCTTGGCAAACTCGGTCGTGATGTGGTCAACCTGCGTTGCCTGCAGCGTGGGCGCAATGGTGGCAATGGACGGCGCCAATCGGTCCAGTGGCGCCTGTATGCGTACCAGCAGGCTGGCCACCATTTGGCAAACCTGGGGTTGGGTGACCGGCTTGGGCGCCATGGTCTGCAAGTCTTTGAGGGTTTGTATCAACAGCGGCAGCTCGTCGGTGCGGTGCCAATCCCGCGCGGCTTGCAGGTCGGCCTTGATGCGCAGGCTTTGCTGTTCATCGAAATCAAAATAACCGTCCAGCCACCAATAGGCCAGCATCGGTGCGGAGTTGTAGCCCAGGCGCACGGCGCTGCACCCAACCACGCTCAGCGCAACCAGCAGCGCACTGATAATGGGCGCTGACCGAACGACAAATCGCGCGATAGAAGGCATTGAAAGGAACATGCAGGTGACTTCCGAATTACAGGTTCAAAACACAGCGTTGGAGCACGCGGCCATCGATGTGGTCATTATGGCTGCCGGGAAGGGCACGCGCATGAAGAGTCGCCTGCCCAAGGTCTTGCACCCGCTGGCCGGACGCCCGCTATTGCTCCATGTGCTGGACACGGCGCAGGCCTTGCAGGCCCGTCAGGCGGTGGTGATCACCGGCCATGGTGCTACAGAAGTTGAAGCGGCGTGTGCAATGGCCACGAGGGCTACAGCCCAATTGGTCATAAGCTTTGTGCGCCAGGAGCCGCAATTGGGAACCGGCCATGCTGTGCAGCAGGCGGTGCCTGCGCTGGCCGATGATGGCGTGGTGCTGGTGCTGTCTGGCGATGTACCGCTGACCGCGCCCGCCACGTTGCGGCAGTTGCTGGCGGCCAGTGCAGGCAATCAACTGGCGCTGTTGACACTGGAGATGGCAGAACCCAGCGGCTATGGGCGCATCGTGCGGTCGGCCAGCGGCATTGTGCAAGCCATCGTCGAGCAGAAGGACGCCACACCCGCGCAACGCGCCATCACCGAAATCTACAGCGGCATCATGGCCGTTCCCGCCATCCAACTCAAGCGTTGGCTCGCCCGGCTGGACAACCACAACGCTCAGGGCGAGTACTACCTGACCGATATTGTGAAATTTGCCGTGGCCGATGGCGTGCCCGTGGTGGCGCACAAGATTGACGATGCAGTGCAGGTGGCCGGTGTCAACAGTCCGGTGCAACTGGCCCAACTGGAGCGCGCCTACCAACTGCAACAGGCGCACCATTTGATGGAAGAGGGCGTACGCTTGGCAGACCCTGCACGCATCGATGTGCGGGGAGTGCTGCAGTGCGCGCACGATGTCACCATCGACGTTAACTGTGTTTTTGAAGGCCAGGTGAGCTTGGGCGAGGGCGTGTCCATTGGCGCTAATTGCGTGATTGCCAATGCAGTGATTGAAGCCGGCGCAGTCATCCATCCATTTACCCATATCGATGGTGAAACACTAGGCGTGACCGTGGGGGCTGGTTCGCTGGTCGGTCCCTTTGCCCGCTTGCGACCGGGTGCGCGGCTGGGGGCTGATGTGC
Organism: Rhodoferax sp.; assembly: GCA_025351745.1. Classification (GTDB taxonomy): domain Bacteria; phylum Pseudomonadota; class Gammaproteobacteria; order Burkholderiales; family Burkholderiaceae_C; genus Allorhodoferax. Next base: position 4,755 of record JANXVI010000391.1, read on the forward strand.
ACATCGGCAATTTTGTCGAGGTGAAGAACTCCACGCTGGCCGCAGGTGCCAAGGCCAACCATTTGGCGTATCTGGGTGACGCCACGGTGGGTGAGCGCGTCAACTTTGGGGCGGGCAGCATCACCGCCAATTACGACGGTGCCAACAAACACCGCACCACGATAGAAGCCGATGTGCATGTGGGTAGCAATTGCGTGCTGGTGGCACCCATTACGCTCGGTGCCGGCGGCACGGTGGGTGGAGGCTCTACGCTGACCAAGGACACACCTTCCGGGGCACTGAGTGTTGCGCGTGGCAAGCAGGTCAGCATTGCCAACTGGTCGCGGCCGCAGAAGGCGCCCAAAGCGCCCACGGTCTGAGGCGTACAGGGCGCTGAGCACCATGGAAGAACCATCCCCTGACATTACCCGCGCGCGCGTCGCCGCCCTAGAGGCCGAGCTGGCTGCTGTGCGCGCGGAGATGCAGAACTTCACCTACGCCGTGTCGCACGATCTGCGCACACCGCTGCGCCACATCGTGTCTTACGCGAAGCTGGTGCAGGAAGACGCAGGCCCGCAATTGACCGCAGAAGTACAGGAGTTTTTGACGACGATTACCGATTCGGGCCACCTCTTGGGCGTGATGCTGGACGGTTTGTTGGCGCTGTCACGCGTGGGCACCGTGCGGGTAGAGATGGCTGCCGTTTCTTTGCAGGAACTGGTGCCAGCGGTGTGCAAGGAGTTGGCTGCCCTGCACCCGCAGCGCAACATCGTGTGGCACATTTCCGGTGACTTGCCGCAAGTTCAGGCAGACGCAACGCTGCTGCGGCAAGCATTGACACAGATCATCGCTAACGCGGTCAAATTCACCGCACCGCGCGATCCAGCGGTGATTGAGATCAGCCACACTTTGGAACCGGGCGGCGACCCCATTGCGCTGCAGGTGAAGGACAACGGTGTGGGCTACAACCCCACGCTCCAAGGCCAGTTGTTTCAAGTGTTTGGACGCCTGCACAGCGCCAACCAGTTTGCGGGGATCGGTGTAGGCCTGGTGCTGGTGCGCAAGGCCCTGGCGCGGCTCGGCGGCTCGGTCGATATAGTGGGTGCGGTGGATGCGGGTTGCTGCGTCCAGTTACGGCTCACACCAGCGGTAGTGCCGCCCCAAACTTGCTCCGCTTGACACTGAAGAACGCCTTGGTATTGCGGACATTGGCGTCGCTGGTGAACAGCCGCTGCGTCATCGCCTGGTAGGCCGGCATATGGGCCGTGTGCACCACCAGCACAAAGTCGGGCCCAGGGGATACGCGGTAGCACTGTTGCACGGCAGGGTCGTCGGCCACGCGGGTTTCAAACTGCTCCAGGGCTGTTATATCTTGCCGGTCTAGTGTGATCTCGACGATGGCTGTCAGACCAAAGCCAATGGTTGCGGATAGTTTTTGCGGGTTGAGGATAGCGATGTGGCGCTCAATCAGCCCCGCTTCGTGCAGGCGTTTGACGCGGCGCAGGCACGTCGGTGGGGAGGTGCGGACGCGCTCGGCCAGTGCCTGGTTGCTGAGGCTGGCGTCGTTTTGGAGGATGTTGAGCAACTGTACATCCACATCATCCAGGACTATAGGTTTCATAAATATTCTATATTTGGAATAAAATTCTATTGATCATATTTCATGAAATTATTGTTCATAGTTGAATGAATTTAGTTAATCAATTTCATTGCGTCAACTCTACGATGCGCCATCTTCGATTTTTACTGGGAGTAAGCGTATGTGTGGCATCGTCGGCGCGGTATCAACCCGCAATATCGTTCCCGTCTTGGTCCAGGGCCTGGAACGACTGGAGTACCGGGGTTATGACTCCTGCGGCGTGGCGGTCTATGCCCACGATGCCGACGGCGCACATGCGGCAGGCTTGCGCCGCGCACGCAGCACGTCCCGTGTGGCCGAGCTCATCGCGCAAGTTGCTCCGACGGCAGGGCATGCCGGATTGACCGGTAGCCTGGGCATAGCCCACACCCGCTGGGCCACGCACGGCGCTCCATCGGTCAGCAATGCGCACCCCCATTTCAGCCATGGCGCGGGCGCAGACGCCCACCAGCGCCCGGGTCGCATCGCGCTGGTGCACAACGGCATCATCGAAAACCACGACGAACTGCGCGCCGCGCTCAAAGCCAAAGGTTACGTTTTTGTCAGCCAGACCGACACCGAAGTCATCGCCCATTTGGTGGACAGCCTCTACAACGGCGACCTGTTTGAAGCCGTACAAGCGGCTGTCAGCCAATTGCATGGTGCTTACGCCATCGCGGTGTTCTGCAAAGACGAACCCCAACGCCTGATCGGTGCGCGGGCCGGCTCGCCGTTGATATTGGGCGTGGGCAAGGACGGGCAAGAGCATTTTCTGGCCAGCGACGCCATGGCCTTGGCCGGTGTGACCGACCAGATCGTCTATTTGGACGAGGGCGATATGGTCGATGTGCAACTGGGCAAATACTGGCTGCTGGACAAAGCCCGCAAGCCCGTGGCCCCAGCCCAGCGCCCAGTCAAGACCGTGCTGGCCCACAGTGGTGCCGCAGAGCTGGGCCCGTATCGCCACTACATGCAGAAGGAAATATTCGAGCAGCCGCGCGCCATTGCCGACACGCTGGAAGGTGTGGAGGGCATCGTCCCCGAGCTGTTTGACCTGCAGATGAACCACAAGCCCGGCGCCAACGCAGCGCGCGTGTTTGCTGAGATCGACTCGGTGCTGATACTGGCCTGCGGCACCAGCTACTACAGCGGTTGCACCGCCAAATACTGGCTGGAGAGCATTGCCAAAGTGCCCACCCAGGTGGAGGTGGCCAGCGAATACCGCTACCGCGACTCCGTTCCCAACCCTAAGACGCTGGTCGTCACCATCACCCAGTCGGGCGAAACTGCCGACACGCTGGCCGCGCTGCGCCATGCCCAAAGCCTGGGCATGCACCATACGCTGACCATCTGCAACGTGGCTACCAGTGCCATGGTGCGTGAGTGCAGCCTGGCCTACGTCACCCGCGCCGGCGTCGAGATTGGCGTGGCCTCCACCAAGGCCTTCACGACGCAACTGGCCGGCCTGTTCCTGCTTACGCTGGCATTGGCGCAGGCCAAGGGTCGTCTGCCCGACAGCGAAGAACAACGCCACCTCAAAGCCATGCGCCACCTGCCTGCCGCGTTGCAAGCCGTGCTGGCACTGGAGCCGCAAATCATCAGCTGGTCCGAAGACTTTGCCAAGAAAGAGAACGCGCTGTTCCTGGGCCGTGGCCTGCACTACCCGATTGCGATGGAAGGCGCGCTGAAGCTTAAGGAAATCACCTACATCCACGCCGAGGCCTACCCCGCCGGTGAACTCAAGCACGGTCCATTAGCGCTGGTCACCAGTGACATGCCGGTGGTCACGGTTGCCCCGAACGATGCACTGCTGGAAAAGCTCAAGAGCAATTTGCACGAGGTGCGTGCCCGTGGCGGCGTACTCTACGTGCTGGCCGATGCGGACACACGCATCGAGAGCGGTGAGGGCATGCACGTCATCCGCATGCCGGAGCACTATGGCGAGCTATCGCCCTTATTGCACGTCGTGCCGCTGCAATTGCTCGCGTACCACGCTGCGTGCGCGCGGGGGACGGATGTGGACAAGCCACGTAACCTGGCCAAGAGCGTCACGGTGGAGTGACCGGGAAGTGACCAAAAACAAGCATCCACGGGCGGTCCAGGGCAATCGAGTCTGCGCACTGTTGCGCATTTAATCCTACGCTTGTGCCCACTTCATTACACCACCCCTGCGTGCCTATTGGGTTTCGCGAAGACCTGATGCGTTGGCAGCAACTGGT
>JANXVI010000403.1 GCA_025351745.1 Rhodoferax sp.
TACCATGGTCCAGCCCCAAAAATTCGGCCTTACCTTCATAGAACAACCAGGCTGCCAAAGCAGACGCAAAGCCATCGGGGCAAGACTGGCCGTGGTAGATGACCAGGGGATTCGGGTCGTTGCGGTCGGGGGCAAACAGCAACTGCAGGGGCAAGAGAGTCTTCATGTTCAATCAGGCGGTCGCTTTTCGGGAAATTGCTATGTATTTAGTAGCTACTCGTATAATGTACACGAGGGCTACAAGCCAATTTAATCTGCAGCGCTCTCGTCTGAGGTGTCTTTACGCATTGGGCGCGCCACTTTCTTGAATCGGATCGCCCGGTCCAGTTCAATGGCGTCTTTCTTGACCTGGCGCTCAGCGTCAATCTTTTGGCCATGGGCCAACCATTGCGAAAACTCTGCGGGCGTCTCCAGGGTGATGCGCCCCATGACGGCAGAGCGGAAATCATGGATAACCAGATCTGCCGCCTTTTGCAGATTGATCCTCCCACCCGGCAACAATGCGCCGCGTTTGCGGCCCACGGATTCGAGGATTTGCTCGTCAGTCTGTTCGGCTACACCACTGATCTTGAAGCGTGTCTCTACCAGCGCGGCATAGTGCTGGCGCAAGTAGTCCAGCAGCTCCAGCGCTACTTCTTCCTCGTCAAAGGCGTTGCGGCCTATGGCGCCGCTGGCGGCCAGGTTGTAGCCACTTTTGGCGACAATGATGCGCGGCCACAACACGCCCGGTGTGTCGAACAGATAGAAACCGTCTTGCAGTACGATGCGCTGCTCGATCTTGGTGACACCCGCTTCGTCACCGGTCAGCGTGGCACGCTTGCCTTTGAGCGTGTTGATCAGCGTGGACTTACCCACATTGGGTATCCCGCAGATCAGCACGCGCATCGGCTTGACCATAGTGCCACGGTTAGGTGCCAGCTCAAAACAGGCCTGCACCAGCACCTTGGCCGGTGACGTCATGCTGGCATCCAAGCCCAAAGCGCGCGTGCCTGGCATGGCATTGAAGTGGGCCAGCCACTCCTGCGTACGGGCTGGGTCGGCCAGATCCTGCTTGTTCAACACCTTGACCGCGGGCTTGCCCGCCGTGAGCTGTGCCAGCATGGGGTTAGCACTGGAGCCGGGCAGACGCGCGTCGAGGAGCTCAATTACCACATCAATCTCCTTGATGCGCTCTTCGATCGCCTTGCGCGTCAGGTGCATATGACCTGGAAACCACTGAATCGCCATGTGCCTGAAACCTCTTCTTGAATGCTGATGGGGGAAGGTGTGATTGTCGGGCAGTTTGCACAGCCCGCCGGCTAACCCTCGCGTGGGGGCAGCAAATCCGCGCCGGGCCGCCCCAAGCGCATTGAGCCCCCTTGGGGGGCAGTGACCCGCGTAGCGGTGGAGCGTGGGGGCAGCAAATCCGCGCCGGGCCGCCCTAAGCGGATTGAGCCCCCTTGGGGGGGCAGCGACCCGCGTAGCGGTGGAGCGTGGGGGCAGCACTAGATAGCAGCCCCTAGGAAAAGCCCCAGAATTAAGGTGTGGCCACTAGGACGACCCGACAGAATCCATCCCATCAAACAGGTTTCTCATTTTTTCAATTTCCATTTTTCTTCAGGACGCATTCTCATGGCTAACCAAAAACTCGCAACCGTCACCAACGAACTGATCGAATCCTATGGCAACACTGCCAAGAACGTCATCAGTGCTTACCGCGTGGGCAACGAGCGCGCTGCAGTGTTTATGGACCGCCGCTTTGTGACCGCTTTGGAAAAGACCGGTTCGCGTCTGAGCGCCCAGACCCGCAAGAACGCGTTGTCTGCAGAGCAAAAACTGAAGGCCTACTACGTCAAGAGCGTGGAAGTGACTTCCGACAACGCCAACCTGGTCGTCAACAAGGCTGTGGAACTGGCGGGCAAGGGCGTCGTAAAAGTGTCTGCCAATGCAAGCCGTTTTGAAAAGTCTACCGGCGTGACCACGCTGAGCAGCATGGCTACCGCCGCTGTGCCGGCCGCCCAAGCCATGAACAAGGTTGTGGCCAAGATCGAAGCCAAGTCCAGTGAACTGGCTAGCAAAATGGCTGGCAAGCCGACCCGCGCCAAGGCAAAGCCTGTGACCACAAAGGCCAAAGTTGTCACTGTTAAGGTAAAGGCTGTAGCGGTCAAGGCAAAAGCCGCTAGCGCTAAGGTCGCCGCTGTTGCCAAGAAGGCCGTACGCAAATCCAAAGCTGCTTAATTCACCTTTGAAGCAATCAAAGGGCTGGGCGACATGCGCCCAGCCCTTTTTTCGTCCCCGCCCTTAGAAAATTACGCTGGCGTTTTTGCACCCAGGCGTTGGTGCGACAAATACTCTTTCAGATAAATGTCAAATGGCATGGTGTCAGCCGCTTCGATCTTGCGCTGCGTTTCCCAAGATTCCCGTGCCAGGGTTTCAAAGCGTCCTTGCAGCTCGGCGGACAAGGGCAGGTCCAGCATGCGCTGTTTGATCTGCACCGACTGCGCCAGCGCAAAGGCGCCAAACGAACCGCCGTATTGTTCGGTGATGGCCTGCAGTACGCGGGAGGACGGTAGCGTCTCAGGATGCTGCAGTCCAGCAACAGCCGCCTGCACGGCTGCGCTGTAATCGGCGCATTCATGCGCTGCATCCAGTGTCTTGGCGATGGGGCCTAGTTGCGCGACCAGCTCCAGCCCCCATTCCTTCAAGGCAACGGTGCCCGCACCGCGCTCGAGTTGCAAACCCGGCTCACGACCGCGTTCAGCAACCTTGTGTTGGTTGCGCCCAAGCGCCACAATTTCTGCGGGTGAATCTTCAGGGCTGCGGCTGAGCAGGCAGTGCAAGAGGAATACATCCAAGAATCGCATGGTCTGGGCATTGATACCCACGGTCTCAAACGGATCCAGGTCCATCAACCGTACTTCTACATATTCAACGCCGCGCTCACGCAGCGCATGCAACGGGCGCTCACCGGGAAAGATGACGCGCTTGGGACGTATCGTGCCGTAGAACTCGTTTTCGATCTGCAGCAGGCTGGTCGCCAGTTGGCGATAAACACCGTCTGGGCCCCGCACACCAATGGCCTCATAGGCTGGATAGGCCTGGGTCAGCGCCTCCTCCAACGAACCAGCGTATCCCTCCAGGTTGTTGTAGCTGACGGCCAGCGAGGCCTGTGCGTCACTCTGGTAGCCCAGACGCCCCATGCGCAGCGACGTGGCATGGGGTAAATACATGGTGTGTGCATTGAGCGCCTGCAATTGGTGCTGGCGTCCGGCAACAAAGGTCGAGCACACGGCGGGCGACGCACCAAATAAATACAGCAGCAAAAAGGCATGGCGGCGAAAATTGCGAATCAGGTCGAAGTATTGCTCGCTGCTGACATTGGGCAACGACCAGTTGTAATGGATGCCCGAGATCGTCTGCATGCGCCGCCCATAGCGGTAACCCAGTCCCCTGCGGTACACGGTTTTAGAGCGTCCCACATTGGATGTGCCGTATTGCCCAAGAGGAATAGCGTCATCGTCAGGCAATCGACAGGGCATGCTGGAGGCCCATAGTATTTCATCCCCCAGCGCGTGCACCGTGGCCTGCTGCACCTGGGTCAGCTCGTCCACGCAGTCTTGCACGGCCGCGTGCACGCCGGTGATCAACTCGACCTGCGACTCGCTGAAGTCCGTCGTGATGTTGGGATGTGTCAGCGCCGAACCCAGTGCCTTGGGGTGCGGCGTCATGGCTAAAGCACCATTTGCCAGCGTGCGCAGGCTTTCTTTCTCTACCCCACGGCGAATGCCATGGATGCGCGATGCGCTGAGCGACCCCAGGGCCTGTGAAATTGTTTGCATGCCAATGGCCCTTCGATTTCTGTGGGGCGCAAAGGTACCACACAGCAACAACTGTTGCAGCTTAGGGTTAAGTTTTGCTGGGCGTCACAGCCAAACCCCCTTGACACAACCATAATTCAACCATAATTTGGCATGAACGCGACTGAACTCGTCGTTTGGTCGGCTATGTTGGGCGGCCTGGCCACCTTGGCTGCCTTTGCACTGGCAGACGCTTTGGCGCGGCGCAGCCTCGCGTCCTGGCGTGCGGCCTTGTTCGTGGGTGTGGTCGGCGCGGCCTGCGTTTTGCTAACCGGTATCACCACAATTCTGTTCCCCGGTCTGCCGCCCAAAGTGATCCTCGTACTTCAGAACAGCATGGGTTTGTTAAGCGGCGCGTTGGCACTGCGATACCTCGGCTTTTGGATGGGTGTTGCGCGTGAAGACCGTGTCGTGCGCACCAGCATTGGCTGTGGCGTATTCGGCCTGGCCCTCGCTGGCTGCACCATGGCGGTGCTGACGTGGATCGGTACGCCAGAAGACGCACCAGGCTTGCTGGCCACAACGGCGGTCATCAATGGCGGGGTCATCGTTCTGCCGGTGATCGCGTTGTTGCGCGCAATCACCTTGGGTGACCGACTTGCGCGCGGAATGCTGGCCAATATGGGTTTGCTAACCGTCGTGGTGACCGGGCTTTATGCGCGCGGCCTGAACCAAGACTGGGGCAACTTGGTCTGGGTGCTGACCGCACTATGCACTATCTCATTTTTGATGGCGGGCACTTACTTGGGCCTGCGCCGCGACCGTCTCAATCGCCGCCTGGAACGGTTGGCACGTTTGGCCGAAGGAGGCGACCCGTCTACCGGTTTACCCAAGGGCTCTGTGCTGATATCCAAGGTAGACGACGCCTTTTGGCGCAGCGCACGCAGGCACCAGGAATGCACGGTGATCTGCCTCTACCTTCGCAACTTGTATGAACTAGCAGAGACTGCCGGGCACAACGTCGACCTGCAAATTCTGGCGGCCATGTCGGCACGGATGCGCCGTTCGGTGGGCTTTCGCAATGTCCTGGGCTTGTACCACCCGCGTTGTTTTATCGTGGTGGTATCCACTGACAGCAAGAGCCGACTGGTCGAGAAGCTCTTGCAACGCCTGCACTACCTGATGGCAAAACCCCTGCGCGTGACCGGGCCAGACTATGCCACCTACGCCTTTGTGCCACGCTTTGGCATCGGTGCTGTGTCGGTCAATGCCAGCGACGCCAAAGCAGCGGTGGTAGTCGACCAGGCTGAGCATCTTGCGCTCGCGGCCGACCCCGAAACAAGCGGCCAGACGAGCTGGGTCTTCCACCAACCTTAGGTTACTGGGTCTGTGCGGCGCCCATGAGGTGCACATGCACGATCAACCGGAAATCGGCCGCAGCCGTCACAATGGCAACACGCTCTTGTGTCGTGCGGAGCCAGCCCGCGTCTAGCACTGAAAATCACACACCCACCATACCAAATCAACATCGAGACACTGTCCCATGGAACTGAACTCTGAAGTCCCCACCGCCCCTACCCGCGATGCTGCCACCGTGGTCATGTTGCGCGATGCGTCACATGGTCTTGAGGTGTTTCTGGTCAAGCGCCACGGCTTGTCCGATGTGCTCGGCGGCGCCTACGTGTTCCCCGGCGGCAAGCTCGACACCAACGACGCCCTGCTGGACCCGAAAGCCCATCTCGATCAGGATCCAAGCCAACTGCACGCCGCCTTGGGTGAACCAGGCACCGCCGTTGGCACGGCCACCGGCTTGTACGTGGCGGCCTTGCGCGAGGCATTTGAAGAATCCCGTGTACTCTTCACGGACGACAGTGCGACTGCCCGCGCCGCCCTGCTACACGACACCGACAAGCCCTTTAACCAGTTGCTGGCTGAACTGCGGATACGGCTACAAACGCGCAGCGTATTGCCTTGGAGTCGCTGGATCACGCCGCGCATGCCGTCAGTCACCAACAAGCGATTTGATACGCGCTTCTTCGTGGCGGCCGTGCCGCCGGAACAAGAAGCCATGCATGACAACCACGAAGCAACCGAAAGCGTGTGGCTGCAACCGCGCGCAGCGTTGCTGCAATATTGGAATGGCCAGATCGAACTGGCGCCACCCCAGATCATGAGCTTGTCACACCTGTCACGCCACAACACGGTCGCCAGTGTTATGGACGCCGCCCGCGCGCAATTACCGCCACTGGTGCTGCCAGAGTCGTTTGATGAGGACGACACCCGTGTGTTATGTTACCCCGGTGACCCACGGCATTCGGTCGCTCAGCGGGTATTGCCCGGCGTGACCCGGCTGCTGTATCGCAATAAGCGGTTTGAACCTGTGGAAGGTTTTGAGGCGCTGTTCGCCTGAGAGGTTTAGATCAAATACCTTCATAGACAATTCGCGCTGTAGCCCTCGTAGAATATGCCTTATATGCTATACTAAATGTAGCATTTGATCATGACAACCACCAACCCACCCCTACAACCAGAAGCTCCTGTTCGCGTCAAGGTCGTGGATGAGCAACTGCTTTCCGACAGCTGGTATGTGCTGAAGAAAACCACGTTCGACTACCTGCGCCGCGACGGCAGTTGGCAACGCCAAAGCCGCGAGACCTATGACAGGGGTAATGGCGCGGTGCTGCTGCTCTTCAACGCCCGCCGCAACACGGTGGTGTTGACGCGGCAATTCCGCTTCCCGACGTTTGTGAATGGCAATACCGACGGCATGTTGGTCGAAGCCTGCGCAGGCTTGCTGGACGGTGACGACCCCGAGACGTGTATCCGCCGCGAGGCGGCAGAAGAAACGGGCTTTCATATCCGCAACCCGCGCAAGCTGTTCGAGGCCTATATGAGCCCGGGATCAGTCACCGAAAAACTGCACTTTTTTGCCGCCGAATATGAGGCCACCGACCAATTGTCGCAAGGTGGCGGCCATATGCACGAAGGGGAAGACATCGAGGCAATTGAACTGGATATGGCAGACGCGCTTCAACAGATCACCAGCGGTGCCATCCAGGACGGCAAGACCATCATGCTGCTGCAGCACGCGGCTCTGGTGGGACTGAATAATTTAGCCTAGACAAGGTCGCCGGGGCCGGTGCTCAACCCACTCAGATCCAGCGGGCGCACTGCGCCCAGCCACATGGCCCGGTTCGTGTGGTCCAACACTTCGTTATCGCTGATCGGGTGCGCAAACACCACCAACCCACCGCGGTGCATGGCCAGCCAGGGAATTAGTTCTGCAAACACCGCGGGTTTGAACGCGAGTTGGCAGCTCCAGTCTGGGTGCGGCCCTATGGGTCGTTCATGCATGCGGCCCATGACCACGTCAAAACGCAGCGCCGCTGCTTGACACAGCGCACGGGCTTGGGCGATGGTGTCTTGCGCAAAGTAGACATGGGCATGGTAGCCGCGGATGACTGGTGTGGGTGCGTCAACAAAATTCATGGTCGCTTCTCTCGAATTCATGGTCGCTTCTCTCGCTTCGTATGATCACCACATAATTACACGTTGCTCGGGCTGCAAGTACATCTTGTCGCCAGCATGAATTCCAAACGCTTCATAAAGACCGGGCTGCTTGGCCAGGGTGCCGCGCACGCGGAATTCGCCAGGTGAATGCTGGTCGGTCTTGATCTGCAAGAGGGACGCATCCTCGCGCTGCAAGGATCTGTATTTGATGCCAAAACCAATATAGAACCGCTGTTCACCCGTCAATCCGTCCAGCACTGATGACGGCTTGCCGCCAAGCGAACGGCGGTAGGCCTTGAAGGCAATGACCACGCCCGAGTAATCACCAATGTTTTCACCCAGCGTGAGAGTGCGTTCACAAAGTACGGTCTTCTGCGGCTGTACTGCGCGTTGACGGTCTGCGGCGCCATGGACCATTCGCCACGGTCCACCGATTGGCCCAGATTGTTGAGGCCACGCTGGTAAGCAAGTTCGTGGGCAGCGCGCACGTTGGCTACCAAGTCGTCCCTGACCGTTTTGAGGCCGGTGTAGTCGCACCATGTGTCGGGGTAGCCGAGCTTGGTGCGGAAGGTGGCCAGTTTGGCTTGGGCTTCCTTCTTGGTAGCTGGCCCCATCCACTCCAGCGCATCGATGCCCTCGCGGAACATGGCCAATACGTTGTCGACGATGGATTGCATGCGGACCTTGTTCTCAGGCGGAAAGAACTTGGCAATATAGAGCTTGCCGACCGCCTCGCCCATGGCGTAGTCGACCAACGCGCTTGCCCGATACCAATGGGGTTGACGGTTGGGCAAAGGCAGACATCGACAATGCCATGCAGACTGCGATGAGTCGAGTATTTTTCACATTGAACTCGTTCCAATTCGTCAGCGTGCCCCGCAGACTTTGTATTGCCGGAATTCTAAGGCGGCCGACTTCAACACCTCACGGGGTCGGATCCATATGGCTCGTTCCCGTCCTTCGCGTTTACCCTATCACATGAATGCGCACGGCAGACTTAATATCCGCCGACTCTGTTTCAGATTTTTCGCTTTTGGGGACTGCGGGGAAACGATTGCAATCGTGCGCGGTTGCTTGCGACGCCACAGGATGATTGGCAAGTTGTATAGGTGCCGGCGGCGACGCCCACACCGCCCCAAAGACAACTGCTATGGGTTTTCAACTACTTCGATTGGACGCACAACATGAGCATTCGACCCCGTAATATATTGCGCACTCTGCTACCCGCCTTAGCGTTGGTGGCGCTCGGTTCCCAAGCTGTGGCCAGCACGCTCAACCAGAATGTCTCCTGGACCATCGACAGAGCCGGAACCACTGCAAAATACCGTGTAGTGGCGTATGGCGATTCGATATACGCGGGCTACAACGGCTCAACGACCAGCGCCGCCAAATACGCGGCACCGACCGTTGAAGCGGAGTACCTCTCTGCACTGTGGAGCGCCGGGATTGAGAGCGTACGGCGCACGAAATCCGGCGCGGTCGCATCCGACGTCTACGCCAACAAGATCGTGGCCGAACGCGCCTACATGCAGAACGCATCGACCCGTGTGGTCACCTTTGAGATGTGTGGCAATGACGGGCTTCAGGCGCGCACCGCCTTCAAGAAACAAACTGGCACTTGCGACTATACCGGCATGAACGCCGCCGTCAGCAATTGCAAAACCAACGTCTCCGCAGCGATGGACTACATCAACGCCAACGCCTATGCGGGCGTCAAGGTCAAGATCGTCTCCAACCTGCACTACCCTGGCTACAACGCGGACAACGTGCAGAGCTCTTGCAAAGACGCTACAACGGGCGCTAGCGTAAACCTGCGCAATATCTTCTTGCCCAAGCTGGCCACCATGAACTACTGGATGTGCGAATACGCCCGCCAAAAGGGCTTCAAATGCACGGACAACTTCGCCGAGTACATGGGCGCAGACTACGATAGCAACGGCGACGGCCAGATTGACGCCGACGGCTTGCGCTACGTATCCGGTGAAAGCGAGTCGAACTACCTGACCCGCATCACCTCGACTTTGAAATCGACCATTCGCGATGCCAACGCCCACTTCGTGTCAAGCAGCAGCAGCTACGACTACATCCAGTCTGACGATACCCACCCCACGTACAACGGCGGCACGGTGACTGCCGGCCTGTTTGGCGGAACAACAGGCTCGGGCGCAGCACGCTACACCACCATCACCGGCGGTAAAAACCCGATCTGGAACCAGTACGGCCATGAGCGCATGGGCTGGGCAGTGTCAACGTCTAACCCCAGTGTTCCCTAAGGCATTGACCGTGCTGTTTTTTCGGTAAAACCGGACCTTGGGCAAACCACGTCGCTCCACGCCCCACAAGCCCCCTCCAGGTGGGGCTGGGGGGGCGTTGCGTCCTTCCAGGGGCTACTTAGCCGTCGCGGCAGTGCTGTTCGTAGGAGCCCTCGGATTTCTGCTGATATCGACCACTGACACTGCCGATAATGCTTTTCCCGCGACAAAAGGCTCGACCTCCATCGCGGCCACACCGACCTCTGGCAATGCCGTGTCGCCCTGGTCCATACAAGCTACAGTCCCCACTGCCGTCGAACGCCCCATCGCGCCCGACATGCGGCCGGCAACCGAGGGTGACAACGATCCCACCCCAGACCTCACCGGCTACGTGGCGCGCGGTGCAAAGCCCACCATGAACGAAGTGATCAACCGACTGCATGACGCCGGCATCCACACCGGACTTGCCGCATTCAATCCGCCCGGCACGCGCCCGAATATGGTCGGGCTTGCGGTTCCCGAAGATTTTGTGCTGCCCGAAGGCTATGTGCGCCACCACCAGGCGACTGACGATGGTCAGCGGGTTGAAGCAATCCTCATGTACGCACCTGACCGCATATTTTTTGACGCCAACCATCAGCCGATCGACATTCCCAAAGACCGCGTGGTGCCCAAGGAGCTTGCTCCACCTGGCCTCCCCATTCGGCTCATTGTGATTCCTGCGCCGACCGATTCAGGAAGATCCGGGCTCTGAACGCGCTGACCTCGACGTCCCGATCCGCTATGCGGCCTGTTTTGCGAAGCTGGGTTGGCATTGTTGCCAGTGCGGCCATGCTGGGCTTGTACACGCGTGGCGGTGCGGGCTGGCTGATAGGCTTTGTGGCACTGGTGCCGTGGTTGCGCACGCTGGATGCGAACCGCAATCTGGCCAAAGCACTGCTGTCGGCCTATCTGATGACGGTAGCCTTTACCCTTGCGGCTTTCGCCTGGTTTGGCACTGCCATCGGCAGCTATACGCAAATGGGGGCGGCCACTGGGCTAACGGTGTTGCTGGCCCTGGCACCGCTGTTTCAACCGCAAATACTGGCGTTTGCGCTGGTTCGCCATGCCAGCCGAAGCCGCTACGGACCGACAGTTGGGGCACTGGCGGGCGCTGCAGCCTGGGTCGCCATAGAGCGGGTGCTACCCAAGCTTCTGGGCGACACATTGGGCTACGGCCTGTACCCCTCGGCCCTCTTGCGCCAAGCCGCCGATGTTGGCGGTGCAGCGGGCCTGACTTTTCTGCTGCTATTGGCGAATGAAGGTGTGGCCGCCGCCTTTGCGCGCAGGACCCAAGGCGCACGTGCGATGGCCAAACCGCTGGCGCTGGCGGCTCTGGTGCCCCTCCTTTTGGCGACCTACGGTCTTGCAAAATTGCCGGGCACCCCAGTGGCTGCGTCTGCACAAGCCGACAAGCCGCTGCGCATCGGGCTGGTGCAAACCAACATCGTCAACTACGAGCGCATGCGCCAAGAAGGCGGCGCCTTGGCCGCCGTGCGCGAGATTCTCGACACCCACTACTCCATGAGTTATGACGCGGTAGAACGGCAGCGTGTCGACGCGGTGCTATGGTCTGAGACTGCTTACCCCACTACCTTTGGCCACCCCAAGAGTCAGTTGGGCGCCGACCTGGACCGCGAGATACTCGGCATCATCCAGTCGGCGGGGGTGCCCTTTGTTTTCGGCACCTACGACCGCGACGACGCAGGCGAATACAACGCCGCCGCATTTGTTGCACCGGGCACCGGCCTCTTGGGCCTCTACCGCAAATCGCGCCCATTCCCCTTCACCGAACAGGTGCCAGCGTGGCTTGATAGTCCGACGCTGCGGCATTGGCTACCGTGGACCGGCAACTGGCTTGCTGGCGACGGTGCACGCGTGTTCCCGCTGCGCCTGGCAGACGGGCGCGAGGTACCGGTGTTGCCAATGATCTGTCTGGACGATGTGGACACCAGCCTGGCCATCGAGGGAGCGCGGTTGGGTGCGCGGGCGATCCTGACCATGTCCAACGACTCCTGGTTCACCAGCCAGCCGCTGGGTGCGCAGCTGCACCAGGCCGTAGCGGCGTTTCGCAGTATCGAAACACGCCTGCCCCAATTCCGCGTCACCACCAACGGCTACAGCGCTGCGATCGATCCAACGGGCACCGTCATTGCCGGCGCGCCCATGGGCTCGCGAACGCTGGTCATTGGCGAGCTGTCGATACACCCTTCAGTGCCAACCCTCATGGTGATGTGGGGCAATTGGGTGGGGCTGGTCGGCGCTGCCTTCCTGGTTGTGGTGGCAGCGACTGCCTGGTTGCCAGCACTACCGCGTCAGGGCGCAGAAGACGCGGCAGCAGATGCAATAGTTTTCCCGATCCACATGGCCGTGTTGCCACCGGGGGGGCGCATCGCAGCAGGCCTGTTGCGTGGCTTCGCGCGCGCAAGCTTGCTGTGGATGGGCGCTGCCATGCTATGTGACGATTCATTGCGGTCCAACACACTGGCACAAATTCGCACGTTCGCCGGACTGTTCCTTGCCCCCGAAGCCGCAAGTTGGTTCCTGCTACAGGCCTATAGCGCACGGGCTACTCTGGACAGCGGCTTACTCGTCTTGGCGCGCGGCTCCCGACGCCTGGAACTGATAACCAACGATATCGCAACCATCGAGCCATGGCGCTTGCCCATCCCCAGCCCGGGCGTCTGGCTTCGACTTACGTCGGGAGAGCGCTGGGGCTACGGACTCGCACTAGCCAACCCTGGCGCATTGGCGCGTGCGCTGTCATGTGCCGGCGGGCCAACTGTGCACGAACCAGTGCCTTCACACACCACAGCGTACGGGCTCGCCCGCGTGGGTGTGCGGCGCAACCGCCTGAACCATCCGTTGATCAAGTTTGGGGCGTTACCGCTGACCATGGCCATGGTGGCATTTCGCGTACACCAACACATTGCCTACGGCAGCACGTTGGGTGAGTACTACTCCTATGGTTTACAGGCCTACCTCACCACGTTTGCGCTGTGGTGGGCCGCGTGGACGATCGGCGTGGTGTTGAGTGCAGCAGCCTTGCGCGCCGCCATTGAAATCGGCACATTGCTGGTTGCGGTGCTGCGCCCCGCCTATGCACTCGCCACCAGGCACTGGCTGGAACGCTTAGCCCTTGTGGCTCTCTATGTTGGCCTGCCAGGATGGCTGCTGCTGCAAGTTTTACAACGCTAATGGACTTTGGCATCAAGGGGCAGCGGCATGCCGTCTTTGGCAACAAGCCCGGGAAGATTGGGTGGCGCGGCGCAAGCAGGTAATTTGCCGGGCACGCGCATTGCCTTCACAGCGGCCGCGTCGTCCGCGACCACTGTGTTGTTAGTGAAATTGCATCCGTAAGCAGGGCCGGAAACGATAGCAGCCGTGGCGATGTCATCGCCGGAAGGTTTGACGCCCCGCTCTACCCACAAAGCAAGGTCGGCAAAGGCTTGGGCCTGTTCGGCCACGGTAAAGTCACAATGGCCCGGCGCGCGGATGGCGCGCTGCACCAGCAGGCCTGCGCGGCCCTTTGCCGTGGCATGTGCCAGGTAGTTTTGCTCTAGCCCAAAAGGCACATACATGTCGCCCAGCGTATGGATCGTCAAGACCGGCACCGAAAAATCGCCGTGCACCTTGGGCACCCAGCGCAGGCCATCGCGGCGCAGGCGGTTAGCGTCGGGCACGGGTACGGATTTGCCGATCGACGCATTGAACGCAGCCACCACGCCCTCAGGCGCATCAAAGCGGTAACGCGCGCCCCGCGTATCAACCACGTTGGCCGTGAGCATGCCGCGTATCGTTCCATCATCGCCAAAGGATCCCCAAACCACGTTCTGCAAGCTGTCATTGGCAAAACCCTGGTCGAACATCGGCCGTGCGCCGCCTGTGAGGTTCATGACGATGTCCTTGAGCACCCTGCCCTGCGGCGTCGGCGCAGCAAAGGACGTGGTGCTGTTGAACAGCATGGTGCGCACATGCCCCACTATCTGCGGCCAGTTGCTCACGGGCAGCGATGCAGCAGGGAGCCCAGCCAATTGCTGTGCAGCCAACTGGTAACCACCGAAGTAAGCCCATAGGCCCTCGTCATCGAGCACACCACAGGTGGGCACGGCGCCGTCATAGCGCACCTTGTGGTTGGCGGTGGCCAGCGTCTCGAACTCTATGGCCGCAGCGGCAATGTGGCCGCCCATGGAGCGGCCAAAAATATAAATCTTGCCAGGCGCTGGCAAGGGACGGCCATTACGCGCGGCAATGGAGTTGAACGCCAGGGCCAGGGCATTGGTGTCTTCCACCCCAGCGCGCACGTCGTAGTAATTTTTGCTGTAGCTGGACGCCGCCCAGGCGTAGCCATTGTCGATCAGGTAGCGGCGTATGGGTGGGTCTTGCACCACCAGATTGGGGCCAGTGCCCGCATAGCCATGGGCGTACATCACCAGCTTGCCATTCCATTGGCTGATTGGCAGTTCGATACGGTAGGCAGCGCCACCCAACACGCCGGTCCAGCGGTCAGTCGGCGTGGTGCTATCGGGCAGGGCCAAAAAGTTGGAGTTGGCGGGGGCGGGCAGAAAATCGTTGCGTGCATCATGCGGGCGCATGTCTTCGGCCAGCGGGCCGGGTTGGGCGCAGGCGGCCAGTAACAGGGGAATGGCCGCGAACAGCACCGACATCTTTAGTAGCTTGGGCAAATCAATCTCCTCGATTATTGTTGGGGAAGCGGGAGCCATCGTATCGGTGGAACCCACACTGAAGTGTCGTCTTGGCAACAGCAACCCGCTAGCCCTCGTGGAATATGCGTAAGCTGCTATCTATTTTGCAGTAGCCAACGTACCGTCTGGCGCGAGTATCCCCTGCCCCACCAACCACTGGACCACCAACGCGGGGGCGTGAAAGGTGCGCAGCGCCCCATATGCCTCTTCGGCCTGCGGATAGCGTCGGCGCAAAAAATTGAGCCATTGCTTCAATCGCCCGGCCTGCTGGCGTCGTTCCAAACGGGCACAGCACAGCAGCCAAAAGGCACCTATCAGCGGTTGTAGGTCCGCCCAGCTAACAGCAGGTTCGGCTGCCAGCTTGGCGTCCAGCTCACCACCTGTGCGCACTGCCGCAGCACGCGCATCGGCGGCACGCACGGCCAAGGCCAATCCAGGGTCGACCACCATGCCACGGCCCAGCATCAGGCTGTCGCAACCCGACGCCTGGCGGCACAACAGGGCATCCTCCACAGTCCAAATTTCGCCGTTGGCAACCACGGGAATGTCCACGCCCAGGCGGATATCGTTGACGCGCTCCCAGTAGGCCGGAGGGCGGTAGGCGTCGGCCTTGGTGCGGGCGTGCACTACCAGCTCTTCGGCACCGCCCGCCTCTAGCGCTTGGGCACATTCTACGGCGCGCGAATCGTCATTGAAGCCCAGCCGCATCTTGGCAGTCACCGGCACATGGTCTGGCACCGCGCGGCGCACGGCCGACACAATGCGCGTCAACAACTCCGGATCGTCCAGCAGTGCAGCTCCACCGCCGTGGCGGTTGACCACTTTGGCCGGGCAGCCAAAATTAAGGTCAATGCCGTGTGGACCCAGCGCGGCCAAGCGGGCCGCGTTCTCAGCCATGGAAACCGGGTCTGAGCCCAGCAACTGCGCCCGTACCGGCACACCTGATGGCGTGCAGCCACCATTGGCCAGCTCGGGGATGATGCGCAAGAACATCTGCTCGGGCAGCAGTGTATGGGTCACGCGGATGAACTCCGACACGCAACGGTCAACCCCGCCCACCCGGGTCAGGACGTCGCGCAAGACGGCGTCGAGTAACCCTTCCATAGGGGCGAGGTAAATACGGGCAGACACCGGAGAATCAGTTGAGACAGGGAGATGCGACGTGCATGCCGCATTGTCTCTGCTTTGCGGGCTGTTGGCATGGGCGTTGCCGTCCCATCGAAACATGCGGCGTTGCGACAATGCTGGAGCGCATCGGATAAAGAGGCGCAAACGTCGCTCGGGCGGCGCCCCCGGGGAAGAAATTTGCTGTGCAAATGTCGGGCTACGATTAGGGCTCGTCGAACAACCGGTTCAAATCGCGGCTTCGCACGATCTAAAGTTGGCGATGACAAGCGCACAAGATCCGCTGCGACCCAGGCTTCTGACGCTGGGTGTCTGAATCGATCAACCTGTTGGACGTCATTCGGGTGGTTACGTAAAAGTAAATTTCAAAGACATGTACCAACGGTGCTGACGTTGTCCATTTCCGAGACGCCCCCACCGGAGAACGATATTTTTAGCAGAACTGACCATTCGGAACACACGAACTTGTTGAGTCCTGTCTCAGGTATACGCTCTGCGAGCACATAGAGCTGTCGCTGCACTTCTACGTACTGAAAGGAAGGCTGATTTAAAGCTGGGACGACACTATGTTTCCAAACTTGCGTGTTGACGTACTAGTAGTTGATTCTTCCAGCTGTACAGCGTCGGCCGGCACACTGCTACCTTCTGGGCAATCTCCTGGGCACTTGTTGTTCTGGTGCACAGATCAATCACTGCCGCATTCTTTACCTGTGGGGAATGCTGTACGTTCGGAGCTCTGCCCACAACACGTTTGCGCACTTCAGGCCGCAGTTCTTCAATCCACTGCGTCAGCGTTTCCCGGCATGGGTATCCCAGCGCCTTCATGGTTGACGCAACGCAACGATCGTGGTCAAGGTAATGTTGAACCGCCGTCAGCTTGCGCGCGTCAGAATACTTCTGCCTTGAGCGTACATAGACCACCTGCAAATCTCGACTTTGTTCGTATTCTCGAAACCAGCCCTTGAGTGCATTTTTTGTTGGATAGCCCAACTGCCGAATGGTCGGACCAGTGCGCTCTGTCACCAAGCTTGATGAAGAGCTTGACGGCTCGAATTCGGTCTTCGTATGAATACATGAACTACCTCCAAGTAGTCCAAGTTATTGTCCGCACCCCCGTGGGTCAATATTCAACCGGCGCCGACAAGGCAGGCATTCACAAGCCCGTATCGGTCCACACCTTGCGCCACTCCTTCGCCACCCATTTGCTACAGGCTGGAACCGACATCCGCACCGTGCAAGAGTTGCTGGGGCATAGCGATGTGAGCACCACCATGATCTACACCCCGTACTCAAGGTGTCTGCAGGCGGAACAGCCAGTCCGTTGGATGCCTTGCTGGCTTCTGTTTAGCTGCGGTTGCTATAAAAATAGTAGCTATAAACCAAATAGATACGAGGGCTACAGCCACATTTTGCTTGCGGCTCTCCGGCCGGATTCAAGGGCAGGGCTCCCTGCCCTGCGCCGCTCCAACTCAGTTCCGGATCAAGTGGTCAAACGCGCTCAGCGCCGCCTTGGCGCCATCACCCGCGGCAATGACGATCTGCTTGAACGGCACCGTGGTGCAGTCACCCGCAGCGAACACGCCGGGCACACTGGTTTCGCCCTTGGCATTGACGATGATCTCGCCAAACTGGGAGAGTTCGACGGTGCCCTTGAGCCATTCAGTGTTGGGCACCAGGCCGATCTGCACGAAAACACCTTCCAGCGCCACAGTGTGCTCCTCGTTGGTGGCACGGTCCTTGTAGCGCAACGCGTTGACGCGGGCCTGCGCGCCGGTGATCTCCATGGTCTGGGCGTTGGTGTGCACCGTCACATTGGCCAGGCTCTTGAGTTTCTTCACCAGCACGGCATCGGCCTTGAGTTCGGGCATGAACTCGACTACGGTCACATGGCGCACCACGCCGGCCAGGTCGATGGCGGCCTCGATACCAGAATTGCCACCGCCAATCACCGCCACGTCCTTACCCTTGAACAGCGGGCCATCGCAGTGCGGGCAATAGGCCACGCCCTTGTTCTTGTAGTCGGCCTCGCCGGGCACGTTCACATTGCGCCAGCGGGCGCCGGTGGACAGGATCACGGTCTTGCTCTTGAGGCTGCCGCCGTTGGCCAGCTTTACCTCGATCAGGCCACCCGGTTCGGTCGCGGGGATCAGGGCGTCGGCACGCTGCAGGTTCATGATGTCAACGTCGTAGAAGCGGGTGTGCGCTTCCAGCGCGGCGGCAAACTTGGGTCCATCGGTTTCCAGCACGGAAGGGTAGTTTTCTATGCCCAACGTGTCATTGGTTTGGCCGCCAAAGCGCTCGGCTACGATGCCGGTGCGAATGCCTTTGCGGGCCGCATACACTCCCGCAGCCGCCCCGGCAGGGCCACCGCCCACGATCAACACGTCAAAGGCTTCCTTGTGCGACAGCTTGGCGGCATCCTTGGCCGCCGCGCCGGTGTCGATCTTGGCCAGAATTTCTTCGACCAGCATGCGGCCCGAGCCAAACACCTGGCCGTTGAGGAAGACCATGGGCACGGCCATGATCTCGCGGTCGGTCACCTCCTGCTGAAAAGCGCCGCCTTCGATGATGGTGGTCTTGATCTTGGGGTTGAAGATGGCCATCAGCGCCAATGCTTGCACCACGTCCGGGCAGTTGTGGCAGGTCAGGCTCATGTAGACCTCGAAGTTGAAGACGCCTCCATCGTCAGGACTCAAACCCTTGATCTGTTCAATGATGTCAGCCTCCACCTTGGGCGGGTGGCCGCCGGTCCACAGCAGGGCCAGCACCAGCGAGGTGAACTCATGACCCAGCGGCAGGCCGGCAAACCGCAGATTGGTTTCGCTGCCTACGCGCTGCAGGCTGAACGATGGCTTGCGGGCGTCATTGCCGTCCAGGCGCAGGCTAATCTTGTCGGAGCGCAGGCCCTGGATGGTTTCCAGCAGGGCGCGCATGTCGCGGCTGGTATCAGAGTCGTCCAGTGAAGCCACCATCTCGAACGGCTGGGACACGCGTTCCAGGTAGGCGGCCAGTTGGCCTTTAAGTGTTTCGTCGAGCATGGTAATTTTCTTTTGCTATTGTTTCGATAGCTTCACCCTCATGTTTTACGAGGGCTAGCGCCTATTTTTACAAACAAAAAAACCGGACGGCAAGGCGCGCACGCACCTTGACGCTGTCCGGCTCTAGGGGCCGTTGATGTGCGGGTTTAGATCTTGCCGACCAGGTCCAAAGAGGGAGTGATCGTCTTAGCGCCTTCGTTCCACTTGGCTGGGCACACTTGGCCGGGGTGGGCGGCTGTGTACTGCGCGGCCTTGAGCTTGCGCACGGTTTCCTTGACGTCACGGGCGATTTCGTTGGAATGGATTTCCAGGGTCTTGATGACGCCGGTGGGGTCGATGATGAACGTGCCGCGCAGTGCCAGGCCTTCTTCGTCGATGTGCACGTCAAAGCCGCGTGTCAGCGCGTGGGTGGGGTCGCCAATCAGCGGAAACTTGGCCTTGCCAACAGCGGGCGATGTCTCGTGCCAGACCTTGTGGGCGAAATGCGTGTCGGTGGTCACGATGTAGACCTCGGCGCCGGCTTTCTGGAATTCTGCGTAATGCTCAGCGGCGTCTTCTACTTCGGTCGGGCAGTTAAACGTGAAGGCCGCGGGCATAAAAATGAACACGCTCCACTTGCCCTTGAGGGTCTCGTTGGTCACTGTGACGAACTTGCCGTTGTGAAAGGCTTCGTTCTTGAAGGGCACAACTTGTGTATTGATCAAAGACATGGTTTTTTTCCTCTTGAATGGGTTGTTCTAAAACTGAACAAGTTGAATCTTAGGCGTTCTGGATCATTCAGTGGGTTGATTGATTTAATACACTTAATTGATTTTAACTATTCACTGGCAACCAGCCCTGCATTGGCTGACTCTGCTCAACTACCCGCTTTGTCTCGGGCGATCAGTTCTGTCACCCACGCTGAGAGCCGGCTGTGCTCTGTCTTGCCGGCCGCCTCGTCCGGCGTGGGCTCGGCCCCCATCAGCCTGAAGCCGAGCAATTTGCCCTGCGGACTGAGCACCGCAAAGCCCGGATAGGACTGCACCCCCAACATCTTGTTGAAAGACCTGCTATTGGGCAAGACTTGCCACTGAAAGGGGTTGCGGACCAGAAACTTCCGCGTTGTCTCAACATCGTCAAAAGTCACCGCCCACAGGTTGAGTTCAGGGTGTTTGGCGTGAAACGCATTCAGCGACGGAATTTCTGCGATGCAAGGCGCGCACGCTGCAAAAAAAAAGGAAATTGATGACGGTGTAACGCCCCAGCAGGCTCTTATTGTTCTTTTGCTGCCCATCGAGAGCCGTCAACTCGAAATCTGGCGGCGGCTGCCCCACAGCAGTATTGAGGTTTGCTGCTTTATGCGCCTCTATCAGCGCAGACATTTGGCTCTTGTCCATCAACTTGAAGCGAACAAATTCCTCGGATTTCGTGACCGAGAGCTTCGCGCCTTGCTGAAGTTTGTGCAGAAAGTCTGTGGCACTGAGGGCCTTGCCATCTTCGTCCTGGTAGGTCCTGGGCAAGTCCGTTGCAACCGCGAATTTGCGCAGCAAGACTGTCTTTTCGTCAGCAACGGCAGTGGCAGCAGCGTCTGCGGCTACCGGGGTCTGGGCAACAGCCGCGACACTGACGATCGTCAGGAAAATCAACGGCACCAAGCGGGCGCAGGGCATCCACATTCAGAGTCTCCAGAAATGTTCAAGCCTTCCCCAAAATGGGGGGGGTTCTCTAGCGCGTCTATCCGGCTCCATCAACGCGCGAACACGCGCTGGTGCATGCGCCGCAGTGACCACCACACGCCGCCCGCAACCACCGGAATAGCGGCTGCTGCCGTCAATTCGGCGCTCCACGGCCAGCCCCAGTGCTGGGCGCCCTTGGCCAGATAACTCACGAGACCAACGATGTAATAGGTGATGGCGGCCACGGAAAGGCCTTCGACCGTGGCCTGCAGCTTGATCTGAATATCCTGGCGGCTGTTCATCGTCGCCAGCAGGGCCTGGCTGCTTTGTTGCTGCTCAATCTCGACCCGGGTGCGCAGCAGGTTGCTGATGCGCGAGACGCGTTGCGACAGCGCATCTTGCCGCCGGGCCGACCAGGCGCAGGTGCTGCGTGCAGGGGTCAGGCGCCGGTCCATGAATTCGCCAATGGTCTGCATGCCGGCCAGGCGCGACTCGGCAATGTCTTCAATGCGTTTATCCAGCAACTCAAAATAGGCAGCGCTGGCCGAAAAGCGTGAGTGCGTCGCCGCATGTTGACTCTCCACCGCACCGGCCAGCCGGGTCAGGCGGTCCAGCAGCCTGGGCTCGTCGTTGCGTGTGGCCGAGCGTATGGCCTGGGCAAGCTCGGCCAGGTCACGTTCGGCGGACGCCAGCACCAGCGACGCCTCTCGTGCAGCCGGCAGGCCTAGCAACGCCGCCATGC
This sequence comes from Rhodoferax sp., assembly GCA_025351745.1. Lineage (GTDB taxonomy): Bacteria > Pseudomonadota > Gammaproteobacteria > Burkholderiales > Burkholderiaceae_C > Allorhodoferax. The sequence goes on from JANXVI010000403.1 coordinate 20,844, forward strand.
GGTAGGTTTCGATCTCCAGCAAACATTGAACCAGCCGCCCCAAGCGACGAGGCGCCATGGCGCCCGCCAGCAAAATCATCCGCGAGAAGCCATCTGCATGTACCGCGAAATCGGTGTAGACCTCGGCAAAGCCATCGGCCACGGTCGATGCGACCAGCGTGTCCTCGTACAACACGTTTTTAACCAGCGCACCGGACGACTCAAACGCCGCACTGGGCAGCACCCACAGGTGCAGGTTGGCCAGGCACTCGCCCGGCAATGCGGCAAACCACCGCTGGGGTACGGCATCCAGTGCCGTCTCGGGCTCGCGTTCGCCAAACCGCTCCACCGCGAGTCGGCGCAAAAATGTCCAGGTCACAAACTCGGTGTGCAGCTCCCAGCGCACACGGTAGGGCCCAACATCCATGCGGACATGGGTGGACCCGGCTACAGGCTCTGGCAAATGGTGATCGCGCGCCAACGCCGCCATATGGCCCCAACTCGCTTCGCGCTGGGTGGCGTCACACACCATGACCACATGGGAGATGCTCAGCGGTACATCCATGGCCTCGGGCGGCCGCGCGTGGATCTCGTTGTGCAGCGCGACCCGCTGCGCATGCTGGGGCAACACGTCAATCTTCAACAAAGGCTTCTTCCCGTTTGGATTTGACCGATGGCAACAGCACAACCACCAACAACAATGCAGCAGCGGCCAGCAGGCCGGCGGATATAGGACGGGTTACAAACACGCTCCAGTCGCCACGGTAGATCAGCATGGCTCTGCGCAAATACTCTTCCATCATCGGCCCCAAAATGAAGCCCAACAGCAATGGGGCGGGTTCGGCTCCCAGCTTGATAAACAGGTAACCAATGAAGCCAAACAAGCCCACCAGCCATATGTCGAAAGTGGTATTGTTGGTGGAGTAAACGCCTATCGCACAAAACAGCACGATGGATGGGAACAGCCAACGGTACGGCACGCTGAGCAGCTTGATCCAGATGCCAATCAGGGGCAGGTTCAAAACAATCAGCATCAGGTTGCCGATCCACATCGACGCAATCAAACCCCAGAACAGTTCGGGGTTGTTGGTCATCACCTGCGGGCCAGGCTGGATGTTGTGGATGGTCATGGCCCCCACCATCAACGCCATCACTGCATTGGGTGGAATGCCCAGCGTCAACAAGGGTATGAACGAGGTTTGCGCACCGGCGTTGTTAGCCGACTCGGGCGATGCCACGCCACGAATATTGCCTTTGCCAAGTGGCAGTTCACCGGGCTTCAACGGGATTTTCTTCTCCAGCGTGTACGCGGCAAACGCTGCCATCACGGCACCACCGCCGGGCAAAATGCCCAACAAAGAACCCAAGGCAGTGCCACGCAAAACAGCAGGCACCATATTCTTGAAATCTTCCTTGGTGGGCCACAAGCCGGTCACATTGGCCGTGAACACTTCACGCTCGCTCTCGTGCTTGCCCAAATTGCTGATGATCTCGCCATAGCCGAAAACACCCATGGCGATAACGATGAAGCCAATGCCGTCACTGAGCTCCGGAATGTCAAAGGCAAAGCGGGGCACACCCGAATTCACATCGGTCCCCACCATGCCCAGCAGCAGGCCCAACACAATCATCGCGATGGCCTTGAGCAGCGAGCCGGATGCGAGTACCACCGCACCGACCAGGCCCAAAATCATCAGCGAAAAATATTCGGTGGGGCCAAACTTGAAAGCCAACTCGGTCAAGGGCGTCGCAAAGGCGGCCAGTATTAAGGTGCCCACGCAGCCCGCGAAGAACGAGCCAAGGCCAGCGGCAGCCAATGCCGGGCCAGCACGACCTTGGCGTGCCATCTGGTAGCCGTCAATGACCGTCACGACGGACGAAGACTCACCCGGCAGGTTCACCAAAATGGCCGTTGTGGAGCCTCCGTACTGCGCTCCGTAATAAATGCCAGCCAGCATAATCAAGGCGGTGACGGGCGGCAGAGCATATGTGGCGGGCAAGAGCATGGCGATAGTCGCCAACGGACCAATGCCGGGCAATACGCCGATGACCGTGCCGAGGAAACAGCCTATGAAGGCGTACATCAGATTTACCGGTGTAAAAGCCACACCAAACCCGAGCGCCAGATTGTTGAACAAGTCCATGGGATATTCCTGATCAGACACCAACGAAGGCTGGCCACACGGGGAACTGCAAATTGAGCATCTTGATGAACGCAAAATAACTCATGACCGCCAGAATGGTGGCAAGCACCACCACTTCTTTCCACTTGAACTCGTCACCGGCCAAAGCGGCGATGAACGTTAGCGCAAAAATACCCACGATCAACCCCATGGGCGGCAAATGAATGCCGGGCAAGCCACCAATCATGGCGCCAAACACCAGGTTGGCCAGGATGATGAAGACCAGGGGCTTCCAGGCAAATGGTCCTATCTTGTCACCATCCACCGTCTCCACGACAAGCGCCTTGAAGGTAATAATGCCGCCCAGCACCGCCAGCAAAATCCCCAGCACCAACGGAAAAAAACCAGGCCCCATGCGTGCCCCGCTGCCGATGGTGTAACTACTGGAACCCCAAGCAAAGGGTACACCCACGCACATGAACATGAGACCGGAAAAAAAGTCTTTTTGGCTTTTGATATTCACGCAAGCATTCTCCTCAAGACAACAACGGGGACAGCACTTTTGAATCGGTCCAGTGTGCCACAAAGGCCGGCCATCGCCCCCAAAAACCCAAGCCAACACACGACAGCGCTGTGCTACGCTTGCGCCCACTTCAGAAAACCGATACTGCTATGCCCGACATCTTGCTCAGCGTCAATAACCTGCACAAATCCTTTGGCGACCGCCTGGCGGTCAGGTCGGTTTCGTTTCAAGTTGCCAAGGGACAAACCTTGGGCTTGCTTGGGCCCAACGGTGCGGGCAAGTCGACCACGGTCAGCATGATTTGTGGCCTGCTCAAGCCGGACCAGGGCGAGGTGACGATTGGCGGCCAACGCATGGCCCAGGGCAACAACGCCGCCAAGCAAATGATGGGGCTGGTGCCGCAAGACCTGGCCTTGTACGATGATTTGTCAGCACGTGAAAACCTTCGCATCTTCGGCGCCCTGTATGGCTTGACCGGTGCCACGTTGAAGAGCCGCTGCGCTCAGGTATTGGACTTGGTACAGCTGAGCGACCGCCTTGCCGACAAGCCCACTACCTTCTCCGGTGGCATGAAGCGCAGGCTTAATATAGCAGCCGCACTGCTGCACACGCCCCAACTATTGATTCTGGATGAACCCACAGTGGGCGTGGACCCACAAAGCCGCAACGCAATATTTGACAGCCTGGAGGCGCTCAAACGCCAGGGCTGCGCGCTGATATACACCAGCCACTATATGGAAGAGGTGGAGCGCCTGGCCGACCACATCGTCATCATCGACCAAGGCATGGTCATCGCCAACGAGTCGCCTGCAGCCCTGTACCAGCGACTACCGGCCCAGGCCGCGCTTCGTCTGACGCCGCTGACACCAGTACCGGAACATACGCTGGAGGCGCTTCGATCTCTGGAAGCGGTGGCCAATGTCACGCTCGAGGGCAGCGATCTGCTGATTGGCTTGACAGCCGCTGAACAGGCACAGGACGTGATGCTGTGGTTGACACAACAAGGCTGCAGAACGGCACAGTTTTCAACTGCCAGAACCAGCCTTGAGGCCATCTTCTTGACGCTGACCGGCCGTTCGCTGCGCGACGCCTGATTCGCCCCAGCCCTTGCAACCCAACACTGAGAACCCGCCCATGACCGCCCTGATTGCATTGGTTCGCAAAGACCTTATCTTGTTCCTCGGTGACCGCCGGGCACTGCTGCTCAACCTGGTTATGCCCATTGTGCTGGGCGCATTTTTCGGCTACCTTTTTGGCGGCTCGGGAGTCAGCGACAACGCCAAGATCCAGATTGCAGTCGTTTCTGAAGACAGCAGCGAAACCAGCAAGAAGATCGTCGCGGGGTTGAAAGCTGACACGGCACTCACCGTAGTCGAAATGCCCTTGGCTGAAGCACAAGAAAAAGTGCTGAAGGGCAAACTCAACGCTGCGGTTGTGATACCTGCTGGTTTTGGTGACGCGGCAGGTGCAGCACTGTTTGGTAACAAGGCCAAGCCCGAGATCGCGGTCTATTTCGACCCGTCCCAAGCCGCTGTACTGGCGATGGTCAAAGGCATGCTGACCCAACACGTGATGCAAAATGTCAGCGCCGAAATGTTCAGTGGTTCCGGTGGCCAGAAACTGATGGACGACAACATCGCATCGTTGGAGAAGGACGCGGCCAGCAACCCACGTAGTGCAGAGCTTCAAGAGTTTTTGAAGAGCGTACGCACCTTCCAGTCGCGCAATGCAGATGCTAAAGCGAGCGGCGCAGCCACTGCAAACGGAGACCGTGCGGCCGGCCTTTCCATGCCCTTTGTGACCACCGAAAAGGCCATGAGCGCTGGCCCCAAATACAACGGCTATGCCCATGCTTTTGCGGGCATGGCAGTGCAATTCATTTTGTTCATGGGCATAGACGCGGGCATTAGCGTGCTGACGGCACAACGCCAAGGCATGTGGAACCGGCTGCTGGCGTCTCCGATCACGGTCTACACCGTATTGGCCGCACGGGCCACGTCCAGCGCGCTGATTGCAATGGGCCTTTTGCTGTTCATTTTTGTTGTGGCTGCCATGTTCTTCCAAGTGCAGGTCGCGGGCAGCATGCTGGGATTTTTGGGCGTAAGCCTCAGCTTTGCTCTGGTGACAGCCACCTTTGGCTTGCTGATTGCCGCCTTTGGCAAGACGCCGGAGGCAGCACGCGGCATGGCAACATTTGCTACGCTGATCATGGTGATGCTGGGCGGCGCATGGGTGCCGGCGTTCTTGTTTCCGCAATGGCTGCAAAGCCTGACACTGGTAGTGCCCACCCGCTGGGCGGTGGACGGTCTGGACGCCATGACCTGGCGCGGCCTGCCACTGGAAGCGGCCTTGGCACCCATAGCGGCACAACTAGGCTTCGCGGCTCTGTTTGGCGCGCTGGCATTGTGGAAGTTTGGCCGCAGCAGCGGTAGCAGCAAAGTCTGACAACTCGCAAC
>JANXVI010000441.1 GCA_025351745.1 Rhodoferax sp.
ACAGGCACGCAGCAGCAGCGCCTGGTCTTGTGCATTCAAGCGTGTTGCAATGGCTTGGGCCAATGGCACATCAGCCCCCTTTGCCGCGGCCCCCAGGCGCTTCTTGCCGCGTGGGGTGATCGTCAGTAAAGATTGGCGGGCATCCGCCGCACTGACATTGCGTTCCACCCAACCCTCAGCCTCCAGCTCGGCCAACAAACGGGTCAATGACTGCAGCTTGACGCCCTCTCGCCGCGCCAGCTCAGTGGGGGTTAAGCTGCCACCGCGGTACAAATGCCCCAGCAGGCTGAGCATGGCCACCGGCAGGCCATCGTGTTGCATGCCGGTGCGCAAATGGCGGGAGAGATGCATAACCGCTGCGCGCAATTGCACGGCACAGGCGGTGGAGTCAAAGCGTTTTGGAGTCACGGTAATTAGTAAGATAGTACGTAGTAAATTAATACTAAGCTACTTTTTACTAATTTACAAGTTACCGGGCTTGTGACCCCGTCAATTAGCGATGGGCTCAAACAGCCGAAGGATCGGGCTGCACAGCAATATCAGCGGGCACAGCGGCAGCGCCAAACCGGCGCTTGAACCAGCGCGGCAGATTGTCCAGATAGGTGTACAACACCGGCACAACGACCAGCGTCAGCAGCGTGCTGGTCAGCAACCCGCCAATCACCGCGCGGCCCATGGGCGCCTGTGCCTCGCTGCCCTCGCCCAAGCCAATGGCCATGGGCAGCATGCCAAACACCATGGCCAGCGTGGTCATGATGATGGGGCGCAGCCGTACCTGGCCGGCGCGCAGCACCGCGTCGTGCTGGCTCAGGCCTTCGCGCTGCGACTGGTTGGCAAAGTCCACCAGCAAAATGGCGTTCTTCACCACCAGGCCCATCAGCATGATGAAGCCGATGGTGGAGAAGAGGTTGAGCGTGGAGCCGGTCAGGATCAGTGCCGCCATCACACCGACCAACGTAAACGGCAGCGACGCCATGATGGCCACCGGCTGCAAAAAACTGGCGAACTGCGACGCCAAAATAAAGTAGATGAAGATGACGGCCAGCACCATGGCCACCATGGCGGCGCCACCGGCTTCGTCGTTCTGCTCGGCCTCTCCCTTGATGTCAAAGCGGTAGCCCTGCGGCAGGGTGATGGCCTGCACTACCTTCTTCACTTCCTTGGCCACGTCGCCTGTGGGGCGGCCTTCCACATTGGCGTAGATGCCAACGCGGCGCTCCAGGTTCTGGCGCTTGATGACCTGCGGACTGGTCGATGGAATGAACTCCACCACCTGGCGCAGTGGCACCATCACCGGCGTGCCATTCGCATCGACCTTGCTGGTAGAGATGTACAAATCACCCAGGTCCGACAGCTTTTGCCGGCCTGAGCGTGGCAACTGCACGTTCACCTCGTAGTTTTGGCCGTCGGGCGCCAGCCAGTTGCTGACCTGATCGCCGTTGACAAAGGGGCGCAGCGCACTGCCCACACGCTCCAGTGACAAACCCAGGTCGCTGGCCACGGCCTGGTTCACCTTGATGATGACGGCGGGGTTGGCGGTCTCCAGGCTATGCTCCAGGTCGACCACACCTTTGACGGCACGCACCTTGGTCATGATCTCGTCCAGCAGTTGGGGCAAGTCGTCGGACGCGGGGCCAATCAAATTGATCCAGATGGGTTTGTTGAAGCCCACCGACGGCTCGATGCCGGGAATGCTCTTGAGGCGCTGGCGCACCGCGTTTTCCACCTCGGTCTGGCTGCGCCGCGTGGTCTTGCGTTTGTCCACCAGTTTGATCAACAACTCCGCCTCATTACGGTTGTTGCCACCCACCGTGGTGCTGACCAGATCAATCTCGGGGAAGGCCTTGATGGCCTCTTCCACTTGCAACACCTTGTTGTTGGTGTACAGCAGGCTCGTGCCCACCGGCGTCTTGATCTTGAGATTGAAAACGCCTTCATCGGTCTTGGGCATGAATTCGCTACCCACAATAGGCACCAGACCCAGGCTGCCGGCAAACACCGCCGCCGCAATCGCCAGCGTGGTCTTGCGCCGCGCCAGCGTGCGCTCCAGCAGGCGGCCGTAGACGCCATGCAGCCAGTCCACGCGGTGCTCCACACGTTCCATCAAACGGCCCAGCCACGGCGCCCAACTAAAGCGCGATTCGACCGGGTCTTTCCACACCGACGACAGCATCGGGTCCAGCGTGAAGCTGACGAACAACGACACCAGCACAGCCACGGTG
>JANXVI010000206.1 GCA_025351745.1 Rhodoferax sp.
CCTTTACCTGCGCAAAACGCCTGGCCCGACTGTTCCTCCGAGTAACGGTGCGCCAATGCCGATCCAAGCTGCACCGGGCCATTCAAACATCCTCCAGCATCAGGCCAGGGGTGGCCGTTTTGCGCAGGTAAAGGAGGAGCCCGGAACGGGCGGGGGACACGGAGCAAAACGGCCACCCCTGGCCTGATGCGGGCGAGAAGCACAACAGTGTCACCAAAACAAAAGCCCCGCAGCTTGCACCGCGGGGCTTCAGATTCGAAACGGCAGATGGAAGGCTTACGCCGCCACACCATCCTTCACAGTGTTTGCCAGGTCGGTGTAATCCTTCACTTGGTCAAAGTTCAGATACTGGTAAATCTTGTCGCTGGCTGCGGTCAAGACTCCCATATCGGCCATGTACTCAGCCTTGGTCGGAATGCGCCCCAGCTTGGAACAGATGGCGGCCAGCTCTGCGGAACCCAGGTACACATTGCTGTTCTTGCCCAGACGGTTGGGGAAGTTGCGGGTAGAGGTGGAGAACACGGTTGCCCCCTCCTTCACCTGCGCCTGGTTACCCATACACAAACTGCAACCCGGCATCTCCATACGTGCACCGGCAGAACCCAGCACGCCGTAGTGGCCTTCTTCGGTCAACTGCTTGGCGTCCATCTTGGTCGGCGGTGCCATCCACAATTTCACTGGGATATCGCGCTTGTTTTCCAGCAGTTTGGACGCAGCACGGAAGTGGCCGATGTTGGTCATGCAAGAGCCGATGAACACTTCATCGATGGCAGCACCGGCCACGTCCGAAAGCGTCTTCACATCGTCCGGATCGTTGGGGCAAGCCACGATAGGTTCGTGGATGTCGGCCAGGTCGATCTCGATGACGGCAGCGTATTCTGCATCCGCATCACCCTTGAGCAACTGGGGATCGGCCAGCCAGGCTTCCATCGCCTTGATGCGGCGGTTGATGGTGCGCACATCGGAGTAACCAGTCGCGATCATCCACTTCAGCATCGTGATGTTGCTGGTGATGTACTCTTGAATCGGCTCCTTGTTCAGGTGCACGGTGCACCCACCAGCGCTGCGCTCGGCCGATGCGTCGCTCAACTCGAATGCCTGCTCCACCTTGAGGTCTGGCAAGCCTTCGATTTCCAGAATGCGGCCCGAGAAGATGTTGACCTTGCCTTGCTTGGCCACTGTCAGCAGCCCGGCCTTGATCGCGTACAGCGGAATTGCATTGACCAGGTCACGCAGCGTGACGCCGGGCTGCATCTTGCCCTTGAAGCGGACCAACACCGACTCGGGCATGTCCAGAGGCATGACGCCCGTGGCCGCACCAAACGCCACCAGGCCGGAGCCCGCGGGGAAGCTGATACCGATGGGGAAACGCGTGTGGCTGTCGCCACCGGTACCAACGGTGTCGGGCAACAGCATGCGGTTGAGCCAGCTGTGGATGATGCCGTCGCCGGGACGCAACGGCACGCCGCCACGGGTGCTGATGAAGTCGGGCAGCTCGTGGTGCATCTTCACGTCCACCGGCTTGGGATAAGCGGCGGTGTGGCAAAAAGACTGCATCACCAGGTCAGCGCTGAAACCCAGGCAGGCCAGGTCTTTCAGCTCGTCACGGGTCATGGGGCCCGTGGTGTCTTGCGAACCCACGCTGGTCATCTTGGGCTCGCAGTAGGTGCCGGGGCGCACACCTTGCTGATTGCCGTCGACGACGGGCAGGCCGCACGCGCGACCGACCATTTTTTGGGCCAGCGTAAAGCCTTTGTGGGTGTTGGCGGGGTTGTGCGGCAAGCGAAATAGCGTGCTGACGGGCAAGCCCAAGGCATGGCGCGCCTTTGCGGTCAGGCCACGGCCAATGATCAACGGAATGCGGCCACCGGCGCGCACCTCGTCAAACAGCACATCGCTTTTGACTTTGAACTCGGCAATCACCTTGCCATCTTTCAGTGCCTTGCCATCGTAGGGACGCAGTTCAACGACATCGCCCATATTCATTTGGCCCACGTCCAGTTCGATCGGCAGTGCGCCCGAGTCTTCCATGGTGTTGTAGAAAATGGGAGCAATTTTGTTGCCCAGGCACACGCCACCAAAGCGCTTGTTGGGCACAAACGGAATGTCTTCGCCGGTGAACCACAACACCGAATTGGTGGCTGATTTGCGGCTGGAGCCCGTGCCCACCACGTCACCTACATAGGCCACCAGGTTGCCTTTGGCCTTCAGGCTGTCAATGAACTTGACCGGGCCGCGCTTGCCGTCCTCTTCAGGCACGACGCCGGGACGTGCATTTTTGTGCATGGCCAACGCATGCATCGGGATGTCCGGGCGACTGAAAGCGTCTGGAGCGGGCGACAAATCGTCGGTGTTGATTTCGCCGGCCACCTTGAACACGGTCAGCGTGATACTTTGCGGCACTTCGGGGCGGCTGGTGAACCACTCGGCATCGGCCCAGCTTTGCAGCACAGCCTTGGCATAGGCGTTGCCTTTGTCGGCCTTCTCTTTGACGTCGTGGAACTGGTCGAACATCAACAAGGTCTTTTTCAGGCCCTCTGCGGCTTGGCCTGCAACGGCAGCGTCCTCCAGCAAATCGACCAGCGGGCTGATGTTGTAGCCACCCAGCATGGTGCCCAGCAGCTCGGTAGCGCGTGCGCGCGAGATCAGCGCGCACTTTTCGGTTCCGTGGGCCACGGCCGCCAGGTAGCTGGCTTTGACCTTGGCGGCGTCGTCTACGCCAGCGGGCACACGGTAGGTGATCAGATCCACCAAAAATGCTTCTTCGCCAGCGGGCGGCGCCTTCAACAATTCAATCACTTCGCCGGTTTGCTTGGCCGACAGCGGCAGCGGCGGGATGCCCAGTGCAGCACGTTCGGCCACATGGTCACGGTAGACTTTCAACATCGCATTTACTCCTTCTTATGCTACACAAATTACTCGCTAGCCCTCGTCAATAGGGCATAGCATGCTATCTATTTTGATTTTTTCTTGGACTTCACCTTGGGCGGCGGCTCGGGATTAGGCACCAGTTCCTGAACCGCTCCGCCAGAGCCAACGGGCACCAGGGCACCCTTGGGTTCGTCCAGCAAACCCGGCACTGGATTGCGCTCGAGCGCCTGGGCCACCAACAATTGGTCCGGGTTCATGCATTCATCTGCAAGGCGCTTGCCTTCCTTCTGGTTCATCAACATCGACTTATTGCCAAGTTGTAACCATACCGCGCCGCTGGACTCTTCTTCCAAACGGATGGCCCCCGTGCTGGTCACCACCGGCAGGAGCGCATAACGTTTGCTGCCGGTATCCAGGAAAAACCGCCCTGGCGAGCGATCGTCATTCGTCATGGTCACCACCGCACCCAACTCGCAATTGATTTTGCCGACCAGCACCTTGCTGGCAAGTTCCAGTTGCTCGGGCGACAGGTCCACGGGCGCCTGTACGACGGGTTGCGCATGCTTCGCGGGCGCTGTACGGACCACTTTGGCAGCGGGTTTGCTGGCAGGCTTGTCGGCCGCGAGCGCTGGGAAAGCCATGGCCGCGGCCAACAGCAGCAAACCCGATGTGGATTGTTTTGTCATGGAGATAAACCTCATTCTCTTAATGGACTCGGGAAGAAAAATACAGACGCACAGGCTTGGGAATGGTGCAACCGGTCTGGTAGGCCCGCTCCAACACCTGCCAAAAATACCTGAAACTGGCCCTGTCGTGCAACTTGCCATCCACTGCGATGGGTGCCCAATCCGCAGCGCTAGCCTGCTCCACAATGCGCGCGGCCAGGTCAATCGCTGCAACCGACGGCGTAAAAGCCCGCAGAATGGGTCGAATTTGCGACGGATGGATGCTCCACATCCGGGTGTAGCCAAACGACGCCGCCGCCATGTGCGCCGATCGCTCCACAACACCGGTGTCTCGCAACTCTGTCACCACGCAATGGGACGGCACTTTGCCCGCAGCATGACAGGCGCTGGCAATGTCCAACTTGGCCCGTACGACCAACGGGTGGTGGAACTGGTCCAGCGTCACATCGTCTTGCACGTCGCGCACACCCATGGCCGAGTGGGGTATGGCACCGGCGTGCGAAGAAACAAAATCCATCAATCCGAAGCTCACAGATTGCACGCGGGGATGGGCCGCAATTTCAAAGGCGCGATGCGCTGCTGCAGGCGACTCGATCAATACATGCAACGGCAGTTCGCTCGTGCGCTGTCCCGGCCTTACCGCAGCATCGATGGCCGCCACGGCGACTTCAACATCGGTCAACGATTCGACCTTGGGAACCATGATGTAACTCAAGGCCTGGGCGGCACCACCCACGACGATGTCCACATCGGCTGCAAAACTTAAGTGGTCAACCGCGTGCAACCGGGTGCCAACCCGTCGCCGCAAACCATTTGCTATCAATTGAGGAGCTGAATACGCACTGTTGGCGAGGGCTACCACCATATTTGCCTGATCTCGCTCACCACCAACCGGCGCTCCGTCTTCGCAATCCAGCGTCACGTCAAATACGCTAACGCCGAACTCTTGGGCCATATCCGCCTGCAATTGCAGGCTCTTTACCATCCGCGCCTCGACGCCGCTGTAGTGGTCGCAAACAGGCAATAAACCTGCTGCGCCCTGAGCGCCAAGAAGTACTTCGCGCGGATGCATTTACACAAGCCCTTGAAAGCGCGCGGCACCATCGTGTGGCACCGCAATACCGGCTTTGCCGGACTGCTGGTGGCGCCCCCATGAGGAGGAGGCGCCGCAAGCGCTTCGGGGGTGGGTCATTTCACAGCAGGTGGGCGACGCCGGCTTGCTCGTCTTGCAATTCTTTCAGCGTGACATTGATGCGCTCTTGCGAGAAGGCGTCCACGTCCAGACCTTCAACAACCTTGTATTCGCCACCTTCGCAGGTCACGGCAAAGCCGAACATGGTGTCCTTGGGGATTCCGTACTGGCCGTCCGACGGGATACCCATGGTGACCCACTTGCCATTGGTGCCCAAGGCCCAATCGCGCATGTGGTCGATGGCGGCATTGGCAGCCGATGCGGCGGACGACACGCCACGTGCAGCGATGATGGCCGCGCCACGTTTACCCACAGTGGGCAAGAAGGTGTTGGCGTTCCATTCTTGGTCGTTGATCATGGTCCTGACGCTTTCGCCGTTGATGGTGGCAAAACGGTAATCGGCGTACATGGTGGGCGAGTGGTTGCCCCATACGGCCATTTTTTCGATGTCAGCCACAGCTTTGCCGGTCTTGGACGCGATCTGGCTCAGGGCGCGGTTATGGTCCAGGCGCAGCATGGCCGTGAAGTTTTTGCGCGGCAGGCTCGGTGCGCTCTTCATGGCGATGTAGGCGTTGGTATTGGCGGGGTTGCCGACGACCAGCACCTTGACATTGCGGCCGGCAACCTTGTCCAGGGCCTTGCCTTGGGCGGTGAAGATTTCGGCGTTGACGGCCAACAACTCTGCACGTTCCATGCCAGGACCGCGGGGGCGCGAACCTATCAATAGCGCGTAATCGACATCCTTGAACGCAGTCATCGGGTCGCTATGGGCTTCCATGCCGACCAGCAGCGGGAATGCGCAGTCTTGCAGCTCCATCATCACGCCTTGCAGGGCTTGTTGGGCTTTCTCGACCGGCACTTCCAGCAAGCTCAACACGACGGGTTGGTCTTTACCCAGCATTTCGCCAGAGGCGATACGAAACAGAATGGCGTATCCAATTTGACCGGCTGCTCCGGTGACGGCAACGCGAACGGGTTTCTTGCTCATGGTGATAACTCCAGGAAGTGTTGTAAAAACGGGGACTGTCCGGGGACCCAAGCGAAAGGCTGAATCCGCCAGAATGGCTAAGAGTTTACCTCTGAAACTACCGCGAAGTCAATTTGTCTTATGTCTTATATAAGATATGATTGGGTATGAATTCGAGACGGACTCCAAGCCGACTTCCTCAAGCCCTTTTCATGTCTGCAACGCCTAATTTCACCAACGACAGCGCCGCCGTGCCTGAGATGCAGGCCGGCGAATCCATCGCATCCGCGCAACCCACGCCGGCTTTCAGTCCGCTGTACCAGCAGATCAAGGTATTGATCCTGCAAAGCCTGCAGGCGGGCGAGTGGAAGCCCAGTGCTGCGATTCCCAGCGAGATGGAGTTGGCCGCGCGCTTCAAGGTCAGCCAGGGAACCGTGCGCAAAGCTATTGATGAATTAGCGGCGGAAAACCTGCTCGTGCGCCGCCAGGGCAAAGGTACGTTTGTCGCCACCCATGCAGAACGGCAAATCCAATACCGTTTCCTCAAGCTCATCCCCGACAACGGCGACCCCAGCAGCGAAGGCCCGGCCCAGCGGCACATCATCGACTGCAAGCGCACACGCGCCTCGGTCGAGGTTGCCAAGGCGCTTGCCGTTCGCCCTGGCGACGCTGTTTTACAGGTGCGCCGCGTGTTGTCTTTCGCCTCCATTCCCACCATTTTGGAGGACATGTGGCTGCCCGCTGCCCCCTTCAAAGGCTTGACGGCAGAGCGTTTGCGAGATTCCAATGGTCCGATGTACGCGCTGTTTGAAACCGAATTCGGTGTGCGCATGGTGCGTGCCGAAGAAAAAATCCGCGCGGTGTTACCGGATACCGAGCAGTGCGAACTGCTGGCGGCCGACATTCAAACACCGCTGTTGAGCGTGGAACGCATTGCCTACACCTATAACGATGCGCCCATGGAGCTGCGCCGCGGGCTCTACCTGACCAGCAAGCATTACTATCGAAACACCCTCAATTGACTAGGTTGATCGTGCAAGTCCGGCGTCAGCCTGCTGCAGTGCAATAGAATTTTGGTCTGCAGCGGCAATAATTACACACGGTTACTTAAAGAAAGCCCATTCATGTCTGAGCTCCCCTCTTCGACCCGGCCCAAGCGACCTGAGTTTCGCAACATCAACGCATTCAAGGATCTGCCTACTTACCGCATGACCGTGGCGGCGATCGTCTCCATATTGCATCGTGGCAGCGGCCTTGTCATGTTTTTGCTGATGCCGTTCATCATCTGGATGTTTGATACCTCGGTTAGTTCCGAGATTTCCTTTGCGAAGTTCACATCTGCATTCAACAACGGCATCGGAGTCGTCCCCGGCTTGATCATCAAGTTGGTGGCACTTGTGCTGATTTGGGCTTACCTTCACCACTTCTTTGCCGGTCTGCGCCACATCCGCATGGACCTGTTCCATACCGTCAGCAAGGACCAAGGACGATCGACCGCCCAATGGACGCTGGGGCTCAGCCTGGCTTTGACCGTGGTCTTTGGTGCCAAATTGTTCGGTCTGTACTGACCGTAACACCCTCCCTGCTTCTACATTTCAAACCAGGAACTGAACATGTCTGTTAACTATGGCTCCAAGCGCGTTGTCGTTGGCGCGCACTACGGTCTTCGCGACTGGCTGGCCCAGCGCATTACTGGCTTGCTGATGGCCCTCTTCACCCTTATCGTTTTGGCGCAAGTGCTCTTTCGCAAAGG
>JANXVI010000002.1 GCA_025351745.1 Rhodoferax sp.
AGCGCGATAGAGCCATTCACTTGGATGCTGACGGCGGGTAGACCCATCTGGGGGGCGGCTACGGCGGGTACGATTACTTCCTGCGGGACGTAGGCAGCTAGGTCGATGGCGAATTGGCACCACCCAGCAATCAGCGCGTCAAACTTAGCTTGGCTGGACTCATACCAGCACCAAGCCATGTTCTTATCGGTGCCATCAGAGGTCATGAACAGGCAGCGCTTCGCACCCGAAACGAGTAGCTGTTGGTCCATCTGGATCGTGTAATGCGGGTCAAGTGTCCCGGCGCGAACATCGGCTGCAAGTGATTCAGAAAAGAGCTTGTGCTCAAAAATTTCGTCTTCCATCATGGTTGCGCCGTCTAGGCTGGCCAGCAGGTCAATGCCATCAACAGTGATCGTTGCTGTTACCGGGTAGAGGTCAGTCTTGACGATCATTTCTGCGAAGGGCCGCGCGTCAGCCTCGCTCTGGTGGCCACGGTTGAAAAGCGCCTGCTTTACTTTGCCGACTTCTTCTGCTTGTCCGGTGGCCTTCTGCTTCAATAGGTCACTGCGGCTTTGAAATTTCGAATGGCCCATCATTGCAGGGGCTTCGGATGCTGTGAAAAACGACTTGCGCAGGTCCAGCCATTTCTGGCTGCCTTGTTGTACTTGGATAACGTTCATGGTGGTTTACTCCGCGTCGATGGTTTCAGGGACAACCGTGGCATTGATCATTGCGATCTGCTCCGCAGTCAGGGTGGCCTTGGTGCTGACCATGGCGATGATTTGCTCTGCGGTTTTTTTGCGCGCCTCGATGTAGGAGCGCCATACCGGGAGGTTCTTTTCGAAGTCGCCGTCTGGGTATGTCGGCAGCGTCTTGGCAACAATCTCGCCCGTGTCCGGGTTGATCGACTTCATCGGCGCTGGGCCGCTGGATTCCATAATCCGCTCTGCTTCGTCCGTGTCGTAGATACCTACAAACCCGAACGCCAAGCGCGCGCACTGGATCATTGCCTTGTGGCGCAGCATGCGGTACGGGTGGCTCTCCCATGGCTTCACGCCAGAGCGTTTGCATTCCGCCATCCATTCCGTGACCCGCGTGGGGTGCGAGCGGTCTTTGCGGTAGATGGTGCAGGTGCAAGAGTCCGCGTCTTGTTCAAAGTCCATACCATCGAACTGCGGATTGGTGTTGATGATGCGGCTCCATCCGTCAACGCCGACCACGGGAACAATGCCGTTGTTCTTGTCTGGAAAAGCATAAATTTCCTTAACCCAGGGGTTGAGCCCATATTGCTTGGCGACGATCAGCAGGGCGCTCAACTGCGCATCTGTTACATCGCCCTTGAAGGCCGTAGCCTTGAGGACTTGGTAAAGTTCCTCGCTCTGCGGCAGTTCGAAGCGTTCCGCAAGTTGATTGATCTGCGTGGTTATCAGGTTCGTTCCCATAATGTCTTTCAGTGAGTGAGATAAATCAGCACAAGCCCGCCACCGATGGCGATGCCCAGGAAGAGGGATACGACAGGCCAGAAGAGTTGGCAGATCGCGTCGTAAGGGTGGTTGGTGTCTTCGGTCATGGCATGGCCTTTCCGATGGCGGCGGCTACCCGAACGATGGCGCGGCGGGTAGCGGCTGATCGGCCATTTGATTGGTCATAAACCTCAACGATGCGCGGACCCCCAGGGGCAAGGGCTTCGACGCGAATTTGACTAACAACTCGGTAAGCTAGGTCTATCTCAAGACAGCAAGACAGCCGCAGCGCATCGCCGTCGTCATCAAGTGGGTTCCAAACCAACTCGACGTCTTGCCCGTTGTGGTCTTGGTTTTCGCCATACGTGTAGCCAATTGCTTCGTCAGCATCAAGCCAACGAACTAAGCACACGTCGTCAATCTGGTCTCCCCAGAAAGCCTTAGCCGCCAGTTCCAGCAATTCACGATCGGTATTTGTAGTCATGCTCACTCCAGTGCAGAAGCCACGCAGGGCAGCACAACGAACATCACGAACATCACGGCGGGGTAGAACCATGCGGGCTTGCCCATGTGGGCGTGCAGGCGCTCTAGGGGGAATTGGTTCATGATTTCGCGGTCCTTCTTTTTTCCGCACGACGCACGCCGCCCGCGCTATCAAGTCCATAAGCTGCCATGGCGTTTTTAAACGGCGCTTTGTCAATAACCCCAGTACCAAATGCGTCCAGTGTTATCTCTTGTCGTGCAAATTTGGCAGCGTGAAAGAAGACATTAGCCAAAGCGTGGAGCGCTGCATCTTGTTCCTGTAAGCGGGTGATGGCAGCATCTTTTTCCTCGCGCAGTTCCTGCACAGCAACAAACCAGTTTTTCATTTGCACGGAAGATGCCCGCATCAGTTGGAGAACTCGCTTGTCAATCTGACCTGAGAGTGCCAGCGTGTCGGCGGCATCCTCTAACTCTTCCCACAGTGGAGATTTAGCAAATGTCATTTTGGTGGATCCTGTAGTTCTTTTGAAAGGTGTGGGTAGCGAATTGCTAGAACTTGGATGCATTGGGCATCTGTGTATTTCAGTTTCTTTGGGCGACTGCCATGCGGAAAACCATTGGACACTTGGCAGTCTTTTTTTAGAGCATCAACAAGTGATTGGCGGCTTGCAATAATTTTCTCCAACGCCTGATACAACTCTTGGATGTCAGACTTCGCGTCCTCAAGCGCAAAGGTCAACGCGGCCTCTGATTGCTGCGTAACCATGGTCGAGGGTTTGCAGTTACGCCATTGATCAATTGTTCGTTTCATGCCTCAACCTCGCAAGGCAGCGCCAACAGGTTTTGAATCTCCGCCTGGATGGCGTTATCACGCATCTGCGCATCTGCCTGGTGCGTTTGCAACAGTTGCCGCAGGACTGCAACCCGGCTATTGGCCGCCTCCGTTGGGTCGTCAAACTCGACTGTGATCGTCGCTTCACCAACACGCGTCCATGTGTCTGGAATGCAGTCTGCCGGTGCGTTGTAGAAATGCAGCGCAGAGGCGTCTTTTAGTGTTGGCAAATCTTGCAACTTAACGCCATAATCGTTGGTCAAATACGCAACCGCTTTGCTGGTCAATGTTCGTGTCATGTTGGACTCCATACGCATAGTGAAAAATAGAGAGTGACGATAGCGGCGGCGTAGGTGGCGCAGAGGACGCGCTGGTAGGTGGTTAGGGGTTTCATGGCTTCACCGCCTTTGCAGCCACAGCGGCCACCACGGCATCGCACTGACAAACATCAAACCAGCCGATATGGCAATCCTCGACATTGGCGATGCCCAGAGCGCCCGCCAGCCACTCATAGGCCTTGGTTCGCGTCATTGCGCCTGATTCCCACAGCGGGTTGAAAGCGGCCTTGGCGCGCTTGCGGGCGTCACGCATCGGAGCTGTGGCCAATGTGCCAAGCGGAATGCCAGTGAAGGGGTGCAGGCCCACGTAGGCATTGCAACCCGCGCACAGCACCGCCCAAGGCCATTCGCCAAACACGCGGCCATAGATCACCGAGTTGTTCACGATGCCGCAGGGCTTGCCGCAGTGTGGGCAGACCTTGGGCATTGGCAGCGGGTTCTTCACGCGGGCCGTGGCCTTGCGAGAAGGGTTCCACGGGGTCTTCGGTGCGCTCACGATGCGGCCCCAGTAGCTTTGTCGATTGCCGCGCGGGCCGCGTCCCATTGGGCTATCCGTGGGTCATCTATGCGCACGCTGGCGACCTTGAGAAGGTCTTGCAGTGCAGCCAACAACTCCGGCGCAGCGCAAATTAGCTTGGCGTTAGCAGTTGTTGAATATGCAACTGGCCCCAATCCATCGTCAGCGCTTATGACGATGGCGTTTGTGTTGACATGCCTTGCCGTCATGCTTTCAATTGACCATGGCCCGGGTGTGCGGGGATTAGCGGCGCTCATGCTGCACCGCCAAAAGTCTGCCCAGCCGTGTTGCCCTTGAACTGGCGATGCGCAAAGATCGCATCCTTGATGCACGCGCCAACGTGGGCCAGCTCCACCGCTTCGCCGTAGGCAAAGGACATTCCGGGCGTGCGCTTGGTGAACTGGAAGGCATCGAATGCAGCCTGGGCGCGCTGCTTTTCAGCGATGTGCCAAGGCTTTGCCGGGTAGATGCAGACCTGCTGCGCGGCCCGCTCGACCATGCGGTCAAAGTCGCTGCCGATCTGCGTCAGCGCTTGCATGAAATTCTCTGACTTGCCCATTTTTCGCTCCTGTTAGTTACCCAAGGGAGCGTTTTGATAGGTCGGCTAATCGTGTCTTTCGAAAGACCCGGGAACCCCCGGAGCAAACACATTTAACCGACCTATCAAAACGCTCCCGTCGCACAAACCGCATCGGAACTAGTCCTAGAGCGCCCTCTGCATCCTGTTGGGCTTACTGGCTTCGTATCGCTTGCCAGCTCTT
>JANXVI010000035.1 GCA_025351745.1 Rhodoferax sp.
CATGACCTGGCGCGGCCTGCCACTGGAAGCGGCCTTGGCACCCATAGCGGCACAACTAGGCTTCGCGGCTCTGTTTGGCGCGCTGGCATTGTGGAAGTTTGGCCGCAGCAGCGGTAGCAGCAAAGTCTGACAACTCGCAACAGCGCAGCAGTCAGTTAAGCGCAGTCAGCGCTGCTGGATATTGCGCTCGTCTTCCCGCTTTTTTTCCATTTCCTTGAAGCGCATGCACTCGCCGGTCTGGCGGAAACGGTCGGTCTTACATTGCTCGGCAATGCAAGCAAAACGGAAGATGAAAACCTTGTCGGCACAGACCTTGCCAGCTGCAGAGGGCCCGGCCCCATTGGCGCCTCCGTTGGTGTGAGAGGGCTCTGCCGGTACCGATTCGCGCGGCGCGACGGCTGCGCTGGGCGCGGCGCTAGTCGCCGCCTGCGCATCTGGCACTACGGGCAGGTTCGGCTTGGGCTTGGTGGGCTTGGACGCCTTGGCCATTTGAGCCGATGCGGTCAGACCGGGTCTGGACGCCGCCACCGCCTGAGTGGACACCTCAACCGAATCCGAAACAGACTCTTCTATCATGGGCGCGGCGGGTCGCGCCGTGGCATTCGTCGCAAGTTGCGGCTGCTGCTGGGCTTGCACGTCGTGGTCAACAACAGCAGTGGGCCGAAGCACCAGGCCCAACACCAGCAGCCCGGATACAACGCCCCCCAGCGCTAACCACGACCATAGTCTGCGGAGCGCTGGCGGCTGTGGCTTCGCTGTTTTGACGCCGGTTTTTAACTTGCGTGCAGCCTGTATGCTAACTGCCGCCTTGCTCACGACCCTTTCGGGGTTGGGCGCCGGCTGGGTTGGCACATCATCGGCAGGCACCGTGGCCGAAAAGGGACCAATCGTCGAATCCAGGTCCACACCTTCAGCATTGGGCCGAAACTGAGGTTCTGTTGGCGCGAGGGTGCCAGTGTTATCCAGAGCCAATTGCTCCAGCCGTTGCTGGGCTCTGCGGGCATAGACGCCGGCCGGATAGCGCTGCAGATAGTTCAAAAAGTTTTGGGAAACTGTGGAATCCTTGATGCCATTCCAGGTTCCCAGTTCTTCTTCGTAATTGACTGTGGTGACCAGAGACACGTCTGCGGCCGGACCAAAGATGCCGGTGCTGGAACCATCGCGCAACGCCGCGGGAGATGCAATGGGAGGGTGGTTCGCCAACATCTGCGACAGTTCGGCTGCCACATCCGCATTGGGGTTGCCAGTAGCTGCACCCGCCTGCTGGGCCACCGCGCGCAACGCCAAACCGAACTCGCGTGCAGTGGCATAGCGTTCGTCGGGGCTTTTGGCCATGGCGCGGGCCATGACCTCATCCATCGCCGATGGCACATCCAGATTCAGGCTGCTGGGCGGCGCGGGATCATGGCCCACGATTTTGTGGATCACCGCAAACTGGTTTTCGCCATCAAAGGGCAATACTCCGGTGAGCAATTCGTAGAGCACCACGCCCGCCGAAAACACGTCGGAGCGGGAGTCGCCGCGCAAGCCCTTCGCCTGTTCTGGCGACATGTATTTGGGCGTGCCCACTGCGCCACCCACTTGGGTCAGGTGGGTTTCGTCTGGCTCCTGGATGCGCGCCACACCAAAGTCCGTCAGTTTGACCCGACCGCTGTGCTCGATCAACAAATTGGCGGGCTTGATGTCGCGGTGCACCACGTTTTGACGGTGTGCATGGTCCAGCGCCATCAACAGATCGTGCACCATGATGATGGACGCGCGCACCGAAAAGCGTGCGCCGTTCTCCAGGTGGTGTTTGAGGTCATCGCCCTCAATGAACTCCATCACCAGGTAGGCAGTATCCCCATCCTGGCCCGAATCAAACACGCTGACGATGTTGGCGTGGTGCAGGCGAGCAGCAGAGCGTGCCTCCGTGCGAAAGCGCCCTTCGTATTCTTGCGCAGCTTCGGTTGTCAGGCTCTGCACCCGAATAGTCTTAATCGCCACCTGGCGGTCGAGATTGGGGTCACGTCCTTCATAGACCACGCCCATCGCGCCCCTGCCCAGCACGCGAACGACGTCGTACCGGCCTAATTTTTCAATATCCGCCATATGTGGGTCGAAAACCTAGCAAAACGATGCGATACAGCATAGGTACTGAGATGCTAGCAGACAGGCCAGCATCCATAGTTGATTAATCCGTGGCACTTTGCGTTCTATTGCGCGTGGCAATTGAACCAGATACGATTGCCCAGGCCCGACCAACCCGCATTCAGCGAGCGGCGCAGCATTACACCCCAGCCGAAAGCCCATTGATGCCTACCGTTGTCTTTGCCGATGTCGTTGGAAGCACGGGTTTGTTCGAGCAACTGGGCGATGCAGATGCCTCGCTACTGATGAACCGGCTGACAAATTTGCTAGGAAAGGTATTCGAGCAGTACCAGGGCCGTGTTGTCAAGCTCTTGGGTGACGGCGTGTTTGCCGTTTTCCCGGATGCTGGCAGCGCGGTGAGCGCCTGCGTCACCTTGCAAACACGTTTCAAGACCGACCCGGTCATTCCAGGGCCTGGATCTTCACCCATTCAGATGCAAATGGGTGTGGAGTCCGGTGAATTGGTCGAGATCGATGGCGACTGTTTTGGCGATGCAGTCAACAGCGCATCCCGGCTGGCCGATCTGGCCGGCGCGGAGCAGATCCTGACCACCCAGCATGTTTGGGACGAATTGGTAGCGGCCCACCGCGCATTGCTGCGCAGCCTGGGACACATGCACCTGCGCGGCAAGGCGCAGACCTCGCACATCTACCGCGTTGAGTGGCAAACTGACCCCGACCTTGATGCCACGGCTATGGGCATGTCGATGTACATGCCCAACCAGCACCAGGCACTGGCGTTGACGGTGCAGGGCCGCACCCAGATCTTCCCATTGACGGCCACCGGCATCTCGATTGGGCGCTCCACCGATGCATCTCTGCCCGTATTGGACCCCCGTGTCTCGCGGGTGCACGCCACCATCCGCAGCCGAGGCGGACAAATTGTTTTGGCTGATACTTCCAGCTTCGGCACCTGGGTGTACTTTGGCAACCAGGCCGAAGCGGTGGCGCTGCGCCGCACCGAATGTTTTTTGGTCGGATTTGGTCAACTATCGCTGGGTTGTCAGATCCACGCGGACAAGGCGCCCTTGGTGGCCTTCGAAGTAACATAAACCTTGACTAGGCATGTCCGGTCTTCGCGTCGCCTGTGTTAGGCGGCGCACGGTGTCGCGGTAGAAATGTCGATACCATATTTTGGATGTGGTCATTGGTATCCGCCGCTTTGCACGCTATTCCCTAAGTACTAACTTGCTTCCGGGCATGTTTAGCGAGTTCCTCGGTACAGGCGTACGAGGTGAGCGTGACCGCGCCCGACGCGCTGAAAGATTTGCCGTCGGAACATCTTGACGTAGTGCGTCTCAGCAGCCGCAAAGATATCAACGCCGATCAGTTGAATTTCATGATTGCTACGGTCTCGGAGCAGGTCGCACAACTGGCGGCAACCGAGGGGTTTTTCTCCCCTGTCACCACAGTCAATACCGCCCGGGACGGCGAGACGATGGTTGTTCGCGTCACGGTAGACCCGGGGCCAAGAACCGTCGTGTCGAACGTAAACGTACAAGTGGGGGGTGCGGCCCAGTCGCAGTCGCAGTCCCCGACGCAGGTCGATTCGCTGCGACGCGGGTGGCAGCTGCGGCCGGGGCAGGCGTTTCGACAAGAAGAATGGGCCGCAGCGAAAGAAAGCGGCCTGCAAATTTTGCAGGACCTTCGGTACCCAGCCGCGCGCATCGCCGATTCGCAGGCTCGCATCCTGACGGATGCGAACGCCGCCGAGTTGGCGGTAGCGTACGACAGTGGCCCGTTGTTCACGCTGGGGGTTTTGAAGCTAAGTGGCACGCGGCGATATCCCGCCAGTACTGTCTACAACGTAAACCCGATAACCGTCGGCGAGGAATTCAGCACCGCGCACTTGTTAGAACTACAGCGTTAAATACTCAGAACCCCTACTTCAGCAACGTGGTGATAGACATCGACCGCGATGCATCCCAAGCTGTCGAAACTCCGGTCATCGTCAAGGTCACGGAACACCCCAACCAGCGGGTCCGCGGCAGCATTGGGTACACCACGGATGGGGGCGCCCATCTCGGGGGACTGTATTCGCACAACAATGTATTTAACCGTGCCTGGGTGTTCGATGGCCAGCTCGACTTGGACCAACGCCGCCAGTTCAGCTCGTTGCAACTAGCCCTGCCTCCGGCACCCGGCGCCTTGATTGACAGCCTGCACGGGTCATTCGAGCGCACCACCCTCAAAGGGATTGACCTTTGCAGCCAGCGCCTCGGTCTGCGCCGCTCGCACGCTACGGACACGCACGATACGGTAGTTTCGCTTGAGTATTACCGAGACCGATTGGAACAAATTGACGGAGCCACGCCGCCGCCGCAGACGTTCGTTCAACCCGGCAGCCACCAGGCGCTGGTGTTCGGCGGCGTCCGGAGTTGGCGCGCGGTGGACGATCTGGTGTTCCCCGGAAGGGCCGCGTCACTTCGATTGACGGTGGCATAGCGCTCAAGGGTGTGCTTAGCGACCAGACCTTTATTCGTCTGCATGGAAAGCTACATGAATACGTACCGACAGCTTATCGGGACCTGGTCGTCTTGCGCGGAGAACTAGGCGCCGTGTGGTCCCAGGCGGGCAATGCGGC
Organism: Rhodoferax sp.; assembly: GCA_025351745.1. GTDB lineage: Bacteria > Pseudomonadota > Gammaproteobacteria > Burkholderiales > Burkholderiaceae_C > Allorhodoferax. Next base: position 4,715 of record JANXVI010000035.1, read on the forward strand.
TATCCCAGCGTCGTTGTTGTTCCGCGCTGGTGGTACCGAATCGGTGCGTGGCTACGACTTCCAAAGCATTGGTAACGAGCGTGCTGGAACGGTCTACCCAGCGCTCTATCTGGCGGCCGCCAGTGTCGAGTACCAGCACTGGGTGTCCGAGCATTGGGGAGGCGCCGCGTTCTATGACGTCGGCACGGCGGCTGATGCGTGGCAGGATAAATCACTCTTCCATGCTGTCGGCGGTGGCGTGCGTTGGCGCAGCCCGGTAGGCACCGTGCGGCTCGACTTGGCCTATGGATCTCAGAAAAATCAGATACGCCTGCACCTGTCGTTTGGAGTCGCATTCTGAGCCCGCGCCAAACCTTGCAGGCAGCGGCGCCCCCTTGCCACACCCGCCCCCCGTACGCGACGCGCCGGGCGCTGGGTGGCATGGAGTGTTGGCACGTCGGTGATACTCGCGCTATTCCTAACAACCCTGATCACGGTGGCCTTGCAGACAGATTGGGGCGCGCAGCTGTTGTGGCGAACGGCCTCCCATTTAGCATCCGGCAAACTTTCTGGTGAATGGGTTGGGGGCAATCTGAGCGGCGGTCTGCAATTGCGCAATATCGTTTACAAGGACCGTTCCACGCTCATTCGTGTCGACAGGCTAGAGTCCAGTTGGCAACTGCAACGCTTCCCGTTGAAGTGGTCTGTGCAATACATACGATTGGGCACCGTGGATGTGACCCTGCTGCCCGGGCCTGCCTTGATACACCAGTTGCCCGAGCAACTTACATTGCCTCTGGCGATAGATTTGCAAAGTGCAAGTCTGCAGCACCTGGTCGTTCGCAGCGACGTGAACGAAATCCATTTCAACGACATTCGCCTGCACGCCAACTACGACCAGTTAACCCATGCCCTTACGCTTGATGATGCAGTTACGCCCTACGGCCGGATCGCGTGCGCTTTGCAGCTGCGCGCAGTGGCCCCGTTCGAAGTCAACGGAACCATTGGACTCGCGGGCAAGAATGCTGAAAGTCCTTACCAGGCCAATGCCCGACTGACCGGCACGCTGCAGGCACTCGGTCTGGAACTCGATGCGAAGGGCATGCATCTGGACGGACACGCAAGCATTGATGCAACGCCGTTCGCCGCTGTGCCGATTCGCCGCGCGCTGGTCGCCATCCGCGGCTTAGACCCGCAACAATTCAATCCGCAATGGCCACATGCCAAGCTGGAGATGCGCACCACGCTCTCGCCCACGGATGACGCAAAAGGCGATCTGTCCCAGTTGACCGTCAGCGGCGCGGTGTCGCTGAGCAATGCGCAGCCCGGCGCTATCAACGCCGGGCTGCTTCCTTTTGAATCCGCCACTATGGAAGTTGTCCTCAGTGCGCGCAAGCAGCAACTGCGCCAACTGACGATTCAACTCCCAGGCAAGGGCACACTGGTTGGTGGTGGAGAGATGCTGGTGCCCATGACAGGCAAACTGACGCTGCAAGCCAAGGGCCTGGACATGCACGTGATACACGACAAGCTCAAGCCCACCCAACTCAACGGCCCGATCAGCGTGCAATTTTCGGGCGCGATGCAAGAGGTGCAGCTAGAGCTTGCCGATTCATCTTTGTCGATCGCGGAGGAATGCTACACGTCCACAGCCAGATTGCGGGCACACCGAGTCGCCCTGTCATCGATGCAGACTACAAGGCAGAGAATCTTGCATTCGGCATCCATCGCTTGGCCGCATCGTCGGGAGAAGCGCACACCAAAGGCGTACCGGGCAAAGATCCCCAAGCGAGAGTGTCGCTGAACTTGAATGCCGCGGGCCTCCACAGCGTAAGCCTGAATTTAAGCAATCTGCACGCCAAAATTGACGGCACCTATGCCAAACATACGATACGTGTCGACGCCGATGGCAAGGTTCGCGGGCAAGCGCTGAAGTTGTCGATGGAGGCGATGGGCCAACTGCTCGAACAGGCGCAATCGTTGGCGTGGAACGGTGTGCTGCGCGCCCTGGAGAATCAGACCTCACCGCGCCTGCAACTGGAAACCCCACTGTCACGCGCGGCCGGGCCTGGACGCCTCGAAATCGGCGCGGGCCGCTTGAAGATCGCAGACGCTTCTTTCGACTTGCAAAGTCTGGTTTTCCGCGACGACCTGCTGCGTTCGCAGGGCAGCTTCCAGTCACCAGAGCTGGCACAACTCATAGCTTTGCAAAAGCAATTTACTGGACAGACGCCTGCTGTTTCCACCGATCTGGTTCTGGACGGTCGGTGGAATGTAACGCTCGCTGACCGCGCTGAAGGTTTTGTCGAAATCATCCGACGTGGGGGTGACCTTCGCTTGAACTGTCAAAGCACGATAGGCCTTAGCCAGCTGGAATTACGCGCCGACTTGCAGGACGATCACATTGCACTGCGTGCGCAAGCCAAAGCGACACGCATTGGGTCCGTCGAAGGGCAAGGCCAGATCGGATTGCAACGCAGAGACGGCAGGCTCGCCATCGCCGACCGTTCCCCAATCTCGGGACGCATGACAGCTTCGATTCCGAGTCTGCAGACCATAGCCGCGCTCGCCGGGCCCCGCTTGGCGCTGGTCGGCGCAGTGGCGATGGATCTCACAGCCAGTGGCACACTTGCAGACCCCGTCATTTCGGGCACCCTCATGGGAGACCGTCTGGGTCTGACTCTGTATGACCAGGGCGTTCATTTGCACGATGGCATTGCCCGCCTGCGCATGGACAACAATATTGTAGAACTGCAGCGTGTGGAATTCCAGGGTGGCAGCGGTACCCTGAAGGCAACCGGACACATTGCACTGGACGGCGCGGCACGCGGGTTGAACGCTACCATCGTCGCCAACAAGCTGCAGTTGTTGGCCAGCCCCTCTGCGCAACTGACCGTGACGGGCAATGCCGAAGCGGCGACTGCAGCCGGTCAGTTGCTGGTAAAGGGCAAATTTGCAGTCGACCATGGACTGTTCAACCTGCCAGATAAAACTGCCCCCAACTCGACGCCGATGTAGTCGTGCTCAGCGGCAAGCAAACGCGCTCGGCGGCGCGCATCAATCCCAAGCCGGCCGACCGGCCCGCTGGGCCCTTCACACCGCGCATCGATGTAGACCTGGACCTGGGCAATGACTTCTTGTTCAAGGACGCTGGCGTCAATCTGCGCCTGGCTGGAATGTTGAACCTGCGCAGTGAACCGGGCGCAACGCCGCGGGCATATGGCACAGTAACCGTGGTTCAAGGCAGCTATGAGGCTTTCGGTACACGACTGGCAGTCGACAGCGGTGTGGTCAATTTTCAGGGCTCGCGCGGCGAGCACTGTCGGACTGGACACCATCTCCATCGGTGATAGCAAGTACGGGCTCAGTGGGGCGCAGGTCGTCAACCTCGGCAAGGAGATTTCGGACCGCCTGTATATTGGCTACGAACAAAGCCTGGCCAGCGCCGAGAGCGTTTTGAAACTAATCTACACGCTGACACCCCACTGGTCCGTCGCGCTGCGTGGCGGTACGGTGACGGGCGTGGATGCGCTTTACAGCAAGCGCTTCGACAAGGTCCGCTGAAGCGGATTTAGCCAAGACTCACTTGGGCGCATCACCAATAGAAAAACTGACGCACGGTGCACTGAAGTCGTCAAACGAAGCACCCAGTGCGATCTCGCCATTTCCCACCAGGGTGCATTCTTGCCGCCGCAACGCAATGACCAAATCGCTACCTGCGAAACGCACCCAGGTCCCGTAACTGCTCAAATCTTCCAACAAGAAATTGTTGCCTCTGCGGTCAATGCGAACGTGCATACGCGACACGCGCTGGTCATTCACTGGAAAATGAGAATCGCTTTCACGTCCGACATAAATGGGAAAATCGAGTCCAGAGAATATCGTCGTCTGATCAAGGCGGGTGAGCGTCATCGCGCTGAGCGGCCGCGCCGACGGTGCCATCAAGGAGTCCAACGAAGCCGGAACCGTCAAAAATTCGGCGGACGTATCTCCCTGCCATTCAACCCGATGCACCTCGACGGGTTCGGCCTTGCCGCGTATGTCCATCAAGCCGAGGTTGCGGGATCGTATCTCAACAGCATCCACCAGCGCCGCAATGACGGGCTGAGATACCAGAATCTGCTCGGCCCCGGCCAGATCGCTCAGGCGAGAGGCCAGCGTCACTGAATCGCCAAAGCAGTCGCTGTCTTGCTCCACGACCGGGCCGCGCGCCATGCCAATCTTCATTTTCATGCGAACCCGTTCTGGCCAGGTGCTGATGCGGTCGTGGTGCAGGCGTTGCATCTCAGCCATGGCATGCACTGCGGCCGTGTTATCGGAAAACGCCATGAGTACGCCATCGCCCAGATACTTGATCACGCGACCGCCGCGCGATTCGCACAGCTTGCCGATCCATTGGGTAGCCCGCGTTAGGGTCTCTGTAGCCTTGGTATTGCCTTGCGTTTCATAGAGGCCGGTGCTCCCTGTGAAATCGGCGAAGACAATCGTGGTGTCAACCATGGTGGTGAATAGCTACAAGATAACGAACAATTGTTCATTATCGTGCCAACCTGCGCCCAAGCCCAACTCTGACCCTAACCACCGGTCAGACATTTCACCGCTGCACGGGAATACATCAACTCAACAGTTTGATCAGACCGTCGGGATGTATGCCCAGGCCCACCAGGCCCGACAAGCCCATCAACACGCCGAAGCCGGACGGGAACAGTGCCAGCATGAACAGCCAGGGCAGTTGGGTCAGTGAGGCCACGGCCAACAGCGAAATGGCGATGGCAATCAGCGCGTCTGACAGATCGAACTGGTCGTCCTTGAAGTTGAGCGCGTCGTAGCTTGCCTGATCCTTCTCCGCTTGGGCTTTCAACTCGTCCTTCTTTTGGTGCTGCTCTTTGGCCAGCAATTCGTAAGCGGCGATTTGTTCTTGGTAGGCTGCCTCCGCCTTGGGAGGGGCGGACATAGCCTGCAGCCGCAACTGGATCAGTGTGGACTTGGCGACTTCTTCGCGAATATTGCGGGCTTGGTAAAACTGCCAGTGGTCCAGTTTGTCAGCCTGAGCCTGTTGCATGGCCTGCACGATGTTGTCGTCCTTGACCTTGCAGATGCCCATGAAGGTGGCCAGCAGCGCCACGGTGATGGCCACTGCTGGGTTGAGCCAGGCCCGCTTGACGGCAGCAGCGTCGGTCTTGGCCGACTCTACGGCACTCAGGGGATCGATGTCCATAATATATTTCCTCAGGCTTTAAAAACTGGTGGCAAGCATAACCAAAACAGCGACCGTCATGACTCCGGTCGCGGCCCAACCAAAAATGCGGTGCCGCCGTGTGATGGTGTAGTCGCCCATCAGGCGCTGCGATTGCCCAATCCACATCAGCACGGCCATGATGGGTACCGAAATCACACCGTTGACAATGGCACTCCATACCAGGGCCTTGAGCGGGTCCAATTCCAGATACCCCATCAGCGTGCCAATGCCAGTTGCTGCAACGATAATCAGGTAAAAGCCCCGTGCTTCGTGGAAGCCGTGCGACAACCCGGCCTTCCAGCCGTACAACTCGCTGACCGCAAAGGCCGCCGA
>JANXVI010000036.1 GCA_025351745.1 Rhodoferax sp.
GTTGGACGAAGCCGCTACGCGGAGTGGAACCCCAGTCAGTGAATTCGTAAGCTGTAGGCACATGTCTCAATTGTGATGCATGTTGACCCTCAACTTATCTGGAGTTTGTCTATGTTCACCCATCCCGGCGGGTTTGATCCAAGTGCGTTTCCTGAGCCCTTTAGCAGTTCGTACCGCAGCCATTTGCAGCACCTCAAACTCAAGGGCCTGCAGCCCAAGACCATCGATGCTTATGCCCGAACCGTCCGGCGTATGGGTGACTATTTTGACCACCAGATCGTCAACCTGTAGAGCGCTCAGTTAACCGATTATTTCAGTGATTTGATTGGCAGTCACTCCTGGAGCGCAGTCAAACTCGATCTCTATGGGTTCAAGTTCTACACTTTGCATGTGCTGGGCAAGCCCTGGAGCATGCCCAACTTCATCAAGCCGCCCAAGGTCTCACGCCTGCCCGACATCGTCACCGTCGAAGAAGCGCAGGCTCTTTTCGCAGCCACCCGCACCCTGAGCTACCGGGTGTTCTATTTCACCCTGTACAGCCTGGGTCTGCGTCTGAGCGAGGGACTGGCCTTGACGGTGGCCGACATCGATGCGGTGCGCCACCGTGTGCATATTCGCGATTCCAAAGGCAATCGCGACCGCTTTGTCCCCCTGCCAGAGGCCACTCTGGATGTCTTGCGCCGATTCTGGCAAACCCACCACAATCCTGAGCTGCTGTTTCCTAATCGCCTGGGCGGTCTGAAGGGGGCTCACCTGGCACGCACACCGCTGGATCGCGGCGGCGTGCAAAAAACCCTGCACCACGTGGCACAAGCCTGTGGGTTAAAAAAAAGATCACTCCGCACAGCCTTCGCCACAGCTATGCCACCCATCTGATTGAAGCCGGGGTTGACCTGCTTGAAGTGCAAAAGATTCTGGGTCACCATAGCATTCTGACGACCACCCGCTACACCCACCTCACCAGCCACACCAACACCCAAGCCAGCGCTCGTATCGAGGCCTTGATGAGCCGCTTCAGCCTCAACTGGGGGAGTGTCAAATGATTGCGCTGGCCACCCTCATTGAGCAATTTGGCGCAAATTACCTGGCGCAGTACGGCGCCAGCGTGTTGCCCAGCCAGCGCCAGGCCTTGAATGTCATGAAGAACTGCCGCTCCATGCTGGGCCCGGGCATGCTGGCCCAGTGTGGCGACTGCGGCGAGCAGCGCGTGGTGCCGCATTCCTGCGGCCACCGCAATTGCCCGCACTGCCAGCATTTTGAGAGCCAGCGCTGGATTGAACGCCAGACACAAGCATTGGTGCCGGGGAGCTATTTTCTGATCACGTTCACCTTGCCCGCTGAGCTGCGCGAGCTGGTTCGGGCGCATCAGCGCGTGGCTTACGCTGCAGTGATGGAGTGCGCCTGGTCTACGCTGCGCACCTTCAGTCAAAACCACAGGCAGTTGGCAGGCAGCCCGGGGGCCGTGGCGGTGCTGCATACGCATTCACGCAAACTCGATTTCCACCCGCATGTACATCTGGCCATGCCAGCGGCAGCACTCGATGCCGACAAAGGCTTGTGGCGCACATTGCGCAAAAGCCCCAAGGGGGATGGCTATTTGTTCAACCACAAGGCATTGGCCAAGGTGTTCAAGGCCAAGTTCCTGGCTGCTTTGGGCGAGTTGAGGTTGCAGTTGCCGCCCAACTTGCCCGATGAGTGGGTGGTGGACTGCAAGTCTGTGGGCAATGGTGGGCCAGCGCTGGTCTATCTGGGACGCTACCTGTACCGGGGGGTGATTCAGGAGAAAGATATTTTGCGCTGCGAGAACGGCCAAGTCACCTACCGCTGGCGTGACAGCAAAACCAAGAAAGCCGCACAGCGCACCGTCAGCGCGGTGGAGTTTTTACGGCTGGTGCTGCAGCACGTGCTGCCCAAGGGTTTCAGAAGGGCACGCAATTATGGGTTTTTGCACCCCAACAGCAAACGCTTGATTGCGTTGCTGCGCTTGGTGTTGTTCAGGCCCTGTGGCAAGGCTCCCGCCACAACAGCACAGACAACCCAAACTGACAGACCCAAGCTGCTTTGCCGCTGTTGCGGTGCTGTCATGGCCATCGTGCGCCGACGGATGCTAACGGGGATCGTGCCACCGACAGGCGCCAACCGTGAGGGTATTGCCGCCACGTAAGGCCAGGATCAACACCAGCGCAGCAGTGCCCTGCGGGTGCTGTGGCTGGGCTCGGCCAAAAACAGCACAACTGGGCTGCTTCGGTCAGGAAAAATGCCATTTTTGGCAACGCGCCATTGCAATGATGGCCGTAAATCATCGTCACCAGCGGGCTTGGATCACCCCAAGACGCTACGCGGGCGGTGGGACGAGAAAAGATATTTTCAGAAACGAGGTAGGTCTGACCGGGCTCGTCCAACAAACGGTTCAGATCGTGGCTTCGCACGATCTAACCTTACTCGTTGGGCGTCACGTTTTCGACTCGCCGGCTGCTTTTTCGTTTCTCAAGTCTATGGCGGCCAGCTTCGCGGAAGGAAGCTGATCGTACATTTCCTTGACGGATCTAGGATGGGTGATCAACTGATCGGCAATGGCATTCACTAGTTCGAATAAACGCAGCGCGGTATCTCGGTCATCTTTGAGATCGACAGTGCCAGGGTGTACAGCTTCGTTGCCGATAACACGAACTACATCAAGAGCCTTTTGAACGAGTGGACTGAGCCCCTTCGAGACCAAACTAGCTATGTCGTCATCAATGTTCTTTCCCTTTTCGCCGAGAACGCCGCAAAGCTTCTGAACGACAAGGCGCATTAGAGCTGCCGCACCGCGAGGCGAGCTGTCCACGATTGCTCGCGCCTCTTCAAAATCTGCAACTAACTCTTGCGGTAGATCGGTGTTTGGCGCAACCCCTGCGCGCTGACTCGGGAAGACTGGCGAGCCATGAACCCACACTGCAATCTTCTTGCAGTTGTAGCACTCGCTCAGATGGAGATTACCTACATCGTTGTAGACATAGGCGCCGTTCTGATTTCGATCTAGCAGCACTAGTCCAACCAAGACGTTGTCGATCCAGGCGAGAAGCCGTTCCCTTTGCGATTCCTCAAGGTCCTTTGCCTTTGAGATTCGCTCTCTCACCTCAGTGTCAGGAATCGACGGGACGCGCTCCTTCTCCCCGATTCGATCGGCGTGGAGCTTGTACCAGTGCTGAGTCGTGAATGCCCCGCAATGTGGGCAATCGAACGCCGTTGCCGAAATTGACGGTGGAGTAGGAGGTTTGCTCATCTTGCGATTGTGTGCGCGCGGCGCAAGCTTAGTGACGCCCAACGTGAAGATGACCGGACCAAAACGCCCTGCGGCAAAGCCGCCTTCTGCTGTTGTGGGTCCGTGTCGATTGGCATGTTAAACATCAGTGTTCCTTTCACCAGAAACTAAACACACCAGCGAATGCTGGAAGCAAGAGCGCAACAACCATGACAAGAAGTGCCACCCTGCAAGCCTTTGAGTAGCGATTTCGAAATCGCTCCGTTCGAAGCAAGATGAACTGCAACAGTGGAGCCCCGAACATGAAGAGGACACCGCCATAAAGCGACATGAAGAAAAACCCCGGACCACCTCGTCCAACCACAGCAAATGCCACTAGGCATATTGCCAGCAGAGGACCGGGCAACCAGTAAAGCGAACGCATGGTGGCTGGGGACATTCTGATGTTTAACGTTGGCGCTGCCCGGCACGCAACCCGTGCCGCGCAGCGGCAGCCTTCGGTTGCGTGTCCGAGCCGAGCAACCTGTTATCCGAAGCCGTGCTGGCCAAAGCCAACGACGAGCGAGCGCCCGGGCGCAGCTGGCACACGGAATGTGGAAATGAGAACGGCGACATGACCGCATTTTGAACCACTCCCGCTGGCGAGCCAACGA
>JANXVI010000040.1 GCA_025351745.1 Rhodoferax sp.
CGAAGCCACCAGCGCGGTGGACAACGAGACCGAGGCCGCCATCCAGCGCTCGCTGGACGTGGTGAGCAAGGGCCGCACCACCATCGTCATTGCCCACCGCCTGTCCACCGTGCGCCAAGCCGACTGCATCCATTTGCTGGAAGCTGGGCGTATTGTCGAGAGCGGCACGCATGATGAGCTGGTGGCGCGCAATGGCGGTTATGCGGCTCTGTGGCGGCTCCAGACCGGGGAGCGGTCCAACTGACGTCTGGGGGCGAAATTTTGAACCAAATCAGGCTGTGGCCATTGTGCTGCGTTCCTAAGCTGCTATGAAATTCGTAGCGATTGAGTTGTCATGGCGTCACACCATTAGAAGCGCCCGGCTGGTAGCGCCGCGGGATAGTGGTCGAGCTGCCTCCAGCGCCAGCCCACCATCACCACCGTCGCGAGCACCGAGCCCAGGGCCAGCAGCCACACCGGCGCGCCCATTGCAAACGCCGTAATACACAGCGAGGGGCTGACCAATAACCACAGCGTATTGCCCAGCGATTGTGTCGCTGTGAGGTTCAATCGCAACCGCGACCAATCCTCCACCGCAAACGCCAAGCTGGGTAACAACCCGATCACGACCAGAGACAACCCCATGCCGTCCCAATCGAAAGTCATTGGCTGGAACATGCGCGGTGCCATGGACAGCACGGCGACCCCGCCCCAGGTCAAGAGACTTTCCTTCAGGAAGCATTTAGCCAGCGCCCGGTTGATAGCCGCCCCCTGTGGCATTCCCGGCAACAACATCCACAGTGCTTGCTCTTTTGCGGATCGGGCCATCAGCGTCGCGCGGGTCGTCAGCGGGACGATCACTGTCCATACGCACGCAAAACCCAGCACAAGCGTTTCAGTGTGTGCCGACGCGAACCACAGGCCGCTGCACGCGATCAGTACTACGACGGCATACAGCAGCAGCCAGTGCCAGCTCGCTGCCGTGTTGAAGCGAAGGTCCATGATCCGTTGAAAGACCGAAACCGAAGTGCCTGGGGTAGTGGACAGCAGGGCCAGTTGTCGGCGGCCAAGTCTGGGCACAACACCGAACAGCCCGAGCTTTAGTTCAGAAGTGGTTGCCATTTGGGCTTCTCCCAGTACAAAGCGGTTTACGCGAAAGCGGGCTGCGTGCGCATCCCCGCCCGCCCGCAATACGCCGTGCGTCAACAGGCGGGCCAGGGCCGACATGGCAATCAACGTGGCCAAGCTTATGCACCATACAGGCAAAAGGAAGACCTGCTGCATCACGTCGTAGAGGACACTGCCTATGCTCTGGAGAGCTGCTACGCCACCCAGGAAAGAGGTGGCCAGCCAAAGCAACACCAATAACGCCAGCAGCGGCGGCCATCGCATCAACAGCAGCGGCAGCAGTGCACCTGCGGCGAACAGCAGGAAAGTCAGTAGGCTGCTTACGAACGGCAGCCCAGCCGCCTGCACCACTGCGCCGCCTGCGGCAGCCGTGAACGTCAGCCACATGCCCAGAAGGATTGTCCGTAAGCACTGCAATTGGCGGGGTACCAAACGTGCATCAACCGGGTGGTTAAATCGGATCAGTGTGAAGGCATATAACAGCCACAAAAACGCCAAAGATACGACGGACAGAAATGCGAACAGAAAGCGGAAGGCTGGTTTTGGCGTCCATCCCATGGTGCCAGCAAGACAAGCCATGCCGGTGACCAAGAGGCCTATCGTAAGAAGTCGAAATGCGGACCAACGGCCGTTCATGCGCCAATCTGCCGACAGCAACTGCCAATGCGGTGCCCAACGCGCGCTCATGCCAGCTCCAAAAACAAAGCTTCCAGATTCACCGGTGCAACGTCCAAGCCAGGTGCCTCTGCAAGCGGCCCGTTGGCCAGCCGCACCAGTGCGGTCTCTCGACCAGTCTCCAATGGCCGCTGGTGCAAAACCTCGGCCTGGTGTTGCTGCACGTACTGGCGCACGTCGGCTGTTGCGCCGCTGACGAGCCGGGTTTGGTCCAGCAGGTCGTCCAGCGGCGCTTGCACGCCAATGCGCCCGTCGCGCATGAAGGCCACGTCAAACGCCACACGCTCCAGGTCCGACAAGATATGGGTGGACAGCACCACCGTGGTCCCCCGGTCCAGCACCTGGTCGACCAGTTCCCGCAGGAAGTCGCGTCGCCCGGCCGGGTCCAGACTGGCCACCGGCTCATCAAGCACCAGCAAATCCGGCTCATGGGCCAAGGCGCGAATGATGGACAGGCGCTGTTGTTGGCCACCCGACAGTTTTGCGACAGGCGTGTTGGGTGGTATCTCCCAGCGGGACAACAATCCCTCTACCTTGGCGGTGTTCCAACGGGTATAAAAGCTGCGAAAGTAGCCAAGCAATTGATCGGCCGTAAAGGCCTCAAACAAGTCGGACCGCTGGGGCACATAACCGATGCGGGCGCGTTGGGTGTCGTCCAGTTTCTCAACGGGCTGGCCAAACAGCTTCACGGTGCCGTGTTGCAGGTCTCGCAGCCCGAGCAGGGATTCCAGTAACGTGGTCTTGCCTGCCGCGTTGCGACCGAGCAGGCCAACTACCTGGCCTGGAAAAAGCGTCCAGTCCAGATTCTTGAGCACCGGCAAAGCGCCATAGGCCAGGCTCAACGCGCGTAGCTCCGCCGTGGGGGCGTTGTTCACTGTCATGTCGATTCACCTTGGTTCAGTATGTGTTGGAAAAATTTGAGGGCTTGCGCGGCGGGCACTTCCAGTTGACGGGCCTCTGCGGCTGCTTTCTCCAACGTGGGGCGCAACTGCTCCGTGCGGGATGCCGACGATTGCGCCCGGGCGTGCTGCGCCGCGACCACCATGGACAAACCGCGTCGGCGCTCCAGCAGGCCTTCGGCCTCCATCAGGCTGAACGCCTTGGAGATCGTCATCGGATGCACCGCGAGCGTCTGTGCAAGTTCACGCACCGACGGAATTTCTTGCCCGGCCACAAGCTGGCCGCTGGCAATGCGGCGGCGCAGTTGTTCCATTACCTGGCGGTAAATGGGTTCGGCCGAGCCCGGGTTGATAGTGATGAAACCTATGGGGTGCATGAGTAAGTGTCTATGTGTACCGGTACTGTAGTACACATAGACAGTGGATGTCAACTGCTCGGAAACCGGACGGAATGTGGATAGCGGAATGTATGCTGAATGGGTGGCGGGCAATGGTGGCTATGCGGCGCTGTGGCGTTTGCAGACGGGGGAGCAGGGGTAGTTGGGTCTCAGCTTCTACCCTTTATGGGGTAGTTGACGACGACTCCAAGATAAATTGCGCCTGAGCCCTCGTAGAATATGACTCTATTGCTACGTATTTAATAGCAACTGTCCACTCGGGAAAGCACCTCCTGTGCAGCAAGATGGCGAGCGTGGGGCAACCTTAGGCTACGGGCATTTCCAAAATGGCGCGGCTCCACAGCAAAAAGAGCCGATTGACTTCTTCCGGTTTTTGTGGCCGATTGTTGCCCAACCACCAGGCCAGCATTTCAAACAGTGCGCCGCCCAGATAGTGTGCCCGTGCGGCTGTTTGCCATGCGCGCGAAGGCGGTGTGCCAGATTGCACCAACTCCACCAACAGTTCCCGGAATCGGTCTTGCACATACTGGCCTGATCGGCGGTCCAGCAAGGCGCGGAAAACAGCTTGCGCGTCATGCACGTGGGCTACCAACCCGTACACAAACCCTAGCGGCTCGGGTTGGGTAGAGTCCGTCTTTGCCTGAGTCAGAAGAATCTCGCGCAGCACTGCAAAGTTGGCCTTCAACAACTCCTCTTTGTTGGCATAGTGCTGGTAAAACGTCGACCGCCCGATGTTGGCACGCGCACACAACGTCTGCACGTCGATGGCATCCCAGCCGCATTCCACCATCAAGTGCATCAGGGCTTCGCGCAAGGCGTCACGCGTGCGTTGTACACGCCGGTCCATCACATCGACATCAGTGGGCAAACGTGGTTTCACATAGTTCTCCGGAACACAAGCGCGTATTCTGTCTGGTTTCAAACACATTGCGCCTTAAGGCACTTTGCAGCCGCACGGTGCCATCGGAAGATAGCGACCACTGCGTCAATTATTGAACACAATGTCTACTTTCAAACCTGAATCTTCTGTGCCACCGGCTACTCGAAAGTGGAGCCCAAAGCATCCCCACCTGCTCGCTCTGCTATGTGCATGTGCCTTTGCCAGCGGCGCCGCGTACGCGTACGTGGACGTCGCAGCCGATGCGAGACCCTTCATCATCATGGTGAGATGAATATGACTACACACACTTTGGTTCAACCTGGGCCTGCGCTCAACGGCATCATGGCTAGCTTTGTATCTCGCGTTTTCTACCCGCTGCTGCTAGCCGTCACGCTGGCCCTGTATTTTGGCGCGCTGGAGCACGGCTGGAACTTGGCAACTGTGTTCGCTTGGATGGCGGGCACGCGCATGCTTCTGCTGTTAGCGGTCGAGTTTCTATACCCGGCCAAGCCTGAATGGAAGATGACTTGGCCGAGTTTTAGGCGTGACCTGAAATATATGGCAGTCAATGGCGGCATTGCCGGACTGCTGAAGTTGGGGCTGGGGTGGTTGGCCCTGGACATGAGCCGCTTGAACACAGGCATCGTGGCAGGCACATCCATCTTTGTTGAGTTTGTGGCTCTGCTGCTGGTGTTCGAGTTTTTCCAATACTGGTACCACCGGCTGAGCCATGAAGGATCAGGCCGATGGGGGGCGTGGCTGTGGAGCGTGCATGTGCCACACCACCTGCCGAACAAGGTGTATTTGCTGATGCACGCGGTCGGCCATCCACTGAACTTTTTGGTATCTCTGGCCACAGTGCAATTGCCTCTGGTGGTGCTAGGGGCCAGGCCCGAATCCATCTTCTTGTTCAATGCGTTGATGGGATTGCAGGGCTTGCTGTCGCAGTACAACGTCGATATCAAAGCTGGCCCACTGAACTATCTGCTGGTGGGCACCGAACTGCACCGCTTCCACCACAGTGCCGATATCCATGAAGCCAAGAACTATGGTGTGCTCACACCGTTTTGGGACCTGGTCTTTGGCACGTTTGAGTACCACACCCGTCGCATGCCTGCAGCGCTCGGCGTGAGCGAGCCTTTGCAATACCCCGATAGCAACGACTTGGTAAAAGTGCTGGCGCTGCCGTTCAAACGGTTAGGAAAATGATGCGGACGAAAGACATTGAGCCTATTCACTTCAACAAAACAACCCCATGCAAACCTGCCTTGCGCGCATCACGCGCCAGGGGTTTGTCAAAAGTGGCAAATTGATCGCCATCAGGGCATTGGGCGGCGTGCAGCGCATCTGCAAAGTCGATGCCTGCGCCATAGGCGTCCAACACGCGTTGGGTCAGCACTGCGTCTGCGGCGGCAAAGTTTTGCAGGCTCAACAGGTCGCGCATCGCACCTTCAATTTGCGGAGTGTCCAATGCGTAGCAGGCACGTAACACCCATTCGCATTCCATCAGAACGGACAGGGTCACGGTGCAGGGCTGGGCTGCCACGAGTCGCTCCGCAATTTTTGCTTGGCGGGCATCATCGCCCACCAACAGGCGAATCACCACATTGGTATCGAGCGCGGTCATCAGCCTTTGTTTCTGCGGGCCGCTTCACTCAATACGGCGGCATGCATGTCATCTACGCTGACAGCCGCTCACTTATAGGCAATGCGTTTGCGAATGGCCGCAAGGCCCTCGGCCAGTGGCAGTTTTACATCGCTGACGACCGCCTTGAGCAATAGTCCGTCGCTGGTTTCTTGCACTTGCAGCCGAGTGCCCGCATGCCAGTGCCGGGCATCCCGCAAGGCTTTGGGGATGATGATTTGTCCTTTGCTGGAAAGCAGAGTGGTTTGCATCAAAGGATCCCTAAGATCTTTGTAAGATTCTAAACTTACTTCGGCGGTATTGACAAGATCCGCTGGGGCATCACCGCACACTCGCCACTTTCATTTTTGACAGCTCCGCAACCGCCGTCAGTATTTCGCCTTCTTGAAAGCCTGAAAAGCGCCGGTAGCCTACGTAGGTCAGTGGGTAGCCATTGCCCTGAAGCATGTGGTACGCCATTTCATTGGACTTGGAGGCCTCGACATCGATTTCTTCGAAGGCGATTTTGTTGTCAGCGAAGAAGGCCCGTTGTTGTTTGCAGTAGGGGCACCAGGTGGTGCCGTACATGACGACCTTGGGTTTGCCCTGGGCGTCGAAGTGGTTGTCCATGGCCATTTGTTCGGTGCGGGTCAGCACATCTTTGCCAAATGCCTCGGCCAGTGCTGAAGTGATGCGCAGGGTGTCGTCGCCCAGAATCACCTGCTCGCCAACCAGGGTGGTTGGAAAGCGGGTGATGCCGTACTTGTTACTCGCCGGTCCGCCGTCGGAGCCTGCCACGCTGATTTGTTCAAAGGCGACGCCACGCTTGTTGAGAACGTCAATGACGTTGTTGCAGGGCCCTGCGCAACCAGGCCCGACAAACAGCACGACCAAGGCCTTCCCCTTTTTGTCGAAGGCGCCTTGGGAGGGTAGCAAGGAGTAGCCGTTTTGGTAGAACTTGTAGCCGCCAAAGACGATCAAAGCCAATAGCAATATTTTCTTCATAGGCACTCTTTACAAAGGGTTTGGCTGGGCGGCCTCAACGGCCTGCGAAAAGCGGTCAATCGTGGCGTTCATATGCCGCATAGCAGCCAGCATGTCCAAGTCCTTGTCTTGCAATGCATCGGTGCCATCGACATAGATTCGGATAGCCGCACGCATGCACGCAGGCATAGGTTCGCTTTGGAAATAGTCCCGAAGTTGCAAGTGCAGATCACGCATTTGGCGTAGGGCTACACCGGGGTTGTGCGCATCGCGGTCGTTGGCAATGCGTGCTCCGGCAGAAAAATTCTCGAAGATGCGTGCGCGCCAGACCGCAAGTTGGACTTTGTCGTCACATGAGAAATCGCTCGGGTAAACGGGCGGGGCATTGCACGCTACGATTCCGTACATCGCGCCCAGGGCCAATACGATATGGAGAAGCGCGGTAGGAAGTTTCATTTGTAAAAAAAGTTGCTAGCCCTCGTCAAATAGGCGTATATCGCTATTCAATCGATAGCACCCGCCCTGGGTTCATCGTGTTCAGCGGGTCCAGCGCCTGCTTGATAGCCCGCATCATGCCCAGCGCGACGGGAGACTTGTGCTGCGCCAGCTTGTCGCGCTTCAGACTGCCGATGCCGTGCTCGGCACTGATGGAACCCTTGAACTGGTCCACCATGTCGTAGACGATGGCATTGACGCCTTTTTCGTCCTCGCGCAAAAAGGCTTCGGCATCCGCACCCTCGGGGGCTTGCACGTTGTAGTGCAGGTTGCCGTCGCCCAGGTGGCCGTAGTTGACCAAGCGGGCACCGGGGTAGGCGGCTTGAAGCAGTGCGTCGGTCAGGCGCACAAACTCGGGAATGCGCGACACCGCGATAGAGATGTCGTGCTTGATGTTCAGGCCTTCTTGCGCCTGCGCCAGCGGGATGCTCTCGCGGATATGCCACAGGGCTTTGGCCTGGGCGATG
>JANXVI010000048.1 GCA_025351745.1 Rhodoferax sp.
CGCGAGGCGGGGTGCAGAGGAAGCCCAAGGCGAAATCGCAGGACGATGAACAAGAATCGGATATGAGGCGTGATGCATTCGGGACGAGCGGGCACGTGACCGCGAAGTCCTCTATCTACAGCGTGGGTGGCGACACCGACAAGGATGCATTTTGTAAATCCGGCGTCTATGCGAGGAAGGATTTGTGTCTTACCACGGGAGATCTGCCATGTGTCGCGGCTGCGTAAGCGGACGAGCGACTGAGAACCGGGGAACTGGTTCTGAGCGCATGGCAGAAGTCAGCAGAAGGCATAGTAGGTGCGGCCCGCACCGAAGGCCTGAACCTTGAACGATGAGGAACTGGGCGTGAAGAGAGATGGGAGTGCATCTGACAAGCACAACGTGGCTCACGCCGCGGTGCCACCACCGTTGCTGACTGTGGCAACACCGGTGGATGAACCCATTGCTGGAAAACCCCAGAGCACCCCATCATCGCAAATCTCAACCCTGATGGCCGAGGTTCTGCACAAAGAGAATCTCAAACGGGCCTTGGAGCGGGTCAAGCGCAATAAAGGAGCGCCGGGCATTGACGGCATGACCGTCAATGAACTCGGTGCTCACCTCAAAGCGAACTGGCCCGGTATACGCGCGCAACTGGCGGACGGCTCTTACCGGCCCAAACCGGTACTGCGCGTGGAAATCCCAAAGCCAGACGGAAGAAAGCGCCTGCTAGGCATCCCCACCGTGGTGGATAGGTTCATCCAGCAAGCTGTGGCTCAAGTGGTGCAGCAACAATGGGAGCCGCATTTTCATCCCAACAGCTACGGCTTTCGGCCAGGGCGCAATGCTCACCAAGCAATGCGCCACGCCCAAGCCACGATCCGACAAGGATACGGCTGGGTGGTGGACATTGATCTGGAGGCGTTCTTCGACCGCGTCAACCACGACCGCCTGATGGTGCGCGTGCGCAAGCACGTGGATGCACCCGACGTACTCAAACTCATCAACCGCTTCCTCAAAGGCGGGGTGCAGGTGGATGGCCAAACGCAGGCCACGATACAAGGGGTGCCCCAGGGTGGACCCTTGTCGCCGGTGCTGGCCAACGTGGTACTGGACGAACTGGATTGGAAACTGCAAAGCCAAGGCCACCGCTTTGCCCGCTACGCTGATGACTGCAATATATTTGTCAAAAGCAAACGCGCGGGCGAACGGATCATGCTAAACGTAACGCGCTACCTGCGCGATTTACTGCGGCTCACAGTGAACGCCGAAAAGAGCGCTGTAGACAGACCCGCAAACCGCAAGTTTCTGGGTTTTACCGTCAGCAAACGCGGTGCGAGGATCAAGGTGGCCGATAAGGCCATCGACAAACTCAAAGACACCATCCGCGAGCTGACCCGTCGCACACGAGGTCACCGTTTGGTTGACATCGTGCAAGAGTTAAAGACTGCCCTGAACGGGTGGAAAGCCTACTTCGGAATAGCCGAAGTGTTGAGCCCTCTGCGCGAGATCGACAAATGGGTGCGACGGCGGTTACGATGCTACGCATGGAAACAATGGGGCAGCGCGGGATACCGCGAGTTAAGGAAACGCGGGATCAGCGTGCGCGAGGCTTGGAATACTAGCAAGAGCGCGCACGGGCCGTGGCGCCTGAGCCAAACGCCAGCATTGAGTTTGGCACTGCCGCTGAAGTTGTTTCGTCAAATGGGATTGCCCGAATTGGCACCGGCCAAGGCAGCATGAGAGAAACGAAGTGTCAAGGAACCGCCGGATACGTGACCCGTATGTCCGGTGGTGTGGGAGGGGGAGGCTGTGAGGCTTTCTCCTATCCCGATTCGACTGCAAGTTCGTAGTCTGTCGGTCTTGTTCTTATGTATCCCATGGGATACAATCCAGCTATGCGTGTGCAAACGACCAAGGTCTATCTCGATTGGATTAATTCACTGAATGACCGAGTGGGTCGTGCACGAATTCAGGTTCGCGTCGATAGACTCGGTCACGGGAATCCGGGGCAGCATAGGGCTCTGACTGACGGTGTTTGCGAGTTGAAGATCGATTTTGGGCCAGGGTATCGGGTTTATTACACGGAGCGAGCAGGCGTTGTCGTTGTCCTGCTGGCTGGCGGCGACAAATCATCTCAGCAGAAAGACATAAAGACAGCGATCTTGTTGGCAAAGGGACTCTAGGAGCATTTTTATGACAAAAGCAATTTCTAAAGTAGTAGCGTCAACAAAAAAAGTGACCAGTACTGTTGCGTATGACGTATCTGAACAACTTAGAACGCCAGAAGAAATGGCTGCATATCTGGACGCATGGCTGGAAGATGCACCGGATGACGCAACTGGAATTGCCCGCGCACTAGGCGACATTGCGCGTGCCAAGGGAATGACCCAAGTGGCACGCGACGCGGGTCTGAGTCGGGAAAGTTTGTACAAAGCCCTGGGTGAAAATGGGAATCCAACTTTCGCAACCGTTTTAAAGGTGGCGAGGGCATTGGGCGTTAGGTTTCATGCGCAAGTTGCCTAAGTTGCTGTCGAACAGGTTGATCGACGCAGACACCCAGCAGCAAATGGCTGCTGCGCAGCAGTTGCTGTGCGCTGGTCATCGCCGACGTTGAGGCTGTAAAAAAACCTCGTCCGAGGGCAAATCCCGTCATCATTTTCTGGGCCAGCAACGTTTGCGATGTACCGCAATTGTTTGTCTCACAACACCATGGCCCGCTACAAACCCCAAGACAACAACAGCCTGTTACTGCCCGTGGTCCTGCCGGAGCAAATTGTCCCCGGCACATTCGCCTTCGCACTGAACTACCTGGTCGACAACGGACTGGACCTTAAACCCGTGGATGCCCAATTCAAGAACGATGAGGTAGGTGCTAGCGCCTACGACCCCCGCGTCATGCTCAAGATAGTGTTGCTGGCCTACAGCCAGGGCCTCATCTCCAGTCGCGCGATCGAACAGGCATGCCAGCGCAACGTCCAATTCATCGCCATCAGCGGTGACAGCCAACCCAGCCACACCCACATCGCCAAGTTCGTAGCCAACCTCAGCACCCAGATCAAACCCCTGTTCAGCCAAGTCCTGATGACCTGCGATGCCCAAGGCCTGATAGGGCGGGACATGTTCGCCATCGACGGCGTCAAACTCCCCAGCAACGCCAGCAAAGAACGCAGCGGCACCCATGCCGAACTGCGCCACCGGGCCGATCGACTGGACAAAGCAGCCGACAAGATACTGGCATTGCACCAGGCCCAAGACAAACAAGGTGCGGACCTAACACTGGAGCCCAAACGCCAAACCCAGATGGAGGCACTGCACAAAGAAGCTGCACGCACCCGGGAGTTTCTGGCAAGCAACGCCCAACGCAGGAACCGCAAAGGCCAAGAACTCAAGACCAACGTCACCGACCCTGAAAGCGCCAAGATGGCCACCAGCAAAGGCGTCATCCAGGGCTACGCCGCACAGGCCGCAGTGGACAGCAGCCACCAGATCATTGTTGCAGCGGATGCGCTCAAGCCGAATGACGGTAGAGGCCGCCAAGTCACCCGCTTTGTGCCCAAAGTCAAAGACCCCACCCACCCCAGTGAACGCATGCGCCAGGCCGTTGATTCAACCCAGGGCAGGCAACTCTACAGTCAACGCATTGGCACGGTGGAACCGGTGTTTGCCAACATCCGGCACAACAAGCACTTGACTCGCTTGAACCACCGTGGTCGGGTCAAGGTCAACACGCAGTGGAACCTGTACTGCATGGTGCACAACATTGAGAAGTTGGCAAAGAATGGATATGCACAGTAGGGAAAGAGCAAAGCCAACGACCGTTTCAGAGGCGCAACAAGCCGATCAGGTCAAAAAATCCGGCACACTTCGCAGATGACACAAAAATTCCCGATAAATAATCAGAGAGATCCAAAGACGGGGATTGGGTCGCTTGGAAATCTGGTTTTTTTACAGCCTCGTTACATGGAATGAACCCGATATGGACTCCAGTATGGTCCTGCCTTGTAGGAAGTGAAATCCCAATTTGGACATCATTCTTTTGGAAGAAGCTGCTTGGTCGAGCAAGCACCGCGGAGCAAATTCGTATCGTGACTGAACAGCTTCGAACCATTCTTTCTAAAGAACCACGAATACTTGTCTCCGATGAAGAATCCGTTTAACAGGTCGGCCCAAGCGGACACACAGCAGTAGGTTGCCGCTGCGCGGCGCTTGCTGCGCGCTGGTGGCCTCCAACGTCTAAAGAGCTGCAGTTCCTTGCAGCTTGACTTGCGGAAAACCATAAATACAATGTATGTATGATTAAGTTCGAATGGGACGAGCCCAAAGCCATTACGAATCTCAAAAAGCATCAGGTGACTTTTGAGGAAGCGAAATCGATTTTCTTCGATGAATTTGGTGTTCAGTTCTTCGACAACGAGCTTTCATCCGACGAGGAGCGCTTCCTGATGCTTGGTATGAGCTCTGGTGCAAAGCTACTTATCGTCTGTCATTGCGAGCGGGGGCATGGTGCAGTTATTCGCATCATCTCTGCACGCAAGGCGACCAAGCGCGAAAGCGCGTTTTATCGAGGTGGACAACCATGAAAGCTGAGTACGACCTTTCCAAACTGAAATCCCGCAGGAATCCATATGCGTCTAAGCTAAAGAAGCCTGTGACCATGCGCCTCTCTGAGGATGTTGTGGACTATTTCAAGGGTATGGCCGATGAATCCGGCGTCCCTTATCAGAGTCTGATTAATTTGTACCTGCGCGACTGTCTCGCCAACAGTCGGAAAGTGCAAATCAACTGGCCGCATGCTGCTTAACAGGTTGCTCGTCGCGGACACGCAGCGGCAAAATGCCACTTCGTGGCGCATGTTGCGTGCCGGGCAGCGCCAACGTTACCGCGTCGAATCGCCACGCAACCGTGAATCGGGTAGAGCGGGTTTGGGTCTGGCCATTGCGCAAGAGCTTGCCAGCGCGCTGGACGCCACATTGACACTGTGCAACCGGCCCACTGGTGGCTTGGAAGCCCGGTTGCGCCTGCCCGGTGTAAGCACGGTTTAACCGACCCTATGCCAAAATACTATAAAAATTATAGCGGAACAGGACCATTCCACGAGGGCTAGCGCCCGATTTCTTATTGGGCTGCCCAGCCACCGTCCATATTCCAGGCCACGCCGCGCACGTTGTTGCCGGCGGGGGAGCAGAAGAACATGGCCAATGCGCCCAGCTCTTCGGGTGTCGTGAACTGTAGCGAGGGCTCTTTCTCGCCCAGCAGCTGTTTGGTGGCGTCGGCATTGCTGATGCCGTGCGCGGCGGCTTTGGCGTCCACCTGCTTTTGCACCAGCGGCGTCAACACCCAGCCGGGGCAGATGGCGTTGCAGGTGACGCCGGTGGTGGCGTTTTCCAGCGCGGTAACCTTGGTCAGGCCCACCACGCCGTGCTTGGCCGCCACATAAGCTGACTTCTCTGCAGAACCTACCAGGCCGTGGACCGATGCCACATTGATGATGCGGCCCCAGTTCTTGGCCTGCATGGCTGGCAGAGCCAGCCGCGTGGCGTGGAAGGCGCTGCTCATGTTGATGGCGATAATGGCGTCCCACTTCTCAACGGGAAAGTTCTCGATACGCGCCACATGCTGAATGCCGGCGTTGTTGACCAGAATGTCCAGGCTGCCAAAGGTCTTGGTGGCGAAGGCAATCATGTCTTCGATCTCGGTGGGCTTGCTCATGTCGGCGCCGTGGTAGCTCACCTGTGCGCCAAGGGCCGTGATTTCGGCCTTAGGGCCCTCCACATCGCCAAAGCCGTTGAGCACAACGTTGGCGCCTTGGGCCGCCAGCGCCTTGGCAATGCCAAGGCCGATACCGCTGGTGGAGCCGGTAACAAGAGCTGTCTTACCTTTGAGCATATTGCTTTTCCTAGTTAGTTGAGGATAGAACTAAAGGTCTGTCCCGCAATTTTTTACATTACGATTCAGCCATGGCATTGAACTTGTAAAACTGGCTTCCTACACGACAAATGCCTCGACTTTCACTATCAACCCCCACATTGCACCATGTCTGACCCTAAGCTGAACTACTTACCGTGCCCCGACGCCGGTGCGGGCCACCGCATGGCTTTTTGGGAGTGGGGCGATCCGCAGGCCTCGCATGTGGTGATTTGTGTGCATGGCCTGTCGCGCCAGGGCCGTGATTTTGATGTGCTGGCCCAGGCTTTGGTGGCTAAAGCCGGTGGTGCCCTTCGTGTGATTTGCCCGGATGTCGTGGGTCGTGGCAAAAGCGACTGGCTGGCGGACCCACAGGGTTACCAGATACCGGCCTATGCGGGCGACATGTTTGCACTGCTGTCCCATCTGCAGCCACAAACCCAGACGCTGGATTGGGTCGGCACCAGCATGGGCGGCTTGATTGGCATGGCCGTGTTCGGGCAGAAGCAATTTCCTTTGCCTATACCGCTGCGCCGTTTGGTGCTCAATGACGTTGGCCCCAGCATCCAGTGGGAGGCATTGGCCCGCATTGGTGCCTACCTGGGACGTGCCGTCCGGTTTGATTCGCTACAGCAGGCAGCCGACGCCATGTGGTCCATCTCAACCAGTTTTGGGCCGCACACGCCCGAGCAATGGCTCGAACTGTCGCGCCATATGGTCAAGCCGGTGCCGGGCTCAGACTCTGCGGTGACATTGCACTATGACCCCGCCATTGCCGTGCCCTTTGTCGCGGTGACGCAAGAGGCCGCCGTCCAGGGTGAGGCCACGTTGTGGGCCTTGTACGATGGCTTGCAGGCGCAGACCTTGCTGTTGCGCGGAGCGCAGTCTGACCTGCTGTCGCCTCAAACAGCCCATTTGATGACCGAGCGCGGCCCCAAGGCCCGCTTGGTGGAGCTCGCCGGTGTGGGACACGCGCCCACGCTGATCGCGGCGGACCAGGTGGCCACTGTGACTCAGTTTTTGTTGGATTGAACACCCGCCACCCGCGTCTGCGTAACCCGCAATGAAAAGCCAGTCTTCTGAACACCAGCCTGTAGCGCCGGTGATTTCCGCCACGGCCGCTAGCCTGCCCGAGCTGGCCGATGCGTTGTCCCGCGCCCGCGCATTTGCCGAGCCGCTGCTCAGCAGTGAAACGCTGGACACGGGTGAGAATGTGTTGGCCCATGCCGACGCTGTGGCGCGCATCCTGCAAAGTATCGGAGGCTCGCAAGCCATGCAGGCAGCCTGCTATTTGGTTTATACCTGCGACCACCTGAACAAGCCCCATGAAGTGATTGCAAAGGCCTTCGGCAGTAATTTTGCCGATCTGGCGATGGAAACGACCAAACTGGTACGCGTGCAGCGCATGGCCCGGATGGCCCAGGTGTCGACCCACCATGCCGCCACCCCCATACCGATGGCGCAGACAGCCGGTGCAGCCGCGCCGCCCCAAGGCACCGACGACCCCCTCGGGGGGCCGCGAGCCGCGCAGCGCTGGAGCGTGGGGGCCACCGGCACGCAGACCGAGAGCGTGCGCAAGATGCTGTTGGCCTTCTCGCGCGATCTGCGGGTTGTCATGCTGCGCCTCGCGTCTCGCTTGCAAACCTTGCGCCACTTTGCGGCCACCAAAGCGCCAGTTCCGCCAGGGCTGGCCGGCGAATCCCTGCAGGTTTTTGCACCCTTGGCCAACCGCTTGGGTATATGGGAAATTAAGTGGGAGCTGGAAGACCTGTCCTTCCGCTTTCTGGAGCCCGAAACCTACCGCCATGTGGCCCAGTTGCTGGACGAAAAGCGGGTGGAGCGCGAGGTCCATGTTGAGACGTTGCGCCTGCAACTGGCCGAAGACTTGGGCAAGCTGGGCATACACGCCACCGTGCAGGGTCGCCCCAAGCACATCTACAGCATTGTCAAAAAAATGCGTGGCAAGTCGCTGGGGTTCGACCAGGTTTACGACATCCGCGCGCTGCGCATCGTGGTGCCCGATGTGGCCGACTGCTATGCGGCGCTGGGCTGGGTCCACAACCATTTCACGCCCGTGGCCGATGAATTTGATGACTATATTGCCCGGCCCAAGGCCAATGGCTACCAGTCGCTGCACACGGTTGTGCGTGAAAAAAATCGCCTCCACGCGCCACCACTGCGTGGGTCGCTGCCCCCCGAGGGGGCTGTCCCGCCTGGGGGCGGCCCGGCGTCGGGACGCTCCGCTGGCCAACCGATTGAGGTGCAGATACGCACCCAGGCCATGCACGACCATGCAGAGATCGGCGTTGCTGCCCACTGGGCCTATAAGGAGGCAGGTGCCAAGGGTTACGCAGGGGTCAGCGCCAGCGGCGAATACGATGCCAAGATTGCCGTGCTGCGTCAACTGCTGGCGTGGCAACGCGACCTGTCTAGCACGCAAGACGGGCAACAGGGCTCCGTCACATTTGATGACCGCATCTATGTGTTGACGCCCGACGCAGCCATCGTCGAGCTGCCACAGGGCGCGACCGCCGTGGACTTTGCTTACAGCGTGCACACCACGCTGGGTCACCGTTGTCGCGGTGCGCGGGTAGACGGTGCCATGGTGCCGCTCAACACGCCACTCAAAAATGGCCAGACGGTGGAGGTCACGACCGTCAAGGAAGGTGGGCCGTCGCGCGACTGGCTCAACCCCGAACTGGGTTTTTTGGTTAGTCACCGCGCCCGCGCCAAAGTGCGCGCCTGGTTTAACGCACTGGCTATGGGTGAGACTGTTGCCAAGGGACGCGAGGCAGTGGAGAAGCTGTTGCAGCGCGAGGGAAAAACTGCCGTCAAGTTGGACGATTTGGCCTCGCAATTGGGCTTCAACTCGGCCGACGATTTGTTCGAAGTGGTGGGCAAAGACGAGTTCTCGCTGCGCAACATCGAATTGTTGCTGCGCCCACCCGAGCCTGTTTCCACGCCAGACGACTACCTGCCGCTCAAAAAGCCGAATGCCGGTGGCGGCAAGGGCGGTGTGCTGGTGGTGGGTGTGGATTCGCTGATGACCCAGTTGGCCAAATGCTGCAAACCGGCACCGCCCGACGCGATCTGCGGCTTTGTAACCCGGGGCAAAGGGGTTAGCGTGCACCGGGCCGATTGTTCCAACCTGCGCAACATGGTCACCCGCAGCGCAGGGCGCGTCATCCACGTGGAATGGGGCGGCAAGACTGGTGGCGACAAATCGGTCTATCCCGTGGACGTGACGGTAGAGGCCAATGACCGTCAGGGCCTGCTGCGCGATATCTCCGAGGTGTTTGCCAAGGAAAAAATGAATGTGATCGGCGTGCAGACACATTCCATCCGGGGCACTGCTTGGATGACCTTTACCGTGGAGGTTAGCGATTCTGGTCGGCTCGGCAAGGTGCTGGGGATTGTGGCGAAATTGAATGGGGTCCGAGCGGCGCGCAGGCGCTGATGCGGTCGGTTGGCAATCGGGTGGCGTGCACACCCGATTGCGTCAGACGCGTAATTGCCCTGTGCCGTCGTTTCGGCCCCTCAAAGTTCACCATCCACGGTCGTCGTCTGCTAGATTACAAACATACCAGAAAGGGAGACCCCGGCATGTTCAATCAGCTCACCCTCAAGCAGCGCGTGATGATCCAGTTGCTGCTCAACATCACCCTACAGGTGGTGGTAATCACTGGCGTATTTATGGACTGGAGCAAACTGACGCTGATTTTGAGTAGCCTGGGCGTTGGCGTTTTCATGCTGTGGCTGTACCTGGACAGCGCCATGGCCAGCAAGCACTTCGTTGAGGAGCTGATTTCGGGCGCAGAGCGCATGGGCCAGGGCGATTTGACGCGTGACGTTTCCTCCAGCTTCAGCAACCCCACCTTGCGTGAAGGACTGGGGACCATGCAGGCGCTACAAATTCGCATCCGATCCATGCTGGGCGCGCTGAATGATGGCGCTTGGCAGGTGAGCAATGCCTCCAGCGAGATTGCGGCGGGTAACCAGGATTTGAGCCAACGAACGGAGCAGGGCAGTTCTGAACTGCAGGCTGCATCCAGTGCGATGAAAGAAATGACGGATGCTGCCAACCAAAGCTCGGACGCGATGCAAAAGGCCACTGTTCTGAGTCAAGGCACCAGCGCCCTGGCGCACACCAGTGGCGATGTGGTCAACCAGGCGGTTGCCGCCATGGAAGAGATCAACACCTCGTCCCGCAAAATCGCCGACATCATTTCCGTCATCGACGGCATCGCTTTCCAGACCAATATCCTGGCGCTCAACGCGGCGGTAGAAGCCGCACGGGCCGGTGAACAGGGCCGGGGCTTTGCGGTGGTGGCCAGTGAGGTGCGCTCTCTGGCGGGGCGATCGGCAGAAGCGGCCAAGGAGATCAAACGCCTGATCACGACATCGGTCGAGCAAGTGGAAAAAGGCGCCGGTCTGGTCAACAACGCCGGTCAGAAAATGGGTGAAGTGGTCAAAGCCATTGAGGAAGTGTCTGGCCTGATCGAGGAGGTCAGTGGCAAGTCGCGCCAGCAGTCGCAAGGCTTGCAGGAAATTGCGACGACGCTGGAACATCTGGATGTGGCCATGCAGCAAAACGCCGCCTTGGTGGAAGAAGAAACCGCTGCCGCTGAAAGCCTGAAGTACCAGGCTGCTAAGCTGCACAGCCTGGTGGGTGAGTTCAAACTGCCGGACAATATGGCGGGTATGGGGGCGCGGCCGCATGCCAAGCCTGCGCCCGTCGCCAGGTCCTCGCAAATGACCCACGGCGCGCAGCCGTCCAAGACCCATGCCAGGCCATTGGCCAAGCCCGCAAACAGGCCCATGCAGAAACTGGCAGCACCCAAACCCCAGGGCTCACCGGCCACTGCAACCAAGCCCGCCACACGCGGTGCGGAGGACGACTGGGAAACCTTTTAACCAGTCGCAGGTGGTTATGCAGCCACAGCGCTGACATAGCCCAGCACGTCGGGCGTGGCGCTGTGTGGGTGGCCGCCGTCATAGTCGTCACTGATGGTGCAGGCCGCTTGCAACTGCGCGATGGCGCGTTCTGCGCTGGCCATGTCCGCGGCATGCACAAATGCCAAGGGTTCGCCCACCGCAAAATGAGTGCCTAAAGACTGCATGTGGCTCAAGCCCACGCGGGGGTCGATCGCATCGTCAGCGTGGGCGCGCCCACCACCCAAGGCCATCACTGCCAAGCCGATGTCGCGTGTCTGCATGCAGCTGAGTACACCGGCGCGTTGTGCAGGCACAGGCAACACCACGGGTGCAGCGACGAGATACTGCTCTGGTCTTTGCAGCAAGTCCACCGGGCCGCCCAGCGCTGCGACCATGCGGGCAAAGTATTCAGCAGCGGCGCCGCTGTCCAGCACCGCTTGTAGCCGTATTCGCGCGTCGGCGGTATCGCGTGCAAGTCCACCCAGCACCAGAAGTTCGGCCCCTAGTGCCAGCGTGATGGCGTGCTGGCGCGCCTCGCGCGCGCCATCGCCGGTCTTGCCGCCCGTTTCGCCGCAAAGATAGCGGATAGCTTCGCCAACTTCCAACGCATTGCCGACGGTGCGACCCAATACCTGGTTCATGTCGGTGATGAGTGCCGTGGTTTTTAGCCCTGCATGGCCTGCGACCGAGACGATGCTGCGGGCTAAATCGTCGGCACTGTCCCGAGAATCGGAAAATGCACCGTTGCCGCATTTGACATCCATCACCAGTCCATCCAGACCGGCAGCCAGCTTCTTGGACAGGATGCTGGCGGTGATCAACGGCACGCTCTCCACGGTCGCTGTTACATCACGTATGGCA
>JANXVI010000088.1 GCA_025351745.1 Rhodoferax sp.
TGGTTTTTTCATTTTAGCTATTAACAAGTCTATCGCCGACCCTGTGGTCTTTACTTCTGTTTATCAATGCTCGCGAAATAGTTAGTTGCATTTTACAAATAACTATTCTATACTGACTCCATCACCACACCGAAAGAGGCTCTCACCATGAAGACATCCACCCAAGTCCACCTGCTCATCATCGATCCGCAAAACGACTTTTGCGACATACCGGTGGCCGAGCAGCCCGCCGACCCGTTGGCCGCCGGCCACAAGCTGGCCCCCGCCTTGCCGGTCACTGGTGCAGACCAAGACATGAAACGCCTGGCCGCATTCATAGACCGCGCGGGCAGCAAACTGTTTGACATCCACGTCACGCTGGACTCGCACAACCCCATCGACATTGCCCACCCCACCTGGTGGACCAATGACAAGGGCCAGGCGCCCGCGCCCTTTACCGTCATCAGCGCCAAGGACATAGCGGCCGGTCTGTGGCGCTCGCGTAATCCGCTGCTGCAAGAGCGCAGCCGCCAGTACGTGGAGCAGTTGGAATCCGCCCAACGCTATGCGCTGGTGGTTTGGCCCGAGCACTGCCTGATCGGCCACTGGGGCCACAACGTGCACGCGGCGGTGGCGCAATCGCTGGACGCATGGGCACGCAAGAAGCTGGACGTGGTGGACTACGTGACCAAGGGCTCCAACCCCTTCACCGAGCACTACTCTGCCGTGCAGGCCGAAGTGCCGGACCCATCCGACCCAGGCACGCTGCTCAACAGCCGGCTGATACGCACGCTGTCGGATGCGGATGTGGTCATCGTCGCGGGCGAGGCGCTGTCGCACTGCGTGGCCAACACCGTGCGCGATATCGCCAGCAACTTCGGCGAAGACAACATCCGCAAGCTGGTGCTGCTGACCGACTGCTGCAACAGCGTGGGTGGCTTCGAGCAACTGGGCAGCGATTTCGTTGCCGCGATGCAAGAACGTGGCATGAAGGTCGCGCGGTCCACCGACTACATGCTCTAAGCAACCCACCCACTTCCCGCAGAAAAACCATGCAACTGATGGACGCCAACACCATGCATTCCACGCAGATCGCGAACTTCGCCCCCTCAGGGGTGCTGCCCGAAAAGCTGGGCTCCACCGAATACACAATGATGCCATCTGTGGAGTCAGCGTACAACACCGCTGTTGAAGATCTATTTGGGCTTGTTTCCATAGCGCCCGCAAATTGAGGGTGCTGAACAAATCGACGCGCCACGCAATGAGTAACCTATTTAACCCGCCGTCACCTTTTCAAACCTTGCGTGGTAATCCCCCCGCTCCGTCCCCATCCACCGATCCCACCACGTAAACCACAACCCATAGTTGCCCTGCGCGGTTTCGTGGTGCAGATGGTGGTGGGTTGTCGTCGTAAACCGCCCACCCAGCCAATGTCGCGCAAAGCCGCGCGGCATGGTCTCAATCGACAAGTGGCCATGGGCGTTGCGCAAGACCTGGTGGACGGTGAAGGCCAGCAGCACCAGGCCGTGCAGTGGCACTACCAGCAGCGCCAGCGGCGTTACCAGGCTGTTGACAAACGCCTCCACGGGGTGAAAGGCATAGGCCGCCCACGGCGACGGGTTGCGTGAGCGGTGGTGCACGCCGTGCACGCGGCGAAACAGCCAGCGGCTGTGCAGCAGGCGGTGCGTCCAGTAGAAGTAGAAGTCGTGCCACAGCAGCATCGCGGGCAGGCTGAGTGCCAGCCACCCATAGCCGTACTGACTGGGTTTGAAGTAGACGACCATGTCGCCGCGCAAGATGCTGGCATAAACCACCAGGCCCTGGGCCGAGAAGATCAACAGCGTAGAGAACGAATATGCCATCTCGCGCCGCATGTCGGCTCTGGTGGGCCAGCCCGCAATGACCCTGTGGGCCAGGCGCTGGTGCAGCCACTTGTGCACTACCAGCCACAGCAGCAGTGCCGCCACCACATAGTACACAGCCTCGCGCAGAAAGTTGGCCGTAAAGGCCCTGCCAAGCCAGTGCCATGCGTTGGGGTCGGTCCAGATGTTCATGGAAGCATTATCGACAAGCCGCCCGTCTGTTCATCGGAGCAAGGCAGAAGGGTCTGGCGCTGCTACGATGGCCGCTCCGATCCCGGTTTGCTCTTGAAGAAATTTACCCTTATGGACCGCATCAATGAACCAGCCGCAGTAGCTTCCAAAAACCGTGCACTGTTGCCATTGCTGGTGCTGGTGACACTGGCGCTCGTCTGCATATTGCTGCCGTTTTACGGCGCCATCATGTGGGGTGCCATCATTGCGCTGTTGTTCGCGCCGGTGTACCGGCGGCTCAGGCTTCGGCTCAAGGGGCGGTCTACGCAGGCGGCGCTGTTGACGCTGCTGCTGGTGCTGGTGATTTTGATTCTGCCGTTTGCCGTGTTGACCGCAGCACTTGCGCAGGAGGCGGCCCAGGTCTACCAGCGTTTGCAGTCAGGTGAGCTGAATCCGTCGCAGTATTTCCGAGGTGTGTTCAACGCCCTGCCGGACTGGCTGACGGCCTTGCTCGATCGCGTCGGGCTGGTTGACTTTGCGGCCCTGCAGCGCCGGCTGTCTGCCGCACTGGCGCAGGGCAGCCAGTTTCTCGCGACCCAGGCGCTGGGCATTGGCCAGTTCACCTTCGAGTTTGTCACCAGCTTGTTCATCACCCTTTACCTGGCGTTCTATCTGATACGGGATGGCGATAGCGTGGCGCGTGCGATGCGCGATGCGGTGCCGCTGGCACCAGAGCACAAAAAGGAACTGATCAGCAAGTTCAACACCGTGATCCGGGCCACGGTCAAAGGCAATCTGCTGGTGGCGGTCATCCAGGGTGCGCTCGGTGGGCTGGCATTTTGGGTGCTGGGCGTCGGTGGCGCGTTGCTGTGGGCGGCGCTGATGGCGTTTTTGTCACTGCTGCCATCGATTGGCGCCGGGCTGGTGTGGGTGCCGGTGGCGATCTACTTCTTTGTCACTGGTGCCATCTGGCAAGCCGTTGCGCTGTGTGCCTGGGGCGTGCTGGTTATCGGTTTGATCGACAACCTGTTGCGGCCCATTCTGGTTGGCAAAGACACGCGCCTGCCCGACTATGTGGTGATGATCACCACGCTGGGCGGCATGGTGGTGTTTGGCATCAACGGCTTTGTCATCGGCCCCGCCATTGCCGCGATGTTCCTGGCCGTATGGCACATCTACATCGCCACACGCAATGGCGGCAAACGCCACTAGGCGTCCAGACATCGGCCCCGCGCCCGGCGGGCACTGGGCGTCTTAGATGCGGCGACCGACGATGGTGACGGTTTCCAAAACCGCCACGCTACGTGCCTGCGTGGCGTGGGCCATGGCAGCTTCTGTAGCCACACTGTCAAATTTCATCAGCATGCTGCCATTGATGACGACGGCCATCAAGACTGCGAAAGAGACGCTGGCCAAACGCATGGTGCGATTCGAGGACGTGAACATTTTTATCTCTCCAAATTGGGGCCACTGCGGCCCGTTGAAGAGAATGTATTTCTGCCGAATGGGCGTTGCACGCGCTAAGTGATGAACTGCCGCTGGGCGCGATGCCAAGGGTAAATACCGAGATGAACGGTGGCGAAAAGTTGAATCGGTTTAACCCCATTTCGGGTGCCTCTTCGTTTAAGCTAAATCCGCAACTCTGAAAGGCGCAGCATGCAAGCCCACCCAATGATCCGCACTTCCCATCGCATCAAGACCGCACTGTGCGGTCTGGCCCTGGCGGCCTGTTTGCCGCTACCCGCCCAGGCCTTCTGCGGCTTCTATGCGGGCAAGGCCGATGCCAATCTTTTCAACGAGGCCAGCCAGGTCATCCTGGTGCGCGATGGCAAGCGCACCGTCCTCTCCATGCTCAACGACTACAAAGGCCCGCTCAGTGAGTTCGCGCTGGTGGTGCCCACCCCCACCACGCTGGAAAAGGGGCAGGTGCGGGTGGCCGACAAGCTCACCTTCGAGCGGCTGGACGCCTACAGCAGCCCGCGCCTGGCGGAGTACCACGACAACGATCCATGCCAGGTGCGCTTTGATTGGGGGCAGCAACAAATGCTGTTGCGCCATGCGCTGCCGGCACCCATGGCGGCGGCCGCCCCCAGCATGCGCGCAGCGGGCGAGATGATGCGCGACAAGGCGCTGGGCGTAACGGTAGAGGCGCAGTACACGCTGGAGGAATACGACATCGTCAGCCTGTCGGCCACGCAGTCCGACGGGCTGGAGACCTGGCTGGGCGAAAACGGCTACAAGATCCCCAAGGGTGCCAGCGCGGCGCTCAAGCCCTATATCAACCAGGGCATGAAGTTCTTTGTCGCCAAGGTCAATCTCAAGGAGCAGCTCAAGACTGGCTACACCACGCTGCGCCCGCTGCAGTTTGCGTTTGAGAGCGAGAAGTTCATGCTGCCCATGCGCCTGGGCATGCTCAACGCCGCACCCGACAAGCCGCAGGATTTGATCGTCTACCTGCTGACCAAAGAGGGCCGTGTGGAGAGCAGC
>JANXVI010000114.1 GCA_025351745.1 Rhodoferax sp.
GTCCAGCAGGCTCAGCATCTGGTACTGGCGCTGGGCGATGAAGTACTGGTTTTTGAGTACTTCAAAGTTCTGTTGCCACACCAGCGATTTGGCAAAGTCGGGTATCACCTCCACCGTCTTTTCACGCAGCTTGAGGTACAAGACAATGGCCGAAGTGATGACCGATTTCTCACACCCAGGGCCGCCCATGACATTGATCACTTGTGTGGGGTAGAGCCGCATCTTGCTCTCTGGCATGTGGTTTGCAACGGAGGTGTATTGAATCGCCATGGGATAGCCTCATTGGTCAACAGTGGTGGGGAGCAATTGCCTAGAAGGATACCTCCAGGCGCACACCGGCGACGGTGGCGTCCCGTACAGACGCGTCTGCGCCGGGGTTTCCAATCCATTGCACGATCGGCTGTACAGCCAAGTCCTTGGTGGGTTTGATGCGGTAGCTGAGCTCCCAGACCGACTCGGTCGCGGTGGTCAGCCGCCCGGTTGCTTGTTGTACGGTGCGGTATTTGTCGCTCACCATGGCCCGCGAATAGCCCAAACCCAAAGCGTCGTCCTGGCTGCCACCAAAGGGCGCTTTGAGCACGAGCCCGGTGTTGACAATGGCGCGAATGGGGGTGGAGTCTCCGTCTGTCTCACCGTAGCGCACAAAACCAGATAGGTTGCGCCCCGCATTACCTTGCCATAGCCGTCCTTCTGCCAGCGCGTAGGCACCCGCGCTGCGCCGTTGCACTGGCATGCCACGGGCGTCTACATCGCGCAAGTCGTCAACCCATGCGCTGTAGCCCCATATGCCGACGGCAAACTTCGCGTTGGCGGCTTGCCCTGGTGCGGCATTGGGGTGCGAACCCATCTCTACAATGCCCATGGTTCCGTCGTTTGGCCCCCAGACCATGTGTGTTCCCTTGGGTTGGTTTGGGTCTCCGGCAATACCATCCAGCACGGCCGCTTGCAGGTAGCTGCGTTGGTCGTCCGATACCCACTTACCCCGCACGCCAAAGGCCGAGGTGTTGAAAATGGACGGCCCCCGCGTCAGCGACAAATCACCTGTTGCACCGTGGGACGGATGAATGAATATCCCCGCCGTGTCCAGCACCTGAAACTCGGAATCAATGGGGTACAGCCCTGCCAGCACAGAATATTTCCCGTCTGACCACTCTTTCTTGATCCAGGCCTGAAAGAGGCGTTCGGTATCTACCGCTACTTCAATATTGCTGACACCGGTAAGGCTACCGACCCGGTCCCGGTTGAACTTGTCACCGTGGTCGTGCAGCAGGTTGAAGAACACGGTGGTGCCGTCCCAGCCGAGTGCCTTCTCTAGGTCCACCGTCAGTTTAAGGTCCAGGTGGCCCATAGCCATGCCGCCGCGCTGCAGTCCACCATCGGCCAGGCTGAGCAAGTCAAGCTTGTAGAGGCCTTCCAATGCCACGGCCGATTGGGGTGTGTCGGCGCGTGCAGTTTGTGCCATGGCACCAAGGCACAAGAACGCACCTGCAAAAAAACAGGTGATGCGTTGGATGGCCCTTGTCACATTACATCGCCCTGAACAAGTGGGCGTAAAGGCGGCTGACAACAAACTTTTCTTTCAGTCCGCGCAGCGTGAGCGACGCCTTGCCCGCTTCATCACGCGTCACCGCTTCTATAGCCAGCGCACGCACAATGGTGCCGCGGTGGATCTGCCAAAAAACCGTGGTGTCGATCTGATCCAACAGCTCTTTGAGGGGTGTGCGGATCAGGTATTCGCGCTCGGCGGTCAGCACCCGTACATATTTGTCGGCGGCCTCGAAGCACAACACATCACCCACCGGCACCATGCGGATGGCACTGCCCACGCTGGCCTGTATGACGGTCAGCGGCGCGGCGGGTGGGGACGCGGGCGTAGGCGCATGCGCCGTGGGGCTGGCCAGCAGACCACGCAATTGAGACAGGGTTGCTTCGAAATCAATAGCGCGCTGTGCAGGTTTGGCGAGGGCTAGCGCCAGTTTTTCTATAGTTTTCTGCAGCCGGGGGGCTTGCACAGGCTTGAGCAGATAGTCCACCGCCTGGGCCTCAAACGCCTGCACGGCGTATTGGTCGTAGGCGGTCACAAACACCAGTTGCGGAAAGGGGCGAGCCTGTGCGCCCTCGGTGGGCCATTGCTCGGCCAGCTCAGTCGCGGCCTCCAGGCCGCTCATGCCGGGCATGCGGATGTCGAAGAACAGCACGTCGGGTTGTAGTGCCAGTGCCTGGCGCACGGCAGATACGCCGTCGCCCACGGTGGCCAGCACCTTCAACGCGGGCCAGGCGCGTGCCAGTTCGGTTTGCAAGGCCAGGGCCAGCAGGTGCTCGTCTTCTGCGATGAGCGCTGTGGGTGTCGTGATTGTCGTGATTGTCGTCATCATGTGTACCGGGTCAGGTGGTGCGGGGGGCGATCAGCGGCAGGTTTATCAGCGTCGTCGCGCCCTGCCCGGGGTTGGAGGTTTGCTCTACGCGGCCTTGGGTGTCATACGCTGCGGCCAGGCGCTCACGCACCTGCGCCAGTCCAAAGCCATGGGACGCTGGTGCATCGCTGTCAAAGCCCACGCCGGTATCGCTTACCTCCAGGCTCAGCATTTGGTTGGCGGCACGCCGGGCCCGCACGGTGATGGAGCCGCCTTCCACTTTGGGCTCCAGGCCGTGTTTGATGCTGTTTTCCACAATCGGCTGCAGCAGCAGCGCAGGCACGCTCATGTCGGCCAGGTCGGCGGGCAAATCCAATTCGTAATGCAGGCGCGGCCCCATGCGCACGGCCATCAGCTCCAGGTAGTCGCGCAGGCGCTCGAACTCCAGCTTCAGCGCATGGTTGCTGGCACGCGATGCACTGAGCGTGGCGCGCAGGTAGGCCACCATGCGGTCCAGCATGTCCTGGGCGCGGTGCGGGTCTATGGCGATGAGCACGCGCAGGTTTGCCAGCGTGTTGAACAGCATATGCGGTTCAAGTTGCGTCTCCAGCAGCTTCAAACGTGACTCGGTCGCCAGGCGATTGGCTTCTGCGACTTTTTGCAACAGATAGGCGCTTTTGCCCCGACTGTGAAAGTAGTAGGTGACGATGATGCCGACAATGGTGGACAAAATGCCCGACATCAGCAACTGCTTGCCCGAGGCAGAGGCCCAGGTGGACAAGCCAAACCACCAGTCGCCCAGCGATGTTCCGATGGCGAAGCCCATGGCGATGGCGACCAGGGGGAAGACCTTGCCCCACACGCCGCTGGGCCAATTCATGTCTTCGTTGGGCGCTATGAAGTGGCGTCCAAAGTCCACCAGAGCCCAAATGCTGCATCCGATCGCCAGCGAGTAGACCAATGGGTATTCGTAAGACCGGTCGGGCCTGAACGCGTACTGAATGGCGGCAATGCCCAGGCAAAAGGCCAGCGTTTGCAGCAAATCCTGCAGCTTTTCGATCCAGTCGATCTTCATGGCCCGCTGCGCCTGTCTTGCTCGCGCAGCAAGCGTTCGCGCTCTTTTTGCACCATGCGTTCACGCAAGCCACCCCCCGCGCCCAACACCCAGACAGAGACTCCGTGCAGAGTAAGACCCAGGCCCCAGCCGAGGAAAGGAATGACGGACCAGGAGCGTTCTCCAAACCCATATTTGGACATGGCAAAAACAACCAGGTTGATGCCGGTGAACGCCGCCGCGTGGATAAACCAGCCCAATTTGGACCCCGCGCGTTTGCGCGCGATGCGGTCCATTTCATCGGCGCTGAGCGGCTGAGTACGGGAGGATGGTTTGTCAGCCATGAAACTGCTTTTTCGAGAAAACGAGGCGCTGGAGCAGCGGCGAAAGGCGGTAGCGGTCCTCGCCGTAACTGGTGCCAAGATTGGTCAGTACGGTGCGGATGGCTGGCAAGCCTATTGCATCGGCCCAGGCCAGCGGGCCTTGGGGGTAATTGACGCCCAGGCGCATGGCCGCATCGGCCGCCTGCACCGAGCACACGCCTTGGTTGACCGCGTCGGACGCTTCGTTGGCCAGCATCGCCACGGTGCGCATGACGGCCAGGCCAGGGATATCGGCGAATCGGGATATCTGCAAGCCTGCTGCCTGCAACAAGGCAATGGCCGCGTCGGCTGCGTCGTCAGCACACTGCGCGGCGGTGGCCACTGCGAGCCGGGTGGCCACGCGGTAGTCCAGCGCCAGATCGACCAGCACCGTGTTGGCGAAGCCGGTGTCCGACGCACGCTGCGTGGCACTGCGGCCATCGGTGATAAAAAGCGCCGCTCTATGGAGTTGCGCGATGCGGCCGTCTACCGAAGGCGTGTGGTTGAAGGCAATTTCTGCCTTGGCCAGGCGCTCTGCCAAGGCTTGTGTAGCAGACGAATCACCACACAACGTGATGCCGGTGGGCACTGCGCGGGGCGTCTCCGTGTGGGGTGCAGGTTTGCGTGCGTCCTCACGGTAGTCAAAGAAACCACGGCCGCTCTTCTTGCCCAGAAAGCCAGCGTCCAGCAATTCCTTTTGCACCAGCGACGGCGCAAAGCGCGGGTCGTTGTAAAAAGCATTCCAGACCGAACAGGTCACGGCGTAATTCACGTCATGGCCGATCATGTCCATCAGCTCAAACGGCCCCATGCGAAAGCCACCGGCGTCGCGCATCACCGCGTCAATCGTAGCGCAGTCGGCAGCGCCCTCCGCCAGCAGGCGTAAGGCCTCGCCGTAATAGGGGCGTGCCACGCGGTTTACTATAAAGCCAGGGGTCGATTTGGCGTGTACCGCCGTCTTGCCCCAGGCAGTTGCAGTGGCGAAAAGTGTGTCGGCCACTGCAGGGTCAGTGGCTAAGCCGGAGACAATTTCTACCAGCGCCATCACCGGTGCCGGGTTGAAGAAATGCAGGCCGGCCAGGCGCTGCGGGCGCTTGAGCGCCGCGCCTATGGCCGTGACCGAGATGCTGGATGTATTGGTGCCAAAGATGCAGTCGTCGCTGACGATGCCTTCCAGCTCTGCATACAGGGCTTGCTTGGCCTGTAGATTTTCAACGATCGCTTCGACCACCAGGCTGGCACCCGCCAGATCGGACAGGTGCTGTACCGCTACCAGATTGGCGCTGGCCTGCGCGGCGCGCTCTGGGCTCAATTTGCCTTTATCAGCCAGCTTGGTGATTTGCGCCCGGATGTTGCGAACGGCCTCAACCGCCGCTTGAGGCCGGTTGTCCATCAGTTGAACGGTGTGGCCCGCCACCGCAGCAATCTGCGCAATGCCTGCCCCCATCGCGCCAGTTCCTACGACGGCAATGGTGGATGGGGGTGGTAGCGGTGCAGTCACGGTAAGCGTCTTTCGGTGGTGGGGGCGGGCGACGCAATGGTAATGGGTGTTTGGCCGACTCAGGCGGTGGTGATGAGTGTGGTCGCATGGGACTGTGCCAAGGCGATGCGCCAGAGTTTGGCGGCACGGGACAGGAATATGCCACTGAACCCACCATACAGGCCAGCGACGACCAGTGCGAAGCTGGCGTCGTGGGCCAGTGCAGGCTGTATACCCACGCTGATGCCGACGGCATACTTGGTGAAGAAGATGCCCATGAATAGGGCCAACGGCACTGCGCTGCCCGGCAAATAGAAGCTGCGGTTGGCCGCGTCATACCGAATCTGCGACGAGCTGGAGATCTGGAAGTTCAACGCAAAAGTGATTGCGACGCCGACCACCCAAGTGAGCAAGGCTTGGGGCGAGTCACCAAACACCGATGTCACGCCAAACAGCGACAAGCAGGTCATGGCCAGCGGCATGATGGTGATGCGGTTCAACCCCGCACGGCTTGGCAGCATTTGCTTGAGCCCCAGGACCACGAGGCCGGCGAACAAAGCGAAAACCCATTTGGGTGTGTGGGTCAGAATTTGCATGAACATGGTGAATCTCCTTGGGGATGGTGGTTGGTCGATGGCTGGACTTTGCCAGCGCCAACCCCGTTGGAGAACACCCTTGCGACGCAATCACGCCCCCGCGCCGTCAAATGCCTGTGGCGCGGCGCGGAATGCAAGGCTGGGTTTCGCCGCCGCGCAGCGGTGGAGCGTGGCGGCTAGTACCGCACCAAGCTTCGGTAAACGAGCTTGGTATTGCCCTCAGCCGGCACGCTGACCTTCCACACGGCGGTATTGCTGGCACCCTTGGTGTGCGGGTGACTCTCAGACAACACCTGCCAATCGCCGGGCATGGGCTCTTGCACCGTCACCACCACGGGCTCCTTTTTGGCGTTTTTGAGCACCACTTCGTAGGCGCTCTCAAAAATGTAGTTGTACTTGCTGTTGCCACTAAGTTTTTTGAAATCGGTTTGCTTCTTGTCGGCGGTCACGTCAAACGCATCACCCAGCTTCAGGCGCACCGTCTCGTTCTTGGGCGTGTGGTCTACCTTGTCTTCGCCAATAAACTGGGCGTTGCCGGAACGGTCTTTTTTGTAGACACGGATGATGCCCTTGGGTAGCGGCATGCCCAACTGCGAGGCCTCCTTGTTGTCAAACTCGACGAACACGCCGACCTTCATCTTCTGTCCCAGGTCACCAGCGCTGCTTTGGTAGTAGTAATCACTGCCTTTGAGAAGCAGCTCTTTGCGCACCGGAACGCCCGAGGCGGACAGCAACGACACCTGCTTGGTCTGGTTCTCGGCAATGGTGGTGGGGCGGGTCAGCGTGTAGAGGTGGTATTCGAACAGCGATTCTTCGACCATGTCATTGCGCGCCTTGGCCATGGGGGCCGGGGCCATGGCCATGATCCCGCCGCGCGCCATGGCGGGTGGTGCGATCTGGTTCACATCCCCGGCTACCAGTTGCAGCTTGGCATTGCGGTACGTGGCGCCACTGGTGTTGGTCAGCGTGACCCAGCCGGATATGTCCAGCTTGTCCTCAGTGGGGTTCAGCTCGACCACGTAATCGGCCTTCCAGGCCAGGCCGCCGGTCAGGTAGCTCAGTTCCAGGTCTTGCTGCTGCGCGCCAGTGTTGTCCATCGCCATGACCAGCGTGGGGCGGTCGCGTAGGTTGGCGGGGACGTCGTTGTAGACAATGCGCCCCGGTATGCCAGTCTCGATGCGGTTACCAATCTTCAGCACGACACCTTCGTTGGATGACAGCACCTGGGCCTGCTCGGTCGTCTCTTGCCCCGTGGCCGCGTTGGTGCGGATGATGCTGACACTGCGGCCTACATATTTCTCCAGCAGTTTTTGTGGGGTCAGCAGGTCAAAGTCGAAATTTTGCTCCAGGACCGATACGCTCCCCGGCGCATTGGTACTGCGCAACAGCGCCGTCTCGGGCCGCATGCGGGCGCTGACATCGCGAAAGGCCAGGCTGGACGCGCCCCGCTTGAGCTGCAGCTTGCGCTGGTCTTTGATCAGGGCCAGGTTCTCGTTGTAGATGGTGACGGCCACTTCCTGTTGGTCCGCCAGCGTGCTGCG
>JANXVI010000124.1 GCA_025351745.1 Rhodoferax sp.
GCTGGATGGCCGCCTGGTGCAGCGTCTCGCGGTCCAGTCCGTCACCATGCACCACGGCTACGCCTTGAGCGCGCAAAATCGGCGCAATGGGATGGCTGTCGTTGCGCTCGATGAGCGCGACGCGGCGTCCTCCGGCCTGGAAGTTGGTGGCCAGGCGGCGAGCCTTCTCGCCTAGACCGACGATGATCACGTGGTCGCGGTATAAAAAGCGCAGGGCCAACCGGTCCAGCCCGATGTCCAGCACCTTCAGGTAGGCATAGATGGCCGCCAGAACGGCACCCCCCTTGCCTAGCAGCGAAGCCAGATGCAGTAGCGAGTCGTCAAGCGGCTTGTCGGTCTCGCCACCGAGGCCGAACTTGTAGACTTCCTTGGCCGCGTCCAGCGACAGCAGCGGCACCTCCAAGCCCAGCACATGCCAGCCCACAGCTATCACCCACAACACGACGGCAGCGGCCAGCAGGCTCGGCGCAATGGCTTTTTCACGCTTCTTTACCCAGGCGACGAATCTCATAGACAGCAACTTTCAGGTGTATGTGGTGTGAACTACTGACCTCAGGTATTATCCGCACCCTCACGGCACCCACCGCCGAAGGCACAATCCCCAGCTACACATCACGGTTCAATAAGACCAGCACACCATGCTCCACCCGATGAATGACGGCAACCTCGACGTGATGGTGCTTGGCCCCATGGGCGCAGGCACCGCGCTTGAGGCGCAGCACTGCGTGCGCATAAAGGCCGCACTGGAGGCTCTGCTCAGCCAGCTCGACTTCACCGAACGGTTGCGCAATTGCGGCTATCGCAGCTTCAGCGTGACGGCGCCCGAGCACTTGCAGGGCAACCGCATCGCCAACGAAGTGTTCCGCGAGCTCGACAAGGCCGACATGGTAGTGCTTGACCTGAGCGCGCGCGTCGGCACCGTGGCGCCGTCGCCCAACGTGATGTATGAGCTGGCGCTGGTGCATGCGCTGGGCCTGCCCTTCGTGCTCATGAGCAGCACACCGCATCCGTCGCCGTTTTACGTTTCGCACGACCGCGTGCACCAGGTGGACTACGCCGACCTCGCAGCCATCACCGCCACATTGCAGGGGCCATTTGCCGCCTACCTGGACCCGAAGAACCGGCAGAACTTTGCGGATAATGCTGTCTCTGGCTACTACGACGGTGCGGCCGTGATCGACATCTCGGCCGCTGCCGGCCTGGCAGCGGGCTACTACGACAACTTCGTGCACCGCGTGCTGCGCGACGGCAACGGCTACCTGGCTCGCTCAGGCGGTCGTTTCAAGAAACTGTTGACCGTGCTGCCGGCGGATCTGGAGATCACAGCGCAGCAGCAAATGGAAGAGCTGCAGGCGCTGGTAGAGTCGTTGGGTCACTCACTCGAGTCCACCGAGCTAAAGCTCGCCGAGTCCGACATCCGCGGGCTGGCCGTCAAGCATGTGGGGCCGTTGTTGATCGACGTGCCAAGCACCGTCTATGCGCTGCGCCGTTCGCCGCGCCTGCTCAAGCATCTGCAGTCGCCGCGCGAAGAATACGATGAAAAGGGTGGCAATGACGCCATGCACGCCGGCGAGCGCAAGACGCACCAGCGCCTGTTGCGCCAGTTCCGTCAGGCACTGCTCGACCACTTGCGTCGCGACCGCGCCCTCACGCCGATCCGCGACAAGGCGTTCGAATGCATAACGGTAGCAGAGCTGCCGGGGCGATTAGCTCAGTTTTTGTAGCCGGTTGATGGGCGACCGTTCAGATGCTACGCCTGCATGGCTGAGGGCAACGCTGATTCGGGTCCACGGCCCTCTGGTGCGATGCGTTACTCGCGATGAAACAACAGACACTTGCCATGGCAGCCAACCAATCGGGCTACGAACAGTACCGCAAGCCCACGCGCCGAGATGGAGTTTCTGTCCACCATGGAGGCCATCGTTCCTTTGGCAGCGCTGTGAGAGGTGATTGGGCCGCACTACCCCAGGACAGGCAACGAACGCCCGCCCATAGGGTTTGGCCGGACGCTGCGCATGCACTTTGACCTCAGTGCTAGTCGTTACAGGGAGGACCCTGGGTAGTCATGATTGACGATTGAATTCATTGCGCCGGTAGATGTCAGTCCCCGCTCAAACCGCGTAAATTTGCCGCTTGAAACAAAATTTGGCGATCATGAAGCTGACATTCGCGAATGGGAGCTCCTGGCCAAAACAGACAGCGGTCGGGTTTTGATCTATGTCTCCTATTAGCCAATACCTGCCGCACAAGCGTTAAAAACGACCTACGCATTTCCAATACCTAGCAACCCTAAAAGTCGCCCCTCGCATTCGTCAAGAATTAGCTGACAGTTATTGATATCAAAATCCGCCGCAATCCAGCATATTAGGCCCGCCAGCTCGTACAGTCCCTGTCAATAACGCAGCGTTTTCAACAGCAAATGTGATTGATGAAAAGGGCACTTTGCTCAAGACTTGTCGCCATCACAGCAACCAGCCATCAAACCGCCACCGTGTAATTCAGCGTCATGCGCCCGCCATCCACAATGACAATCTCACCCGTGATGTAGCTCGCTGCGTCGCTGGCCAGATAGGCCA
>JANXVI010000157.1 GCA_025351745.1 Rhodoferax sp.
ATCGGGCAAGGGCGGCAGCATCATTTACATGGGATCCGTGCACTCCAAGGAAGCCTCCGTGTTGAAGTCAGCCTACGTAACAGCCAAACACGGGTTGATCGGGCTTTGCAAAACCGTCGCCAAAGAAGGTGGCACCCACGGCATCCGTGCCAATGTGATTTGCCCTGGCTTCGTGCGCACGCCATTGGTTGAGAAGCAAATACCCGAGCAGGCAGCGGCGCTGGGTATCAGCGCAGACGATGTCATTAAAAAAGTCATGCTGAAAGAAACGGTGGACGGTGAGTTCACCACGGTGCAAGATGTGGCCGAAATCGCATTGCTGTTTGCGGGGTTCAACTCGAACGCGCTCACCGGACAGTCTTTGGTCGTTAGCCACGGCTGGTTCATGCAATGAAGTAGCGCACGGGATTGTGCGGCACAGGCATCGGTTCAAACTGCAGTCTTGTTGGTTGAATGGAGACCCCACATGATTGAAAAAATCGGCGACTACAAGTTGGTCCATGCGGCTTTCCCTTCTATCGCGGCAAAGCTCAAATTATTTTGGGGGCACCCCGAGTTCAATGAGCTGATGGACGAGCTGCTGGTCTACAAAAGAGGCGCCCCGCGCGAGGGTTTTCCGGCCGAGGTCTTGTTCGCGCTGTCTACGCTGGAGTCTCTGCATGCCGGGGCGTTTCCAAAGCTGGTAAAAAAACATTCGACCATCTGGAATACAGGGCCAGTTTGACATTCATAGTGGCGAATGGGGGA
Source organism: Rhodoferax sp. (assembly GCA_025351745.1). GTDB lineage: Bacteria > Pseudomonadota > Gammaproteobacteria > Burkholderiales > Burkholderiaceae_C > Allorhodoferax. The sequence continues at coordinate 748 of JANXVI010000157.1, forward strand.
GGTAAAACACCATGCTTCCCCCGCCACATTCAACACATCGATTGGGGCACTAAGGTGGTGAAGCGATTGTGGTCGTGCGTGGTGTATTTGAAGATATGCATGGTCGATTGTCTACCGGCTCATGCAGGGGGCGTCCGCCCGATACAATGCAACAACCGTTCAGCCACGAAGGCTGCACCATCGCCGTCAAGCCCGGGCAATTGTCAGGCGGCTAGATGTGAGCCGTAAAAAAACCGTTCTTCCACAATCTTTCCGTCACTAACCGTGTACAGACCGTGTTCGTCCATGGTGAGGCGCTGACCATCTTTGGGGGTCACGTCCATAGTGAACCGCACCGTAAACTGGTTGCCGTTGACGTAGGGGCCCTCGACCTTGATGCTGTGAATCTCATGGCTGGCATACCACCACGCTCCCTTTGCTTCCACTGCTTCGCGGCCAGTCACCTTTGCCATCGGCCCGTCCACGGCCTCGATCGAAACGATATCGCTTGACCAGTAAGCGCGACCGGCCTCTTCGAACTTACCCTCTGCGCAAAGCCCAAAAAAGGCATTTGCAATTTCCTGTGTGCTCATAAAAGTCTCCTGCTAAACAATTAGTGGGGAAGCACAGTATGCAACTTTTTAGCAGCGCCGTGGGTGACCGATGTATGACAATTGTTGGGCCGAGTGGATTGCACTGGTTCTGCAGCGCGTGAACTTCGACAGGACTCCATTGCAGTCCGATCCAGTGCAGTCGCAATGTGGCTGACCGTGTCTATCTCTCAGGTGGCCGACGTGTCCTTCCAAGCCATCACCGCTGGCGGTTCCAAACCTTTTCAACCAGCCGTCCAATCTCCAACGGCTTCCCATTCTGCGTCGCCATTTTCCACTCTGACGGCGAAGGTGCCACACGTTTAGACTCCTTACCATCCCAGGTTGCTACTTTCAACGCAAACACCACCGGGCCTTCAGTCACCTCAAACGGCTTGATCGCATTGACGCCTTGGGTGATGAGCTTGCGCATTTTCAGGTCCAGCAAGGCGTCAAAGTCCAGCCACACGTGGGACTTCTGCCCCGGCTTTACAGCCAGCACAATAAAACCTCCAACAGCTTGCGTAGCACCACTGGCGACCACGGCTTCGCGGGATGCGGCCTCCACCGCCTTGATGTAGTCGGCCATCGCGTCGATGCTGGCCACCCGCTTCTCCATGACGGCGCTAGGCTGCAGCAGCACTACATTGAAGTTGGTGATGGGTTCGGCAGCACGTGCACAAACTGCAGCCAAGAGAAGACAAACAGGCAGAAATGAAGAACGCATTGTGGGTACAGTTGCCAATCACGAAGCTGCGATTCTAAAGTCTATGAACAGTTGTCAAGACCCGTCGGGCGTCTCGCCGGAAGCAGGCTTGAACATGGCAAGGAGCGGGGACACACCCTCTTTGCCAAGCTCAGCCAAAGAGTTGCCTTTGGACACCGACCCCTTGTGCGCAGTCTTAGTTCTTCTTCGGAGGAACCGCGCTCGGCGGTCGTAGAGGCGCCGCAGGACTCACAACAGCCGGTACGACTTTGGCGCGCTGGCTTGAGGCAGAAGTCTCAGCCTTGAATAGTGGGTCGTATTTTGCTGTCATGTGCGCGAGGAAAGACGTTGCAGTTTTGGCGTCTGCCGGATTGAAGGTCCCGTCGGCCACCGCCTTTGCTTCTTCCTCTGCCCGCAGCATGGCAATGTGCGGCACCGCCTGACGACAGGGGTTATCCGCGCACTGGTTGAGCCAGGGCACTCCATACTCCTGAGCCTTGGCGAGGGCGTTGTAGGGTGATGGTGCGGGGATGGTTGCAACCGGTGGCGTTCCTTTTGGCGTGACCCCCGGCGCTGCGGTTAAGGCAGGCAGCGCGCCACCTGCAGTTGGGCGCGTCGGGGCGCCAGGCAGGGCAATACAACTGAGGCCGGGCGCTTTGCTCATCTCCGCCTGGCAGACAGCGAGACCAGCGGGCGGACAGGCAAATTCCCCCGGTTTGGCTTGGGTCAGGTGGCAACCACTATCCAACAGGACTTTGAGAACGTCGCTATTGGCCAGGCTCTGGACTTGCTGCGTCTTGCCCTCCATCGCACCGCCCGGCATCGCCGGTGCGGCGCCGGGCAGCTCGACCTTGCTTCCTGTAACTTCCAACTTGCCTGCCACGGCCGAATTGGACATTGCCGGTCCGCCTGCCGGAGCCACGGCGTGCATGCCCACGGACCCTGGCGTGGTGGCCATGCCCGAAGGTGCTTGCGATTTATCGGCACCCTGCAATGCCTGGTTGACCAGTGGATTACTCTTCCTATCCAACAACTCCTGCGGGCCACCCGGCACGCCGGGTTTGGCTTCCACCTTCAAGTCTTTTAGCTTCGCCTTTATCACCTCGACGCCGTCAGCGGGCCTGGAAAGTATCTCCGACCGGAATCCAAGAATGTAGGAAGGTATGTTCACGCCGTCGTTTTCATCGTCGGTATCACTCCTCGTCGCTTGGGCCAGTTTGGTGTGCGAAACGACTGTTTTTTCAGCGATGCTCAATAGCGTCTTACCGTTCTCATCGTTCGGAAAGCTGGCAAAAATTACGAGCGGATCGGCTTCATCAATGACGAAGGGAAATACGAGCGATAGCTCCGTATGAACACTCAGCTTCGGGTTTTGTCCGTTGGCATGTTCTACCTTGACTGGCTTGACTGGCTTGTAGTTGTCCTTCAACGTTTGCAAAGCCGCGATGGTGGCATTGACCAGTCCCTGGTACTGCGCGTCACGCGACAGTTTGCATGGCAGATTCGGCTTGAACTTCCTAGCCGCGAATTTGCTGTTCACGCCGCCGCATATCTTGTTCACCGCCACGTCGCGTGTACACACCACGCCCGCTGATGGATCGGCCTTGCACCGGTTCTTTGGATCGCCTACGCTTTGCAGCAGGCCGGGAATTGATTTATCGGTTTGCCAGCCGGGGTAACTGCACATGGTTTCCCAGTTGGAAAAGAGGGCGGCGCACTTGTTTGCCAACTCGACCTCGCTACAAAATAGTTTTCCTGCTGTTTGTGGGTCCAGCACGCAGCCAGCTTTGATTAAATCCTCCTTCTTTTTCAGAAATTCTTGCTTCGCCTTCCAGGCGCTGTCGTCGCCCAACTTGTCAAGCGCTATCGCACAGACGTAGTAGGGTGCACCGTAATACAGGTCACTTGGATTGGCTTCGTTCCAAAAGACGATCGGCTTCATTTTGATGTCTGCAGCTTCACACTTCGGCATCTGTGCGGCGCGCAGTGCCTTGCGCTCTTCCACTGTAGCGGCGTCAAACATCTTGGCCTTGAAGGCGACTCCCGCTGGGGATTCGACATATTGTGAAGCGAAAGCGCTATTGCCGGCTGTATGGGGATCTTGGTCATCAAGCGCCTTGATTTGTATTTTCCATTCCTCCCTGAATGCGCCTATGTGTTTTGCAACCAGCTTGTCCCACTGGGCCTGGTCGTTGACCACCGGCGCAAACTCCGGAGTTTTAGCGAAGCCATCGCGCGCGGCCTGCAGGTGTTTTGTCCATACCGATTCAGACGGTGACATCCTCGCGGTGAGCCCCGCTTTGGTCCATGGCTGCGTCGTAAAGGCGAGCTCAATCACGTCGTACGCTTTTGGGGGGGGCGGCGGCGGAGGCGGCGGTTCGTCGTCGCTCGTGCACTTGCCACCGAACACACTGGCGATGCCGTCACAAATCGCCCCAGCGGCCTTGCCGACTGCTTTTTCTCCTCCGTGGAGAAGACTCAATAGTGCTTTGCCACCGGGGATGGATGAGATAAACGATTCAGCGTCGTCGTAGAGCTCTTTCGCCTCGTCATACGCAGCCTTGCCCACTTCATACAACTCCTTGACCACGTCGCAGACGGGGAATCCGTCAGCGACGATGGCAATGGCCGCGCAGATAGCCGACTCGGGCGAACCGACAACCAGTTTCGTCAAGTCGCCAATGAGTTCTATGATGTCGCCTCCGGAGATGTCGATGTAAATATCCAACACACTTACGATTTGGGCTGCATCGCTCGTGGGCAGTGCGCCACTGTCCACAAGCTGTTCGGCGCACTGCGCAATTGCGATGTCAGAGGCGAAGCTGCAGGTTTGGCTGGCCTTCACAATCGCCGGCGTCCAGGTGAGGTCGACAGGCGCGATGTATTGGTTGACAGCAGGCGCAAGCAGTGTGCTTATCAATGTGACCGCATCTTCAGCGCCCCCAGCGTGAGCGTTGGTCGGCAGGCAAAGCCCGATGTGCAGCACTGCCAAGAGGGCGTAAAACTGTACTTTGAGGAGGCGTGAGAGTTTCATGGTCTTTTTCACAATCACTTCTGGCCAGCGCGGTTGGTTGCGGGGAATGCTGCTTTCAGTTCGCCCAGCGTGATGCGCTTGTGATCGGGGCTCTCGAGCACGGTCGAATCAGGCTTTCCTTTCAGGAGTTTCAGGTCGCTGGTGCTGTTGATCGTGATAGCGGGGCCGCTGCGACTGGGTGCTGCGGATCGGCTTGCAAGCAGGTTTCTACCCGACCTTCTCTGCTCGAATGCTGCCAGACGCTTAAGGTCAGCCACGGTGAGTTTGACGGGGCTACCGTTGCGGCGCTGCAGTTCCAAGACCGTGCCAGGCGGCATTTGCGCGATGGCCTTCAGGTCTGCGCCGGGCTTGATTTGCACGGTAGCCACGGCGGTCGGCCTTGAAAACTTCATGTCCGTTCTTTGCGTGCTGGCCTGCTTGCCTTTCAAGCTACCGAGGGCATCGGTCAACTTGACGAACTGATCGACCCGCACCTGTCGACCGCCCTTAGTCTGCAACAGGGTGTCCGGCGGCAACTGGCGAATCTTGGCCAGCGATACCCCGCTATCCAGTCGAACCACGGACTGACTGAGCGACAGCCCAGTGGTCGGACTCGCCTGATCGGCCGCAAATGCCGAAGACGCAAAGGTGAGCAGCACGCCGCACAGGTTTGTTATGAGTATTTTTCCGCGAAATAGATTTGGTTGCATGGATAGCAATTCCTTTGGTCTTTGCATTGCGATCAGTTGCAATGCCAAACGAATTGTCTGCAACATCTTTTTCTATTGCTACTCCCTTTAGTGAGTTGTGGGCTGCGTCGAGTCGGTTCGAGACGGAGGAATTTCTGACTAGCGGAGCACCGTGTTGCGGCGAGCACAGCGGCAGCACAAGGAGTGAATGCGCTGGCCAAATGGAGTCAGAGCACCGTCTATGGTGGGTCGAGCGGGTTCATTCTCCGCAAAAGGAGCTCACCACCGGAGCTTGCGTATCGCGACCGCGCATTCCCGCAATTTGCGCCGCCCGCATAGGTCGGCTTCAGCGTTGCACGCCGGTGTAGCACAGGCTGGTCAAACGCCGAAACTCAACCCAAGCACTACCAAATAGATAGCGCTATAAGCCCATTCCAAAGGGGCTAGCGCCAGATTTAATCAAATGGTCAGGTGAAATCCGCATCCAGCACCACCCGGTAGCGTGCCTTCCCCGAGCGCAGGTGGTCCAGCGCCTCATTCATCTTGCTCATAGGGAAATGCTCGACCTGCGGCGCTATGTCGTGGCGGGCGCAAAACTCCATCATCTTGGTCAGCACCGAGGGTGAAGGTGTGGGCGATGCCGAGATGCTGCGCTGCCACGACAGCAGTCCGCCCGTGCGCAGCTTCATGGCTTCGGTCACCACGCCCACCATATGCAGGCGACCCTTGGGGGCCAAGGTGTTGATCAGCGCGTCCCACTCCAGGCTCGCGCCCACGGTGACCAGCAGAAAGTCCAGCGTGCCGGCGATGGCCTTGAGTTCATTGACATCCACGCTGCTGACCGTCTGGTGCGCTCCCAGCAAAAGCGCTTGTTCACGTTTGGCGGGGGACGATGTGAAGGCGGTAACCTCGCAGCCCCAGGCGTGGGCGAACTTGACGGCCAGGTGGCCGAGGCCGCCGATGCCAACCACACCAACCTTGTCGGTGGGTTTGATGCCATGGATGACAAAAGGCAGGAAGGCAGTGCCGCCACCGCACATCAAGGGTCCTGCGCTGGAAGGGTCAACGCCTTCGGGAATGGGCAGACTCCAGCCCCAGTGCGCGCGCACCTTGTCGGCAAAACCACCGTGGCGACCGACGATGGTGGGCTGGCGTTTGGCACACAGGTTTTGCTCGCCACCCATACAGAAGTTGCAGTGGCAGCAACTCTTGCTATGCCAGCCAACGCCCACGCGCTGCCCCACGGTGCGGCCCTTGACCTGGGCACCCACGGCAACGATCGTGCCGACGATTTCATGGCCGGGCACCAGCGGGTAGGTGGCGGGGAACCATTCGCTATCGACCATGGCCAAGTCGGAGTGGCAAACGCCGCAGTATTCGACGGCAATCTCTACGTCTTCGGGGTGCAGTTCACCAGCGTCGTAATCCAGCCGCTCCAATGGGCTGCCCGCGCTTGTGGCGGCCCAGGCTCGAAACTTTGACATAGAGAGTCTCCTAAATTTGAATTGAATGCGGTTAGCTTCATTCTCGCTCGGGTTTCCCCTTGGCTTGTAACGCCGGGGACTGGTCAAGGTGCGCGCAAACCCGGCGCATAATCACCGCGACATCGGATGTGCCGATACAAACCCTTACAGAAATTCCTTACTATGCACCGCGTCGCCATCAGCAGCACAGGCATCTTTACGCCGCCCGAAGTCATTACCAATGAGGAGTTGGTGGTCGCCTTCAATGCCTACGCCGCAATCGAAAACGCCAAATACGCCAACGAGATTGCAGCCGGCACCCGCACCGCCATCACCGATTCCAATGTCGAGTTCATCGAAAAAGCCTCGGGCATCAAGCGCCGCTATGTGATGAACAAGTCCGGCGTGCTGGACCCCCGGCGCATGCGCCCGGAGTTCAAGGCCCGCCCGGATACTGAAATTTCCATGATGGCCGAGATCGCCGTCAAGGCGGCGCAAGATGCGCTGGCCAACGCTGGCAAGACGGATGCTGATGTAGACGGCGTGTATTGCGCCGCCGCCAATATGCAACGCGCCTACCCGGCCATGGGCGTGGAGATCCAGACTGCGCTGGGGATCAACGGCTATGCGTTTGACATGAATGTGGCCTGCTCGTCTGCCACCTTTGCGCTGGAGATGGCCTACAACGCGGTGCGCACCGGATCAGCCCGCGCCATATTGGTGGTCAACCCCGAAATCACATCGGCCCACCTGGCTTGGATGGACCGGGATTGCCACTTCATCTTTGGCGATGTGTGCACCGCCATATTGGTGGAACGGTTGGATTTGGCGCCCGCTGGCGCGTTCGAGATTTTGGGCACCCGCTTGCAGACCACGTTTTCCAACGCGATCCGCAACAACGCGGGCTTCATGTCGCGAACGGAAGACCGCGACCCGGAAGACCGCGACCAGTTGTTCAAACAGGAAGGCCGCAGGGTATTCAAAGAAGTCTGCCCCATGGCGGCCGAGCACATGGCCAGCCATTTGCAATCGCACGACATGACCCCGGCCCAAGTGCGCCGCTTTTGGTTGCACCAGGCCAACCTGGCGATGAACCAATTCATCACCCGCAAGCTGCTGGGCCGTGACGCCACACTGACAGAAGCACCGGTGATTCTGGATGAGTTCGCCAATACCGCCTCGGCCGGCTCCATCATCGCCTTTCACCGCCATAAGTCGGACTTCGAGGCGGGTGATGTGGGCGTCATTTGCTCGTTTGGTGCGGGTTATTCGATCGGCAGTGCGGTCGTGAGAAAGACCTGAATCCATGGGAGACCGACCGAATCGTCGCGCCGTGGAGCGTTGTCCTCCACCAACATAACGCTATCGTTTTAGTAGCTGCTCACGCACAATCCACGAGGGCTTGCGGCCGATTTTACTCAAGGCCTTGCGTCGCGCCAGACCAAAAATGGGTTGATAGGCGTCCCGCGCCACCACTGCTTTTCGGCGCCGAGCTTGAAAATTGCGAAGTGCAGGTGCGGCGCGTCGGGAGACGCGTTGCCGGAGCTGCCGACATACCCGATGACCTGGCCTTTGCTGAGTTTGCCGCCTTCGACGATACCGTCAGCATAGCCGTCAAGGTGGGCGTAGTAGTAGGTGTAGGTGCTGGAGGGATCGAACTGGTACAGCGTGATGCCGCCCGGTTTGCTCAAAAACAGTTTGGCGATGCGGCCCTCCTCGACCGCCACAACCGGTGTGCCACGTGGCGCCATGATGTCCAGCGCCTCATGGGCCACACCACCAGCGCGCTCTTGCAAGTAGTTGTCGTTAAGCTGCGCGGCACTGACGCCGGATACCGGGATGGCGAAACCGCGCTCACGCAGGCGCGCGAGGTCTGAGGCGAGCGGCGGTATCAGGCGTGCAACGGGGGTTGTGTCGCTGAGAGACGCGGGCTGGGCTGTGGCGGCAGGTGGACGCGCAAGCGCCACAGATTCAGCTACCTGCAAACTTGCTGGCGGTGTAGTCGGTGGGGTACCCGCGGGCCTATACAAGGCTGCGATCACCGCACCGGCCGCGATGGCCAGCATTGCGCCAAAGGCCAGCAACTGAGGCCAGCGACGGGAAGGCCGGGTTTTTGTCACAGCTTGACGTCAACCTTGAACCCCGCCTTGGCCAGTGTGGACAGGCGTTCAGCGTCCCAGTTGGTCATGTGGATGCAACCATTGGTTTCTGAATGGCCCACGTTGGACGGGTTGGGCGTGCCGTGAATGCCCCAGTGCGGTTTGGTCAAACCCATCCAGATGCTGCCCACGGGATTGTTGGGGCCTGCCGCGATGTCCACCTTTTCGGCGGTTTTTGGGGCTGTCTTCAATAGCTTGGGATCGTAGGTAAACGTTGGGTTTTTGACTTCGTTTTTGATCGACATTATTCCGATGGGCAACGGGTCGTTTTTCTCGTTGCCGATACTGATCGGGAACCCCGCAACCGGGCGTTTGTTGGCACCCAGCACGTACAGCACCCGTTCGGTCTTGTCGATCTGGATGGATGCCGCCTTGACCGGCGTGCTGGTGCCCTGTGTGTTGGGCACCACGATCTCCTGACCGGACTCGATCTTGCGGCCGCCGTTGAGCTGCTTGAGGTACGCAATGCTGGTATGGAATCTTTCGGACAGGGCCTCTTCTATCGACTCATATACGAGGGCTTTCATCTTGGCCCGCTCGTTCATGTCGGCGGGTGTCTTCTCGAACGGGCCGGCCATATCTTTGTCGGTCACCGTGTAACGGGTTAACAATGGCGTAGCGTCTTCGCGCAGCGCCGTCCAGGTCTCTGCCGTTACCGTGCCGGTGACCTTGAGGTCGCGCGCCGACTGGTAGGCTTTGACCATGCGCTGCATGTTCGCGGCATATCTCCCGTCGATCTCGCCGCAGGAAAACCAGGCACGGTCTAGCAGAACCTGCGCGCGCACGACTGCTGCACCCTTGCTACCCACGCGCAACAGCGGGCTATCGCTGGCACTGTTGAACGTGTCCACGTCGAAGCTGGCATTGGCAGCGTTTTTGGCTCCCGCCTTGGCCGTCTTTGCATAGACAGACCCGCCAGCAAGCGCCAGCGCCGTGCAGCACAGGCCAATGGCCACAAACCGAACCGTAAAAGTGCTGCGGCGCTGATGGGACGAACCGGCCATAAATACCTTTCTGAAGTGATGAGCCAAGTATTGCACCGAAGTGCTCCGCAAAACAGCTAATTTAGCTCAGAGCCCGCTTCAACCGAATCTCTTCAACCCGTGCCGTGCCAATCGGCACAGTCTTGGCGCTGCTGGGCTCGCGCTTGAAGCCCGCCAGTTCATGGAAGCGCAGTGCGCGGTCATTGGCAATCGGAATCCACACCGTGACATGGGTGCAACCCTCCTCCATCAGCCCCTCACGCGCGGCATCCCACAGGGCCAGTCCGGCGCCTTGTCCCATATGGCTGGAGGCCACATAGATGGACCAGATTTCACCCATGGTCTGCGGTGTTCCCTTGTCACGTGAACGGTCAAAGCCGACAAAGCCCACGATCGTGTCGCCGTCCAGTGCAACGTGCACCTGGGGTTCTGCGTATTCAATGGCTTCGCGCCAGTAGGCTTGGTTCTTTTCCAGTGCGGCCACGGGCACGGGCGCATTGGGTGTGGCCGACTTGAACGCCTCGCACACGGTGGCGTTGTGGAGTTCGGTGATGCTTTTGGCATCGCGCAAAGTGGCGGGTCGAACCGAGAAAGTAGTCGTAGCGGACATGGTGTCTAAACGTAAGCCTGAAGCAAACCAAATGAGAAATAGGGGAAACGATTGTCGCTCCAAACCTTTCAACCGAACCCAAGGCCGCCCACCATATTGTGGCTATTGGGGGAAACACCGCGTTCACGCCGCGCGTAACCTAGGGTCAACACCATTGCCAGTGCCCGTTGTGCCTCACAGAATGGACTCGTCTTGCTCACTTTTTTTGCGCTTCTCCATCAGGAAACTCCATGACCGAACCCGTGACCGTTTCGCCCAGCGACCTGCCCTTGCAAAGCCTTTACCGCTGGGAGCGCGAGCGTGGCGATCAGGTATTCATGACCCAACCCATGGGCGCGGGCCAGGTGTTGGACATCACCTGGCGCGACGCCGCAGACCAGGCCCGCCGGATGGCGACCTGGCTCCAGTCTCATGGTTGGCCCGAGGGCAGCCGTGTTGCCATCATCGGCAAGAACAGCGCGCACTGGATACTGGCCGACCTGGCCATACTGATGGCAGGCTATGTCTCGGTCCCCATTTACCCCACCTTCAACGGCGAGGCGCTAGGCTACATCTTGAAGCACAGCGAGGCAAAAGCTTGCTTCGTCGGCAAGATGGATGAGGTGAGCAATTTGCTGACTGGCGTGCCCGCCGATGTACCGCTGATCGCTATGCCCTTGGCGCCTGTCATCAACGCCCTGTTGTGGACGGACCTGCTGGCAAAGAACGCTCCCCTTGCCGGCACACTCTCTCCGCAAATGGATGCCATGTGCACCATCATCTACACCTCGGGCACCACCGGCAAACCCAAGGGCGTGGTGCAAACCTTTCGCGCGATGGCCTGGGGTCTGAACACCGCCACACGCCGCGTATGGATGGGCGAGAACGAGCGCTACATCTCCTACCTGCCCCTGGCCCATGTGGCCGAGCGCATGCTGATCGAGCAAGGCGCGCTGCGCTTTGGCGGCCACATCTTTTTTGCAGAATCGCTGGACACCTTTGTGCAGGATTTGCAACGGGCACGGCCCACCATCTTTTTCTCGGTGCCGCGGCTGTGGGTCAAGTTCCAGCAAGGTGTGTTCTCCAAGATGCCGGCCGACAAGCTCAAACGCCTGCTGGGCATTCCGCTGATCGGCGGCTTGGTGCGGCGCAAGGTACTCAAGGGCCTTGGACTGGACCAATGCCGCCTGGCCGCCGGAGGGGCCGCGCCCATGCCACCTGACGTGCTGCAGTGGTACCGCAAGTTGGGCCTGGATTTGATCGAGGTCTATGGCATGACCGAGAACTGCGGCGTGTCACACGCCACGCTGCCGGGCTCGCACCAGGTAGGCTCCGTAGGGCTACCTTACGATGGCATCGAAAGCCGCATTGCCCCCGACACTGGAGAGATCCAAATGCGCAGCGGCTCGCTGATGCAGGGCTATTACAAAGACCCTCAAGCCACGGCCGACGCCATGACCGAAGACGGCTGGTTGCGCACGGGAGACAAGGGCCAGATTGATGCGCAGGGCTACCTCAGTATCACGGGCCGGGTCAAAGACATTTTCAAAACCAGCAAAGGCAAATACGTTGCGCCCGCGCCGATCGAGGATTTGCTGGTACTGCACCCGGACATCGAGGCCTGCGCCGTCACCGGCGCCAACTTCCCGCAGCCGCTGGGCTTGGTCATGCTGTCGCAGGATGCCGTCAAACGCTGTGCCTCAACCGATGCACGGGCAAGCCTGACGGAATCGCTGGCCAAACACCTTGCGGCGGTCAACGCCAAACTGGAGCCACATGAAAAGCTGGATTGCCTGGCCGCCATCAGCACGGCCTGGTCCCCGGAAAACGGTTTTGTAACCCCCACGCTCAAGGTCAAGCGCATGCACGTGGAGGAGGCCTATGCCAGTCAGTACGAAGGCTGGTTGGCGCAGCACAAACCGGTGGTGTGGGCTCCCGTCTGAGCTGACCCGATCTCAGCTGACCTGAACCGCGCGCCTGCTCTCACGGAAACAGGATGCGCAGCGAATCGGTCAAAGAGTCCGTGAACATGCCGCCGTGTGGCTGGTTGTACTCCATCAGCTTCAGCGTCAAGCCCTGGTAATTTCTGCCTTTGAGCTTGTCGTTGAAGCCGCGACTCATCAGAAAATACTGCTGCAACGAGTCTGACAAAATAACGGTCACGGGCATTTGGCCGCCACTGCTGTCAAACACCTGTTGCTCCAGTTGTGCGATGGTGCTGGTGGTGGTGGCGTCGATATCGTAGGTGCCCTCTTGCGCTACAAAGTTGTTGAAGTAGCGCCCTCCTTTACGGTCCAGAAACAACGCCATGCCCACAAACATGCCACCGAACGAGTGGCCCTCCAGCGTGCGTTTGCCAGCTGCCACCTTGTATTGGCCTTCGATATAGGGAATCAAATCCAGCGTCAAAAACTTGTAATAGGTATAGGCGCCCGGCAGGTTGTAGTCGCGGGTTCGCAGGTCATTGCGTCCGACCGCAACCACGATCGCCTTGATCTGCAATTTATCCATTTGCCCCGCGATGGTGGTGAAATTGGTATCACCATCCAGTGCGTAAATGATGGGGTAGGTCTTGGTAGCGTCGTAACCATTGGGCAGGTAGATGCGCAGGTTGTAAGTGGTGTCTGCCTGGACCGACTTGATACTGTCAACGCGGGTTTCACCAACAGGATTGACTGCCGCCGGTGGCGGGACTGGAATATCGTATTGGTGACCGCCGCTATTGCCGCCTCCGCACCCCTGCAGTCCGAATGCCAGCGCAAAGCCTACGCAAATAATTCTTGTGTATTGAGAGAAGCCTGTCATGAAATGTGCCCTTGCCCTAATGTATTTTTAAGATTAAAGATGCCCGTGCTGGTTCGCACCAGCCCGGCAGGCATCCACTTTTGAGGCGTGCAGTATCGACCGGATTGGCGCCATCCGGGCATCCGGCCCCATGGTGGAAACCCTAGACAAGGCATCGTCACTTCGCGCCCACCAAGGGAGCCCGCAAGGGCGATCGTAGCGACTGCACAAACCGAGTTGGCAGCACTGCAACAGCTTGTAGTTGCAGCTTACTCCCCTCGCGTCCGAAGATTTGTTGTGACCCTACCCCGCACATTGGGTTTGCGGGGGCCCGATTTGCAGCCATCCCTCGTTCCAAGCTTCAAGGGCGTTCATCGTATTAAAAGACTTTAACTATTGAATATATTGCGATATAATCCATTTTATTAGACAGTAAGTTTACTTAATGGAGAGCGAACATGGCAGACGCAGCAGCATGGTTCATGTTTGGTTTGGGAATCGTCCACATCATCTTTGGTGTGGTGAAGTTCAAAGGCCCACTGGCGGATGCAGTGTCTGCCGGGTTTGTCGGCCAATTTGCCATGCCGGAAGTGCGCCGCACGGCCTTCTGGTTTTTGATCTTCGGGCCCTTGCTGATGCTGGCTGGCCATGTGGGCATACACGCCGTGGCACAGGGTGACTTGGCACTGCTGCGCATTCTGGGCACTTACGCCCTGACAACCGCCGTACTGGGATTGGCAGCCTTTCCCAAATCGCCATTTTGGGCACCGCTTGTTGTTGCACCCATGTTGATCGCAGCCGGCTACGGCCTCCTGCCATGAACTCCATGAACGGCTACTTTGTCGCTGCAGCCGTCATCGCCTTTGTGGTTGGGCTGGTACATTCCGTTTTCGGCGAAATACTGGTCTTTGGCCGCATGCGCCAGCGCGGGTTCATACCCACCAACGGCGGCAATGTGCTGGGCGAGGGGCATGTCCGTATCCTATGGGCCACTTGGCACATCGTGACGGTTTTTGGATGGTGCATAGGCGCCGTGCTGTGGCGTCTGGCTTTGCCGTCGGCCGCACAGGTCTTGACCGGATATGAAGCGCCATCATTTGCCATAGCAGCACTGGCTGCATCCATTCTGGTGTTCGTCGGTACCAAAGCCCGCCACCCCGGCTGGGCAGGTTTATTGGCCATCGCCGTGTGCGCCTGGCTCGGGGGAACCTGAGCGCTGCAAAGCCCTCGGTCACCCATTTTTTAATAGGAAAAGACATGTCCCAATCTGCACTCAGCGCCAAGGTGTTCGCCGTCTACTTGTTCATTGCTGGCACCTTGCTCGCCACAGTGCCCAACCTGCTGCTAACCCTCCTGCACATCCCGCCCACATCGGAAGTGTGGATCCGCGTGGTTGGATTGATTGCCTTCATGATCGGTGTTTACGCATGGGTCGCTGCAAACCACGAGTTCAAGCCACTGATGGTGGCATCCGTATACACGCGGTTCACGGTCTTTGTTGCTTTCGCAATTTTTGTGCTTACGGGCCTTGCCCGCCCCATGACAATGCTGTTCGGCGTGGCAGACCTTGCAGGCGGCATCTGGACATTCTTCGCACTGCGGGCGGATGCCACATCGTCAACCCACAGCCGGGCATAAATCTCCACCACGCCACTCCAACACCCCATGCGCACCACCAAAGCCCAACAAGCCAAGAATCACCGTCTTATCATCCAGACGGCGGTAGACCTGATGACCCAGCACGGGTTTGAGGGCACCACCATGAAGCAGATCGCGCGCGCCGCCGACATCGGCGATGCAACCATTTACAAATACTTCCCCACCAAAGAGAAGTTGGTCACCGCCTACTTCGAGCAAGCCATTGCGGATGCGCTGGCACAGGCCAACAAAACGCCGGGGCAGGCAGACTTTTCGCTGCACGAACGCATTCAACTGCTGATCGACAGTCTGTTAGAAATTTTGCTGGCAGACCGTGAATTTGTCGGCTTGGCTCGCGGTCTGATTGAGCGCGCACCTATGCTATTGCTGGGTGAGCAATTGCCCGGTAAGACGGTGTTAAAGCAAGCCTTCATCCAGATGTTGGAGCAGGCTGAAGCCACAAAGGAAATCGTGCCCTGCGGCTTCAAGCCAAGCCTGGCCGGTTTGCTGGCCGACTATGTATTTGGCGTCATGGCCTACTGGCTGCGCGATGAATCAGAGCAGTTTGCCAACACCACACAAATGGTGGACCTGAGCCTGGGCGTGCTGGTGCTGGGTCTGCGCAGTGGTCTGGTGGACAAGCTATTGGAACTGGGCGGCTTTGTGGTCCGCAGCCAGATGGCGCGCCTCATGCATGACGGCAGTGGCCTGCTGGACCTACTGCAACTGGCCCGCCGGGGAATGGGTGGTTTGAGTGGCTTGGGTGGAGCACGCGGATGAACAAGCCTACGCTATGCGACATCCCCAGCGGCAGCCGTATCGCGCAGTCACTGCCCGGCAACGATTTTGCCGACTGCTATCAGTTCGACGACCTGTGGCCCGACATGGATGCGCTACAGACTTACCTGCACATGGTAGCGCGCACTCCCGGCTGGATGAACGCGCTGATGGCGATGCGCAACCAGGTTGTGCGCCTGGTGGGGCTCAAGCATTTGGGAAACTTGTCCACCATGGTCAATCGCAAGCCGGCCAAGGCCTACCAAGTGGGCGACCGCGTAGGCATCTTCTGCCTGCAGCATCTACAAAGCGACGAGGTGATCCTGTTTGACGACGACAAGCACTTACGCGTTCAACTGTCATTGCTCAAACACACGGTACTCAGCAAGCCCGTGGTCTCGCTGAGTACCGTGGTGCACAACCACAACCGCCTGGGGCGCTTCTACATGGCCATCGTCGGCCCTGCGCACAGCTTCATCGTACCGCGCATGCTTGCGCAGGTGGTACATGGCTAAGAAGGACAGCGGCAAAGTGTCCGAGCTGCCCAGCACCGGGCGGCTGTCGCGCAGTGCCATTGCTGGCGTGGCGGTAGCGCGCGCAGGCTTGGCGCACTTGGGCCACAAAGCGCAATCCCTCACCCGCAGTGCCGATCAACAGGCGCAGGCCCGCACGGCCCACGAGGCCGAGTTGGGCCGCATTCTGTTTGCCGCGCTCAACCAACTCAAAGGCACTGCGCTGAAGGCTTCCCAACTGCTGAGCATGGAGTTGGGCTTTTTGCCCGAGGGCGTGCGCCGGGAGTTGGCCCGCGCCCACTACCAGGTCACGCCGCTGAACCGCGCGCTGGTCGTCAAGGTCCTGCGCCAGGAGTTTGGCCAAGACCCGCACACGCTGTTCCAACACTTTGAGCCGCAAGCCTTTGCCGCCGCCAGTCTGGGGCAGGTACATGCGGCCACACTCACCAACGGCGAGCCCGTGGCCGTCAAGCTGCAATACCCCGGCATGGCAGCGTCCATCGGCAGCGACATGCGTATGCTGCGCAGCCTGTTGCAAACCCTGGGCGGGCATTCGGACACGCTACCCAAGGCCGACATCATCGAGCGCGTCATGCAAGACGTGGAAGTCAAACTGGCGGAGGAACTGGACTACTTGCACGAGGCGCAGGCCCTGCATTGGTTTGGCCGGCACCTGAGCTTGCCCGGACTGACCATTCCCCGACCGATAGCAGACCGAAGCACACGCCGCGTACTGACCATGCAACGCTTGCAAGGCGAGCACCTGAACGAGTGGCTGCAAACCCTGCCCAGCCAACAGCAGCGCGACCACTATGGCCAGTTGTTGTTCGACACCTTTATGCACTGCGCCTTTGGATTGCACCGCCTGCAAGCCGACCCGCACCCTGGCAATTTTTTGTTCATTCCTGGTGGCCAATTGGGCCTGCTCGATTTTGGCTGCACGCGCGCGCTAGAGCCCGCGTTTTGTCAGAGCGTGGCCACCCTATGGTCTGCACTGCTGAGCAGCCCGCCGGATACCCAGCGCATGCAAAGAGCGTATGTGGACATGGGGACGATTGACCCCACCCTCAGCGTGCATGATTTTTGCTACCAGCTCATGCCCGCCCTGGCGCACTTGCATGCCTGGCAGTGTCTGCCGTTCTCGCAGGCGGTCTACGACTTTGCGCAGTACCCGCCCTATCCCAAAAGCACGCCCGAGCAGCAACGCCAGGCGGTGCAGTTCCTGCAACATGTACCACCGGACTTGCCGTACTTCGACCGCGCCTACCTGGGACTGACCCAGTTGCTCAAGACCCTGGGTGCGCACGTGCGCACTACCAACCCCTGGATTCGCCGCACATGATGACCAAGCTCTTACTCGCAACGCATCCTATTTTCATCGGCATCTGGCTGGGTTGTGTGCTGACGGAGGCCTTGTTCGAAAGAGCGCTGCTGGGTCAAGGGCGTGACCAAGAACGCATTCTTGTGGGGCCGCACAAACGCGTTGATCTGGTTGTCGAAATTTCAGCGTTCGCAATTGTGTTGGCCACAGGCGCATTGATGCTGGCCCATGCAGAACCCAGTACAGCGCTTCACACCAAAATTGGCTTTGGCTTGGTCGCTATAGCCGCCAACAGCTATTGCATCTGGATTGTGTTTCGTCGCGCGCAAGCCGCTACCCATGGGCAGTGGGAGCGGTTTGCCCAATTGGATCATTTGCAGCACAAAGTCGGTGCGCTTGTTTTGCTTGGGATTCTGGGCGCGTTAGGCATTGGGGTCTATCTCTATGCACGTGTCTAAGCTCTCAGCAGACAGTGCTTGATTGCCCTTCGGCTGTGCGCGCCATCAACCCCCGGAACTTTTGAAAATGGAAACCACACTGTTGATCCTCGGCTGCTCGGTATTTGTCGTTCTCGGCGTGGGGCATGCCGCCCTGCTGCTGTTCAGCACGAAGTTTGAGCCTCGAGACCCAGGCCTGCTGGCACAACTGAAGAACAGCAAAGCGGGCCTGTCAACAACTGGCAATTTGTGGAATGGCATAAAGGGCTTCCACCTGAGTCACAGTCTGGGCCTGGTCGTCTACGGTGGGTTGTACACCACACTGGCAGTCGAAAACCCCAGCTACTTGCAGTCCTCCGCCGTCCTGAATACAGGGTTGTTGCTCGTGCCGGCATTCTACGTCTACTTGGCACACCGGTTTTGGTTCAGCGTGCCCAGAAATTGCTTTGTAGTGGCGCTGGGATTGCTGGTACTGTCCGTCGCCTGCCGATGACGAGGTAAACAGTATTTGCTATGTAAATAATAGCAGTTAAGGCCTATTTCACGAGGGCTATACGCCTATTCGCCACTCAAACCTGATTCAGACCCTCTCAATAACCCACGTTTTGGTATTTTATGGCACGGTACAGAAGTTCAGAGCACGACACGCGCGGCAACGACCTGCTTGCGCATCCTCAACAACGCCCCAGTCTGCTGAAAGAGACGTATTGATCATGTTTACTCCACGCTTCCCAACACCCCGCCACTGGATTGGCCGCTGGCTGATGGCGGTCGCCACCATCCACACGGCATTTGGTCTGGTCGTGTTCCGCGACGTCCTGCTGGCGATGGCGCGACTTGGCGTTTTCGATACGGTCGGGCAAGACCCCCGACGGGCAGCCGTGGCATTCTTTCTGTTGTTTGGGTTTCTGCTAGCCGTGCTGGCCCAGGCCATAACCGCGATGGAACGCGCCGGCCAATATGCATTCCTGGGCCACATGGGTTGGTCCTTGCTGTTGCTGTGTGGCGTGGCGTTGGTGTTGATGCCCGCTTCGGGCTTCTGGCTAGCAGGCCCAGCGCTTTGGGCGCTGTTGCG
>JANXVI010000187.1 GCA_025351745.1 Rhodoferax sp.
CCCGGTGGCCAACCCCTGTCTGCAGCGGAGCAGTTCTACAGCTGGGCATTCCGATTTCCAATGCGCCACACGGCCTTGTTGGGCCGGTCAACGTTATTGCGACACAACCGTCACTAATCATGCTAGTCTGCTGGTGCCAACATCCGAGCGTTATTGGCAAGCGTAAGTTGCAATCTTATTCTTACTTTTTTCGTGAATTCGCTATTGCGAACAACTTGTGCAAAAAATCTTCCAGTCACGGGCCAGCTTTGGACTGACCCACAAGCAAATGCCCTCCACCCGCATCCATCAACGATTCCAAAACATCGCATTAGGACATTAAATATTGGCCGCCAAGGGCCAGTTTGGTGTCAGCACCGGAAGTGTGTCAGCTGCGAGGGTAAAACAACTCCGTTTTCACCCGCCCGAAGGAACACTCACAGCGTTGTCTGTTGAACACCCTTTGCGAGACATGGGACGAATCAACTTTTCGGCGTGCATTCGTGCACGCATTCCGGTTAGCGGATTCGGCACCCCTGATCAAAGAACCTAGCCAAGCAACTTGTTCGGTACTTGCTGTGAAATAGTCTTGCCAGTACCCATCAGCTCGACCTGTCAACGTAGGTTACCTGTGTGCCCCAATGAGTACCTGCCTGGTTGTGGCCACACCGCAAGGCCATGCGGCTCCTGATCTACGCCAATCTTTGTTACCGCCCCAGAGGTTGTATCGAACCGGTAAACAACATCATCGAAGCGACCGGATAGCCATAGCCACTTTCCGTCGTTGCTAACATTGCCCATATCAGGACTTCCGCCTTGTGGAACCGGCCAGTTCACAACTACGCGATTGCTGGCAAAGTCGATAACGGTGACGCTTCCCGGACCTTTGGCCTTGCCGTGAACGTTGTGCGATCCCCGGTTGGCAACGTAGAGCTGTTTTCCATCGCGACTCGGATAGAGACCGTGTGCTGCAACACCAGTTGCAATGAATCCCACTTCCTTGAAACCGTCACCATCGATTAAATGCACACCATCGGCTTCCATATCAGCCACATAGAAAGTTTTGCCGTTTGGCGAGATTCGAATGTCCTGTGGCATGCCCTTGCTGGAGCTGCAAATTTCGGTTTCGAACGGGTTGCCAGCAGTAGGGGTGTCTTTAAAACGGGTTTTAGGTAGTGCCAATTTCAGATAACCGACAACGCTTTTGTTCACCAAGTCAATTTTGGCAATACTGCCCTCAAACTCACATGTAAAAAGGGCAAATTTTCCGTCAATAGAGAAATCACCATGGTTGATGCCACCGCACTTGGGTACATCAATAGAATATTGCAGCGCAAGTGTTTTGGTATTTCGAAAATCCAGTCGGTGTCGGGCTTCCGCTACCACAATGGCTGACTGCCCGTCGGGACTGAAATAGAGGTTATAGGGGTCGTCAACAGGGATTGATTTACCAGGCTTGCCCGAAATCGGATCGATGGGCGTTAGGCTGCCATCCTTGCCGCGCTCTGCGTTGTTTGCGACCCATAGAGTTCGTAAATCCCAAGATGGAACTATGTGTTGTGGAGCACGCCCGACTTTGAATCGATCAACGACTTTCATTGAGTTCGGGTTTATGACCGTCACAGTATTGGATCGCAGATTCGGGACATAGATACGCTCAAGGTCGTTGATCACAGCGGGACTCAACTTGCCACTCCTTGTTTCGCTGTACAGATCATTCGAATTGATGACCGCCGGCATTCCTCCAACGGTAGTAACAACGACCTTGTTCTCAGGCGTGGTTTCTGCTGCTCGAGCGTTGCATAACGTCAGGGTAACCGCCACCAGCAAACTGAGAAATGTATGGGTGTGGGAGTTGGAACCGAATTTCAAATAATTCTCCGCAATTTATTGCGTACCGCGCCTGTTAATGGCGTCTTGAATAGCATGCACGGAATTATCGATGATAATTTTTAATCCCATTTGGCCTAGCTCAATGCTTGAACGCCTAGGGTCCCCGTACACACCTTCTTCGGGATTAATCTTGGATGCTTCAGTTAGCAAAGACATCCTCACTTGACTCGGGTCAACAGCAAGTGCCAAAGAGGTATCGGAGAGCCCAGCGTGTGTACCGATTTCCGCGTCGGAGTAGCCCTTGGACCGCAAAACCTGAATAAATGGTGCTTGCGACGCGTCGTAGTAGGCCGTCATTCCGTAAGCACGGTAGCTACGACCAGCAGACCATTCTTTGTTGATCCTTTGCGCCGCTTTGAGTTCAGATTTCTGGTAACCGCCATGGTCGCCCAGGAAAACAATGTTATGAAATCCATGCTGCTTAAAGCTGCGTGCGGTGGATTGCAAAATCTCTTCAAAGGATGCCTCTGATATCGATATGGTTCCAGTAAAGCGCATGTGCGCGGTGGGGGGGGAGATGCTGCCTTCTGGTACGTATGCCAATACGGGCGCAACAACCGCATTTCCAAGTCTCTCAGCAATCTGACCTGACAAATACTTGACGCGTACATTGTGTTTGCCCAGGGCGATATGGGGGCCGTTTTGCTCAGTTCCCCCAATCGGAACGAGTATCGTTGTTGCTCCTTTGCGGACCATTTCGCGCAGTTCGAACGATGTGAGGTCTTCGATATATACGCTCTTGCTGAGCGAATTCGCTGATGCGAATACGCAGCTGGCTAATACGACACAGTCTACAAAAGATAGCCGCTTTCCAAAACGTTTCGAGATTGTCTTCATGTTCATACTGCAAATGTCCGTCTAGTAGTGGGATGGGGGGTTTGTTGCATTGACTGCGAACGATCAAGCACGGCACGTTGGCAACGCAATTTCAGAACGCCAGACTGTAAATGATGGCCAATCCATGGTTGGCACGTTGTCATCAAGCGGTGCATGCTCTTCTCCAGCCAGATTTAGAGCCAGATCGCCGTTGTTGGCTCTGTCGCGTAAATTGGATGAAGTCGAATTTAGACCGGCGGACGTTCCGCCACTCCTATTCGGGACGGATTTGTTTTGCCAGTGCGTAAAACTGGTCAGCAAATGACAGCCCTTCGCAGCCAGGCATTGCCATCTGATCTTTGCGGATCATGTGGATCAACTCGATTCCTGCCAACACATCGGCGGCGGCGCGAAATGATTTGAAGCCGAGCATGGGTCGGTTTTTCCGTTTGACCGCTCTGTGGTCCTGTTCGACGATATTGTTCAGGTATTTGTTCTGGCGAACATCAACGGCAATATCCTTGTCTTCAATGATCTGATCGATGGCCGATTTGTTGGCACCGCTTTTGTACATCGTGACTTTCTCGGGGAGGCCATTGGCCTGCATCGCCTTCGCGAAGAACCGCATTGCGGCCTTCTTGTCCCGCTTGGCAGTCAGCAAGAAGTCTTTCGTCTTGTCCACCTTGTCAACTGCGCGATAGAAGTATTTCCAAACGCCCTTAACCAGAATATACGTCTCGTCCACGCGCCAACTCGACCCCACCAGCCGCTTGTGTTTTCGGAAAGCCCCTCCAACAGCGGCAGGAAGCGAATCGCCCACCGGTTGATAGATGAATGATCAACTTCAACGCCCCGTTTCTCCATCATTTCCTCCGGATGGCGGTAGCTCAACGGATACGCTGCATACCAGCGGATGCACAACAGGATGACGTCGATTGGGAAACGCATCCCCTTAGTGTTCAGCGTGATAGGGTTAGGGCTTGTTGACAGTCGATTAGCATAAGCTACTGGCGACAATCGGTCAATGCGACAGAGCCATCTCAGACATGTCCACGCAGGCTTTCTCAGCGAGTGCCGCAAGTTGCATATCGGTGCCAGCGAGGGCTCTGTGGAATTTGGCGGCGCGCAGTTGTGGGTTTGTGCAGGCACGCCAGGCCGTCAGTAGTGAGTTGCTGGCGACCCTGCCGTGAGGGCCTGTTAGAGTCGACATCGTGCTACCCCATCCTGACGTTTTAGGAAAGCAAACTCAGTACCAGCCTGGGATATCTGTTCAAGCGCCAATGGCTCGATCCGTGTGAGTCCATGGTTTCAATTCTTTGGAAATTCGCACGGATGAATCGACTGCCCGGTCATATGGTGGTGGCTCACGTAGCGAAACGTCAAATCGATCCGTATGAAGGGTTTGCGGCTACTGCTGCTGAGCTCGACATCCGCTTGACGGCCGGCTCGCTCGGACTGATTCAGAAGACCATTCGGTTTGCAATGCAGCGGCCAGAATTGCGACGCGGGTGGTGTTCCGACTTGCGCTACTGTGCGCGTTGCATGTCCCGCCGCTATCACAGCGTGATTTACCAGTTTGGCGGCGTTCCTTGTTGCCTGGTGCATGGTTGCTTCATGCAGACCATGTGTCGTAGTTGCGGCGCCTCCAGTGATTACCTAATCAAGGCAAGCGTTCTGGACGCTCCTTTCAAGTGTCCCCATTGCCGTCGCAGCTACGGCAATTCTTCGGCAAGCTTTGTTCATTGCATGCCTTTGCAACCGCACGAAAGGGCTGCCATTTTTAGGATCTTCATTGGTTGAAAATCAGAGAAAACAAGAGTTTGCATGCCTGGAGCGGTGACACATTTACCCTTCGAGGCGGATTGCCGTGACACAATTACCGTCACACACTCTAAAAACTAGCATTCATGCGGGTCGGCGGACGTTTCGCATTCCTCCAAATGGGCGGTGACACATTTACCCTCGCAAAGTGGACAGATTTACCTTCTCCTACTACTAGCCAATGATTTGATTGCGCAGATAGCCCAGCAGAGCCTGCAGATTGGCGCACACGCACAAGAAATCGCCGCAAAAGACCAAGACATCCTGTACCGTCAGGCCAAGATCGACAAGGACATTCCCACAGCGGGCTTGCTGGCCCAGGTCTTGATGGCAACACCGGCCAGATCAGTGCTTATGACCCGTATGCTCGTCCATTACAGCGGCCAGCGGCGTAAAACGGGCTTGACCGGCTGGCTTGCCTGCCAGCGTTATGGATACTACTGCTTTCAGCCCAGCAGCAGAAGCATATTTTCCTGCGCCCATCATGCGGTTGTCGCCATCAGGGGCCAACGTAACTACTGTCTTGTCTTTGCCCACCAACAGCGTAGCCGTGCCAGTGGCTCCTGATGTGGCCATTTTTTTACCAGTACCGTCGGTCACGTATACCAAAACCGGGTTCTCCCGCGGCTCTTTGCTGTCCTTGGCGACGACCAGCTCAAAGTGATTGGCTCCTGCGACCTGCACCTGACCTCCATTGGCAGCTTTGTCCGCGTCAGCATGCACTTCATTGCCATGGGCGTAAGCCCAATCGGACCCAATCATCAAACCGGCCACTGAGACCCACATAAACAAACTGACTTTCTTCATCATCGACTCCTGTTAAAAAAACATCTTTGAGCCACTGAGTACCCTCAGTAGCTCTCTTGCAAATCTTCACCGGTTTTTGCTGCAAGCAGCCGCTCCAGTGGTGCCTGGCCCCAACGCCAAAACATCAGCGGCGTAAGAGCGGTGTCCAGCAGAGTGGAGCTGATCAGGCCACCAAAAATCACCACTGCCACCGGGTGCAGCACTTCTTTACCAGGCGCATCAGCAGAGAGCAATAGCGGCACCAGTGCAAACGCCGCCACCAGGGCCGTCATCAGCACCGGTGTCAAACGCTCCAGCGAGCCGCGCACGATCATCTTCTCGCCAAAGATTTCACCCTCAAAGGCGCACAGATTGATGTAGTGGCTGATCTTGAGAATGCCGTTGCGGGTGGAAATGCCGGTCAAGGTGATAAAGCCTACCAACGCCGCTACCGACAGCGGTTGGCCTGAGACCCACAGCGCAATCACGCTGCCCACCAGGGCCAGTGGAATATTGCCCATAATAATGAGCGTGAGCGCGGTGGACTTGTAACGGCTGTACAGCACCAGAAAAATCATGGTGAGTGAAATCACCGCTAGCAAGGCGATCAGCTTGGCAGCCTGCTCCTGAGCCTGAAACTGGCCTTCGAGCGCCGTAAAGTAGCCCTCGGGTAACGCCTTGGCTGCCAGCTCCGTGCGAATGTCGGCAATCACCCGCGACATGTCGCTGCCATCGGTGTTGGCGGAGATGACGATGCGCCGGCGCGCGTTTTCGCGGCTAATCTGGTTCGGGCCGTCTCCATCCTCGATGATGGCCAGCTTGGACAGGGGCACCGCACCGGTGGGCGTTTCGATGAGCAGGTTTTGCAGTTCCTGCAAGCCGCGGCTGCTCTCGGGCAGGCGCACCACCAGGTCAAAGCGGCGGTTACCTTCCACTATCTGGGTGATGCGTTCGCCCTCAATCATCTGCTGCAGCGAACGCAGCAGCACACCCGGTGCCACACCGTAGCGCGCAACCTGCTCGTAGTCCACGTGAATTTTTATTTGCGGAATCAAGACCTGCTTTTCGACCGCCAGGTCGGTGATGCCGGGAATCTTGACAAGCCGCGCACGCAAGTCGGCAGCCAGCCCGCGCAAGGTATCCAGATCATCGCCATACACCTTGAGCGCAATTTGGGCCCGCACACCGGAGAGCAGGTGGTCCAACCGGTGTGAGATGGGTTGGCCGACGTTGCTCACCGCAGGGAGCACCGCCAGGCGGGTGCGGATGTCGTTGATGATGTCCTCGCGGCTGCGATCTGAGGCTTTCAGGTCAACGTCCATTTCGGTGTAGTGCACGCCCTCGGCATGTTCGTCTAATTCCGCGCGACCGGTACGTCGCCCAACCTGGGTGACTTCGGGCACGCGGGCAACCATTTGTTCGGCCAGGGCGCCAATGCGGTTGGATTCTGCCAGCGAGGTGCCGGGGTTCAGCACGACGTTAACGGTGAGAGTGCCTTCGTTAAAAGGCGGCAAGAAGGCGCGGGGGAACAGGGGGACGGTGGCTGCTGCCACTAGCACGGCGACCAAAGCTGCGACGAGCAAGGTTTGTGTGTGCGCAAAAGACCAGTGCAGTAGCTTGGCATCCCAGCGTTTGAGCCGGACCACCAGCGGGCTGTCGCCATGGCCCATCTGCTTCATTTTTGGCAAGAGGTAGTACGCCATCACAGGTGTGATGGTGACCGACACCAACATGCTGGCCAGAATGGAGACGATGTAGGCAATGCCCAGCGGCGTAAACAAGCGCCCCTCAATGCCGGGCAACACAAACAGCGGTACAAACACCAGCACGATGATGACCGTGGCATAGACAATGGCCGAGCGCACCTCAAGCGTGGCGCTGGCAATCACCTCCGCCACCGGGCGCGGAACGGCGAGCGCGCTGTTGAGCTTCAAACGGCGCAACACGTTTTCGACACCGACTACCGCATCGTCCACCAGCTCGCCAATGGCAATCGCCAGGCCGCCCAGCGTCATGGTGTTGATGGACAGACTAAAGTAGTGAAACACCAGCGCGGTGATCAACAGCGACACGGGAATGGCGGTCAACGAAATGAGCGTGGTGCGCACGTTGAGCAAAAACATGAACAAAATAACCGCCACCAGAACGGCGCCATCGCGCAAGGCCTCTTGCACATTGGTAACCGAGTGTTCGATAAAGTCGGCTTGTTTGAAGAGGAACTGCGGCGCTTCGACACCCTGCGGCAGGCTCTTGCCCAACTCCACCATGGCGCGCTCCACCTCGCGGGTCACGGTCACGCTGTCGGCGCTGGGCTGCTTTTGCACCGACAGAATGACCGCAGGTTTGCCGTTGTAGCCGGCGTCGCCGCGTTTTAGGGCCGAGTCGATCTTCACCTCGGCCAATTGCTTGAGCAAAATGGGCTGGCCGTTTTTGACTGTCACCACCACGTTTTGCAGGTCTTCAATGCGGCTAGTGCGGCCCATCTGGCGGATCAAATATTCACGCCCTTGCGACTCCAAAAAGCCGCCACTGGTATTGGCCCCAAAGTCGCGCAATGCGGCCTCCAGCTTTTCGCGCTCCACGCCCAGTGCCTGCAACTGCGCAGGTTTGATCTCGACCCGGTACTGGCGCACCTCGCCACCAATGGGTGTGACCTGGGCCACGCCGGGAATGGTCAACAGGCGGGGCCGCATGACCCAATCGGCGTATTCGCGCACTTGCATCGGGCTGACCTTGGCCGGATCGGCCGGCAGCGCCAAAAGCAAAATCTCACCCATGATGGATGAAATAGGCCCGAGTTGCGGCACCACGCCTGGCGGCAGTTGCTCGCGCACCAGGTTCAGCCGCTCGCTGATTTGCTGGCGGTTGCGGTAGATGTCGGAGCCCCACTCGAACTCGACATAGATGATGGACAGGCCAATGCCCGAGACCGAACGCACCCGGGTCACGCCAGGCATGCCGTTCATGCTGGATTCCACCGGAAAGGTCACCAGTTGTTCCACCTCTTCGGGTGCCATGCCACCGGCTTCGGTCATCAACGTGACGGTGGGCTTGTTAAGGTCGGGGAACACGTCGACCGGCATTTTCTGCACGGTGAGAATGCCGTAGATGACCAGCAACAAGGACACACCCAGCACGATCAGGCGCTGGCGCAGGCTGGTATGGATGATGAAGTGAAACATATCAGCGAACTTGCGACAGCAGACCGGCGCCCTCGGTGACTACACGTTCGCCGCCTTCAATACCAACGGTCAGCGCGACGTTGGCAGAGTCAATGGCGTGAGCCGACACCTTGCGCAACATAAAATGCTCGGGCGCATCATGCACCCAGACCGATGTTTCTCCCGACGCACCCTTCACCAGCGCGGCCTGGGGCACCAATGCACCCTTGGTGGTGCGCGAGGTTTTGGCAATCACCTTGACTGGCTGGCCTACTGCCACGGCAACGCTGCCCGCCTTGACCCGAAACAGCAGTGGAATAGCTTGTTCGCGAAGTTGCCGTGCGCCACCGACAAACTGCAAATCCAGTAGGCCGCCGGACACTTGCGCGCTGGCCGACGCCAGTCCGTCCACCAAGGCCGCGTCGTAGGCCAAAGCCTCCACACTCAATCGCATGGGGTCAACAACCTCAAACAATACGTCTTTGGCGTCTACCACCTGCCCCAGCACGGCATTGGCCGCGCTGATAACCCCAGTTACCGGAGCCACCAGGGCTTCCGGCGTATTCAGGCCTGCCCCCACCGCAGCACGGCGTTTTTGTAGGGCGTCGCGTTCCAGGCGCGCGGCCTCCATGGCCGACTGGGGCACAGAACCTTCCAATTGTTGGTAACGCTGCACCTTGCGCTCGGCGATGGCCAACTGCGACTCCAATTCAGCCAGTTGCGCCTGGCTGTTGCCACGGTCGATGCTGTTGGCACTGGGGCGCAAATAGGCCAACACCTGACCCCTGGACACTTTCTGGCCAATGGTGGGCAATCCCTTGGGGCCCGCCTCAATACGGCCGGATTGGCTGGCCTGCACGCGCCCACCGGCATTGGCGTCGGCCATCACCCGGCCATTGAACTCCACCGTGGTGGCAACCTCTTGCACCAGGACCAGCACGGTGCGCAGGCCTAGCTGGCGTTGCACTGCCTTGGGTACCAAAAGGCTACCGTCAGGCAGGCGTTGGGCCGCCGCGGCCTCCAAAGAGGTGCTTACCTCTGTGTTTGCCAAGGCGGCTTTTGCAACAATGGGTTTGTCGGGCTTGCTGTGGTCTTCATCGCCGTGGGCGAAGACTGGGCCGTAAAGTCCCAGCGCGCCGAACGCGACCAGGCTCGCAATGCATCGGTGTTTCATCATGAAGGTGTTGGGGTAGAAATATAGTGGAGCACAGGCATAAATGGGGCGCGCCTAATGGGCCTGTTGACGAATCCGATTGCTTCGGCGCAGTAGCACCAAGGTCAGAACAAATACCAGCGCGGCGGCGGATACTGCCCAAGCGGCCCAAGCCGCCCATTTCACGCCGCCATGGGCATGGCCCGAATCAGGGGTTGGGGCCGCAATTTCAAGTGTTGTGGCCATCAGGTCCGAGGTGTCACCGGACTGAACGAATAAGCTCAAGGGATAGCTGCCGGGTACCCCAAACGGGGTTGCCTGCACCATATACACCCCAGGCGCAATCTGCTTGGCGGTCTGCTTTAGCACGCTGCCACTCTCAACTTCGATTTGCGCATCCACCACCGGTTCATTAGTGGCAAAACGGTCTAGCGTCAGTGTCAAAGTTGTGCCTTGCGCTTGGGCCACCAATTCAAAATCTTCGGTTTGTGCACTTGCGCGGGGGGCCATGCCGGTACTCGCAACCGGTGCTGCGGCGTCACCATGGTCTTCACCTCCGTGCGCCCATGCGCCCCATGACAAGGTGGACAGCGCCAGGCAAAGAAATATGGTGCGGGCAACGGACCCAGGTCTACCCGATATGATAGGCAAAACAGTAGTCAAGGTAAAACTCCCATGGATTGATTGAGGCGGGACTGGGCGGCAGATACCCCTACTTGGTAACGAGCGCGCAGTGCATGGGCTTCCAGCGCGGCTGCACGCGCACGCAACAATGTGGCAAGGTCTGCCTCGCCCAGCACAAATGATTTCTCCGCTAGTGCTTGGTTGTCAGCAGTCAATTGCACACGGGTCTCTGCAAATGCCAATTGGCGTTGCGCGTTGCTCTGTTCGCGCCGGGCACTGTCGATCGCGAACTGACCGCGCTGATACACCTGAGCCCATTCCGCATCAGCCTGGGCCAACTCAGCACGGGCGCCTGCATTTTCTTGGCGCACGCGCGAACCGGAAAAAAGAGGCACAGTCAATTTGATGCCCAGTGCGTCGGCGTAGTTGTCATTCAGGTCTGAGCGGCTGCGCAACATCCGCACGGCCAAGGTTGGGGCTTCGCGAGCGCTGCGCTGTACAACCTGTAACCGAGATTGGGCCAGCAGTGTGGCTGCGCTGGCAGAGCGTATGAGTGGATGCGCCTCAAGAGGCGGTGGTTGTACAGGCCCCGTTTCCGCAGGAAAGGTAACAGGCGGCTTCACACCAGTCAAAGTTTGCAGGTTTTGCTCGGCCAAAGCCACAGCGGCCTGGGCATCTACCAGCTCGGCCCGTGCTGCCAGCTGCTCGTTCTGCGCCAGATTGGCATCTACCCGTGCTAACTCACCCACTTTGTAGCGTCGTTGCACATCCAAGGCCAACGCATTGGCCGTGTGCAGTCTGTCTTGTGCAGTAGTTTGGGCATTTCGTGCGCCAGCCAGCGCCCACCAGGCCTCGCGCAGCTCGCCCGCCAGTTGCAGGCGCAACGCCTGTTGGCGTGCCACCATTTCGGTCTCGAGTGCCATGGCTTCATTTTGACGGGCCGCTCTTTGCCCGGGTAACCACAGCGGAGTAGCCACCTCCAACTCCCATTCCTGCCTGCCACGATTGGTGTTAAGTTGGTCGTTCACATTGCCCAGCGAGACTGAAGCCGGTGCTGGCGTCAGGCGGTTGGCACTGTCGATGCGAGCCAGCGCTTCGTCGGTTCGAGCAGCGCTGGCAGCGGCCAGCGGATGGCGACTCCACGCCTGATCCAGCGCAATGGCCAGGCTCTGCGCCTGTGCCGGCAGGTGTATCGCACTACCCAGTGTGATTGCCATGGTCAGGGCAATGGTGTTTTTCATGCAGGGTTTCCGGGCGAGTTAAAGGTAGTAGGGCCAATGATGACGTCATTTAACCGACGGCTAGCTGACCGTGACATTACAGTTTTGTCAGCTTGGTGTTAGCACCACTACGCAGGGCACAATGTTGATGCATTCCGTAGTCACAACGCGCGCCAACCCAGACCCATGAAAATTCTGATCATTGAAGACGAGCAAAAAACCGGCGACTATCTCAAGCAGGGGCTGACCGAGTCCGGGTTTGTGACCGAATGGGCAGCCAATGGCATCGACGGTTTGCACTTGGCAGTGACTGGAGATTTTGATTTGCTGGTGGTTGACGTGATGCTGCCGGGCCTGACCGGCTGGCAGATTCTGGAGCGCTTGCGTCTAGGCGGCAAGCAGATGCCGGTGTTGTTTTTAACCGCCCGTGACCAAGTGGAAGACCGGGTAAAAGGGTTGGAGTTGGGTGCCGATGATTACTTGGTCAAGCCGTTTGCATTTTCGGAATTGCTGGCCCGAGTGCGTACCCTGCTGCGGCGGGGGAAAAGCGGCCTGGAGGCCACCGTGCTGCGCGCCGCCGACCTAGAAATGGATTTGATGCGCAGGCGTGTCACTCGGGCAGGTAGCCGTATTGAGCTTACCGCCAAGGAGTTTGCTTTATTGGAGTTTTTGTTGCGCCGCCAGGGTGAGGTGCTACCACGCTCCATGATTGCTTCGCAGGTGTGGGACATAAATTTCGATTCCGACACCAATGTCATAGAAGTGGCCATCCGCCGCCTGCGTGTCAAGGTGGATGACCCCTTTGAGCCGAAATTGATTCGCACCGCGCGTGGCATGGGGTATGTGCTGGAAGTGCCCGATCCTCCATGAAGGCCAAACTATCGCTCACCGGTCGTCTGACACTGCTCTTCGCTGCTGGGTCATGCGCTGTGCTGTTGGCCCTGGGCTGGCTAATAGGCGGCTCCATAGCGCGGCATTTCGAAGAGCAAGACCGCGACGCTTTAACCGGCAAGATGCAGTTGGCCCAACACGCCATCGAGCGGGTTGCTTCGCCCCAAGACATGATGCAACTTGCCGCCCAACTTGAAGACGCTTTGGTTGGGCACCATGACCTCGTCGTGCAAGTGTTGGGCCCCCATGGCGAAGTACTTTTGGTGACACCCCAAGTTGACTTTGCGGGAGCAATGCAACCCCAAAACAACCCCGCAGCTTCAAGCACTTTGCGCACCTGGACTCGAGACACACGGACCTACCGCGGTATGTCACACACCATATCCACGGCCATCGCGGAAATGCCGCCTTTGACTGTAACCGTGGCAGTCGACATTGAGCACCACCAAGCCTTCATGCGCACACTTATGCGCACTCTATGGATGTTTGTGGGGGGTGCGGCCTTGGTAACTGGGTTTTTAGGCTGGTTTGCGGCCAGCCGCGGTCTGGCACCATTGCGGGCGATGCGTGACCGCGCCGCAGCCGTAACCGCACACAAGCTGGATCAGCGTTTGCCGGTGGACGCGGTACCCCCAGAATTGGCGGAATTGGCGCACTCTCTCAATGAAATGCTGGCGCGATTGGAGGAGGCGTTTAAACGTCTGTCTGATTTTTCTTCGGACATTGCGCATGAGCTTCGAACGCCTGTCAGCAACCTGATGACACAGACACAGGTGTCGCTGTCGCGCACTCGGGACGCCGCGAGTTACAGAGAAATACTTGAGTCGAACGCCGAGGAGTTCGAGCGCTTGACGCGCATGATCTCCGACATGCTGTTTCTTGCCAAAACAGAATCAGGTCAAACTGGGGCGTTGATGGCCGCCAATAGCGAGCCGGTGGACCTCGCGCAAGAGGTGCGTGGGCTATTCGACTTTTACGAAGCATTGGCCGAAGAAAAGGCAGTGCGGTTGGAGCTACTGGGTAGTTGCACCATCGTGGGTGACCGTTTCATGCTGCGCCGCGCTTTAAGTAACCTGTTGTCCAATGCTCTGCGCTACACCCCATTCGGTGGCACAGTAAAGGTGACTTTGGCGTTGATGCAGGAACACGACGTTTTGACCGTTGAGAACCCCGGCGAGACCATCCCTGCACAACACCTGACACGCCTATTTGAGCGCTTTTACCGTGCTGACCCGTCGCGCCTGCAAGCCACCGGCGAAGGAACCGGACTGGGGTTGGCCATCACACAAGCCATCGCGCAAGCACATCAAGGCGCCATTGCTGTCGAATCAAGCGGTGGTCACACACGCTTTTCTATTCGGTTCCCACGGGCTGATTCGGTGTAAGCGCCGAAACGCTCCTCCTTCATGGGAGTTGCAACTGGCCCAGCAGTTCTGCGTTACTGGTAGTGCAGGCGCAGTAAGAGCCGCTGGCGGAATGTAGAACCCGCTGGGCGATTCCTGTAAAAAGCGCGATGCCCTAAATCGCAGCCGCGGCGGCGCAATCGATGACCCTTGCCCTTGCACCCATAACGTGACGCGCGCAACAGCACGGTTTGGTGACTCGCGCATCTGCGTCTTCAGGTTCGCCCAAAGAAGTTGAAAGGCCTCCTTTTACACGTCTGCGGCCCCGTATTCGCAGTCTGCCTGGGTACTGTGAACCGCAAACAAATGTTAGCTTTGGCGCTTCCTGTCTGTCTGCAGATGCGTTGTCTTCGTCCGCAGCGCCGAGACATTAGTTCGCTGTAATGCCTAAAACCGCGATGCCAATTTCACGAGAATGCTTCCGAGCCCTCAGCGACGTTATTGTTTTCCGTATGGTCTTTACATACTATTTGGCAGAACATCCACAAGCAGTGGTCGTCTGCTTGCTTGCCGTGTTGCAGCAAGCCATCGCGCTCTTGGAGCTGGCTTTGGCCTCGTCAATCTTGCGGTCGTCGTGGCACGATGCGGCCTTGGCGTGGTGTTCAGCACAGGCAGTATGCTGGGCGGCGGCTTCCTTGTGTGCTGCACTTGCAGTGGTATTTGCGTCTAACATGATGTGTACCTCAAGTAGTAAAAATGAAAATCGAAATGTTTTGATGATCTCGCCGGAATGTCACTTCCAGTTATTGACATCAAGCAGTAGAGTCTGCGGCAATCAAGCAAATCAGACTGTTCGTTTGCGAACGCCCGTGGCCATCATTCTTTCTCACCCAGAATCAATTCATTATTCATCTATGGAGCCGTGAAGCAGCGTTGAGAACAGCGCACAGGTGGGATTTCGGATCGTATTTGCCGGCGTCTGTACCAGCTTTTCATCTGTCGAGAAGAAGCGCACATATTGCCGTTCAAGCAATACGTTCGGCAACGCACTGACATCGCAACTATGGGAGAAAAGAATCACACCTTTCAACCATTGGAGAACTCGAAGGGATCACAAACAATTTGTCGCCAGCATTGACGCTTAAAGCGTTTACAAAGCAGCGTGAAACGTTTGCTCGGCATCGAGCTTGCAAGAGCGAAAATTGAGAAAAAGTAGCTACCCAACACTGACCAAAAACCCACGAAAGCGACAACCAAATGACAAAAATATCAAAACCATGCGCCGCAAGTCGAATTGCCCTGCTTGCCCTGGCTGGACTGCTTTTGCAGCCACTCGCCTTCGCCCAATCAGCGCCCGCAGCCCCTATGGGTTCAATGCACGCAGTGATGGACATGAAGCCCATGATGGCTGACATGAATGAAAAAATGTCCACGATGAAGATGACTGGTGTGGCGGACGTCGACTTTGCCATGGCAATGCGCGTACACCATCAAGGGGCGATTCAGATGGCCGAAGCCGAACTACAGGCCGGCAATGAGCCGCAAATGCGCGCGATGGCCAAGGCAATTATCAGCGCGCAGAAGAAGGAAATCGTTCAAATCGACCGTTTTCTGGCCAAGCATGGGCATGCTGCTGACGAAAAGAGTAAATAGATGTCATTGGGGAAGTTGAACAATCTGGGGGGAAATCCCATTCGTCCATTTCTTGACTGTGCAACATCCATGGCATAGAGATGTGGCCTGCCGAAAACTCGATCGACAGCACGATGTTGAATCACGAAAATATTCACAACCAACCTCTTGTAAATCCAGCCCGCCGCAATCCCGCTGCGATGTACAGGCAGCTGCGCATTAGCCGCCAAAGCAGGCCGGAGCGGTAGTTCTCGCACATCAACACAACCGGTCCGAGATTGATGCCGAAGTGATATGGCGATGTCCATCCGGGATGGACGTCACCTTCCTCGTCGCTCGCAAATGTCAGGTTAAAGCTGCATCGAAAACAATATTCTCCAGTGACTTGCGGATAGACGTCCCGAAAATGCTGCAGCGACGGCAGCACGATCTCAGGTGCGAACGGCAGCGAAGCGGCCACGGCCCAGGGTGCTACGGTTCCGTCGTCGGGGCCATATGGTGCCCCGCGGCCCACATAGTCGAAGAACGAACGCTCGATGCCCTTGATGCGGCGCGTCGTCTGGCCGGGCCCATCGCTAGCCGTCAGGCCCCAGAAGTTTTCTCCGTAGCCCGCAAAGCCTAGCGGGTTGCGGATGGCGTACTCACGCTGCACGTAGGTCGCACGGCGACTGTTCTCGCAGTAGTCGATGCCCTTCTCAAGCGCGAACGCATCCTGGATGCCACGCATGTCCAGCCAGATGTGCGAATACTGGTGGATGAAAAGCGGTCCGCCATATAGCAACTCGTAGCCGTAGATCGTTTTCCATTCGTAGGTCGAGGTCCAAGCCGCGTAGCTCTCGGTCGGTAGCGGGTACGTCGGCGAACCCAGCCCGAGTACATACAGCAAAGTGGCTTCGTCGTAGCCGCTCCAGCGGTAGGGCAGAAAGCCGGTCTCTGGCGTCCACCCGTGCGTTACCGTCGCGGCACCGTTGCACGCCCATGCCCAATTGACCCGTCGGTACAGCGCGTCTGCCAGCGTACGCAAAGCCTGCTCATCTTCATCCTCATGGTCAAAGTACGCCGCAGCGGCCAGCATGCCAGCGATCAGGAATGTGCTGTCGATGGTGGACAGCTCGCACAACCCTGCCCGGCGGCCGGTATTCATGTCGAGAAAGTGGTAATAGAAGCCTTTGTATCCGGTCTCGTCGGGCGCCGTTCCCTGCGGGCTGTCCCAGAAGAACCGCAGTAGCTTTAGCGTGCGATCCACCGCGTCTGCGCGCGTCATCCAGCCGCGTTCGACACCCACCGGATAGGCGGCCAGTGCAAAGCCGACGGCCGCGATGCTGGCCGGCGAGCCTGGTTGCGATTTGTCGGCGACGAGACCGTTTATGGAGTTAGTCTCGTGTAGGAAATATTCGAAGGAGTGACGTTGCAATGCGTCGAGCCGTTCTTCACCGAAGTTCGACGACACTGCGT
Organism: Rhodoferax sp.; assembly: GCA_025351745.1. Lineage (GTDB taxonomy): Bacteria > Pseudomonadota > Gammaproteobacteria > Burkholderiales > Burkholderiaceae_C > Allorhodoferax. The sequence continues at coordinate 16,775 of JANXVI010000187.1, forward strand.
TTTGCTCTCCAGGCATTAGGTCGCAGCCTTGGCTTGCTCAAAAACATCCACCCACTGCCGGTAGCGCCGGGAAATTTCGGCCACGGCAGCCTCACGGGTGATCTTCTTATCGCGCAAGGCGACCAGCGGCTCCCAGAAGGTCGTGCGCCCCACCGCAAAACCAATGAAGCCAGGTACGCCCGCTGCGGTAGCCAGCCAGGCACGAACATGCTGCTCGTTCTCACCGCGCCCAAGCACGATGCAGCCCACGTTCGCGCGCCCTCCGCGCCTCGCCATCGCCACGATGCGCTCGCAGTCGCCCAGGGTGTCCAGACCCTCAACCTTCCAGACATCGGCCTCGACCCCCGCATCCTGCAACTCGCTGATGGCGCGCAGCATCAGTACCGGGCGGACCTCGCCGTCGAACGTTTTGATGTCCCCGCCGAGTACTTCAAGTTGCATAGGCGTAGCGGGCACCAGCAGCTCGAACATGAATCTTGATGGCCCAGAACTGAGGTATTCGGACAGTCTGCGAAGACGCGACGCCTGACGACGGTTCACCCCCGCATCGCCTTCGGGGTTGTAGCGCACCAGCACCTTGCAAAAGGTCGGCGCGAATTCCTGGATGTGCCGCGCGAATTCGTCACCGAACTCGAAGTCGAACTCGTCCTGCCCGCTCTTCTCGGCAGGGACGCAAGTAATGATTTCGCAGTGCCTTGCATCACGCAGGATCTCCGCGCCAAAGTGCGCATCAACCAGGATGCCTGCCTCTTCCTTGCCAATACCGCCCGCCACTGCGGCCGCGAAACCGTCATAAATGACGCGCTTGGCGGCGGTGATTTGCGCGGTCTGCGTAGGATTGAGCGCACCGCTCCAGCCAAACATGCCGCTCACGAACGATGCGCGGTGGTCAAAAGGCAGGATGTACAACGGTTGGGTATAGCCCATGGGCATAGTGTGCGCACCTCTTCTGTGGCGGTTTGATTGGATGTTGCTGCATTGCGAATTCGGAATCCAAACCGTATATCGGCAAGTTACGGTGTCATGACTGCTACGTCTGTTCGGTGGCTCGCCCTCGGCAATGGGTGGCACCGTACAGACGGACGAGGGCTGGGCCGCGAAAGTGAGAATAACGACAATGGAGAATCAAATGCAGCTCGGGATGATCGGTTTGGGTCGAATGGGCGCGAGCATGGTTCGGCGCTTGATGAAAAAGGGCCATGGGTGTGTCGTGCATGACCGGCAGCCTGGGGTGGTGGCCAGCCTCCAAAGTGAAGGCGCTGAGGGCGCAGCTTCCGTTGCCGAACTGGTCTCGAAGATGACCCGACCGCGGGCCATATGGCTGATGGTGCCAGCAGGCGCCGTGGACCAGGCACTCGCTGATTTGGTCGTGCATCTGGAGGCGGGCGACATTGTGATCGACGGCGGAAATTCGTATTATCGCGACGATATTCGGCGCGCAAAAGACCTTGCCGCAGCGGGCCTTCACCATGTCGATGTCGGCACCAGTGGCGGCATTGCCGGACAGGACCGTGGTTACTGCCTAATGATCGGCGGCGAAGCCGAAGTCGTAAAGCGACTGGACCCTGTGTTCATGGCGCTGGCGCCGGGTGTAGGTACCGCATCGCGTACGCCCGGACGCAGCGGCGACCACGCAAGTGCCGAACAAGGATTCTTGCATTGCGGGCCGCACGGCGCTGGGCACTTCGTCAAGATGGTTCATAACGGTATCGAATATGGCTTGATGGCGGCCTATGCCGAGGGGCTCAACATCCTGCGCAACGCCAATGTTGGTAAGGGCACACAGGCCGCCGATGCCGAGACCACACCGCTGCGCGACCCCGAGTTCTACCAATATGAAATGAACTTGGCTGATATCACCGAAGTTTGGCGCCGCGGCAGCGTCATTGGGTCGTGGTTGCTTGATTTGACCGCAGGTGCACTGTTACATGACCCCCAGTTGGATGCCTATGGCGGTCGTGTCTCTGATTCGGGTGAAGGCCGCTGGACGCTGCAGGCTGCCATCGACGAAGCGGTTCCCACCCCTGTGCTCAGTGCCGCCGTTTACCAACGTTTCGCGTCGCGCGGTGAAGCCAACTTTGCCAACCAGGTGCTGTCGGCCATGCGCCACGAATTTGGCGGCCATGCCGAGAAGGCTGTAAAGGGCTCAACATGATCCAAAACACAACTGCGGATGTAGTGTTCCTGTTGGACGTTGACAACACTCTGCTGGATAACGATAGGATCATCCTCGATCTGCGTCGCCACCTTGAGACCACGTTCGGCGTTGCCAGTTCGGACTGCTACTGGGCCATCTTTGAAGAACTGCGCGAAGAACTGGGCTACGCCGATTACCTGGGTGCACTGCAGCGGTACCGATCTAACGCCGAACACGGCGTGACCGCCGATGAGCGGCTGCTGCTGATGGCGAGTTTTTTAATCGACTATCCGTTTGCCGAGCGACTGTATCCGCGTGCCCTTGAGGTCATTGCACACCTCGGTCAGTTTGGCCCGACGGTGATCCTCTCCGACGGTGACGTCGTATTCCAGCCGCGCAAGGTTCAGCGGTCGGGGTTGTGGGATGCGGTCGGTGGCCGAGTACTGATCTATGTTCACAAGGAGCAAATGCTCAATGAGGTTCAGCGCCAACATCCGGCGCGACACTACGTCATGGTCGACGACAAGCTTCGGCTGCTGTCGGCTGTAAAGGCGGTTCTGGGGGATCGCCTGACGACGGTGTTCCCGCGCCAGGGCCATTACGCCCTCGACCCGGTCAACGTCAGCCGACAGCCAGCGCCCGATGTCACGGTCGAGCACATCAGTGAACTCGCGGACCTCGATCTCTCTCAGTTATTGAAGCAGCCTATCGATCAGTCGCGCGCCGCCAAGGAGACACGATGAACGCCAATACCAAAAAACTGCACGATCTGGGACAAAGCCTTTGGGTGGACGCCATCAGTCGCGACATGCTGGTCGATGGGCAACTTGCGCGTTACATCGCCGACTGGTCAGTAACTGGGCTGACCTCGAACCCGACGATTTATGAACACGCAATAGGCCACGGCAACGCCTACGACGAAGCAATTGCGCGACTGACGCGCAGCGGCGAGTCTGCTGAGGAAATATTCTTTTCCCTCGCGCTCGATGATCTAAAGGCGGCTGCAGATTTGTTTCGGCCAGTCTTTGACGTTTCTCAGGCTATCGACGGATGGGTTTCGCTTGAAGTGTCCCCGATGCTAGCCGATAACGTGGAGACGACGATCGATGCAGCGGCATGGTTGCATGAGGCTGCGGATCGGCCAAATCTTTTTATCAAGATTCCGGGTACACCGGCCGGCATCCAAGCCATTGAGGAATCGGTCTTCGCTGGCGTGCATGTCAACGTGACCTTGTTGTTTTCACGCGAACAGTATCTCGCGGCAGCCGAAGCCTACTTTAAAGGAATCGAACGCCGCCTCGCCGCCGGTCTTGACCTAAATGTGTCCTCGGTCGCGTCACTTTTTGTTAGCCGCTGGGACGTGGCAGTGCGGGACGACGTTGCACCTGCCTTTTACAACCGACTGGGCATCGCGATTGCCATGCGCACCTACAAGGCCTATCGCGATCTGCTGGCCTCACCGCGGTGGCAGAGGCTTGCACTAGCTGGTGCCCGGCCGCAGCGGTTGCTGTGGGCCAGCACCGGCTCCAAAGACCCGGCCGCACCCGACACGCTGTATGTCAATTCGTTAGCGGCACCTGACACTATCAACACGATTCCCGAGAACACGCTGAAGGCCTTTGCCGACCACGGAAAGGTTGGCGCTATTTTGCCGGTTGACGGGGGCTACGCCGAGGCGGTGCTGGAAGAGTTCAGGCGCGAAGGCGTCGATGACGAAGCTCTAGCCGCTCGCTTGCAGCGCGAAGGCATCGATTCCTTTGCCGCATCGTGGCAGGTGTTGCTGTCGCGCATTCACGAGAAATGCGCCACGCTGGTCGTTGCCGACAATTGACGACGATTTTGCTATCACATATATAGCGTCATAAGCCCATTCTATGAGGGCTAGCGGCCGAAATTACAATGATGCGGCTACTCAACGCGTCGCATGCCGACCAGTAGCGTGCGTGCGCGTGATACGACGTTGTCGACGGTGAAGCCGTATTCACGCTGCAGGATGTCGGCGGGGGCGGACGCACCAAAACGTTCAACACCGAGCACGTCACCGCGGTCACCGACGTAGCGATGCCAGCCCTGCGTCACGCCCAGTTCCACCGACAGTCTTGCTGGCACGGTTGGCGGCAATACCCCGTCGCGATAGCTCTGCGGCTGTGCGTCAAACAGATCCCAACTCGGCATCGACACGCAGCGCACACTGATGCCTTCGCCTTGGAGTCGCTCGGCGGCGGCCAGGATCAGGGCGACCTCCGATCCACTGGCGATGAGGATTAGCGCGGGCGGCTGGCCCTCCGTATCATTGAGCACATAGGCACCACGGCGCAGCCCTTCAGCGCTGGCATGACGGCTGCGGTCCAGCGTGGGCACCTCTTGCCGGGTCAGTGCCAGCAATACCGGGCGCTGGCGGCTCTCCACGGCCAACTTCCAAGCCACCGCAGCTTCATTGGCGTCAGCCGGGCGGATCACGGTCAGCCCCGGAATCGCGCGCAAACTGGCAAGTTGCTCCACCGGTTGGTGCGTGGGGCCATCCTCGCCGACGGCCAGGCTATCGTGGGTGAACACGTAAACAACATGCAGTTTCATCAGCGCCGCCAAGCGGATCGCTGGTCGCATGTAATCGCTGAAGATCAGGAAGGTGGCGCCAAACGGGATGAACCCGCCGTGCGCAGCCAGGCCGTTGACGATGGCGCCCATCGCGTGTTCGCGCACGCCGAAGTGCAGATTGCGGCCGGCGGTACTCCAGCCGCCGCCGTTCGAACCCTGGGTGTCGTCGGTGTAGGTTGAAGGTGGATTGAAATCGCCCAGGCTTTTCAACGCGGTTTTAGTCGACGTGTCCAGGTCTGCCGAACCACCGGTCAAGGCGGGCAGGCGCTGGGCCATCGCGTTCATCACCTTACCCGACGCGGCCCGCGTGGCAATGCCCCTGGCATCGGCAGGGAATGTCGGAATGTCGACGTCCCAGCCGGTGGGCAGTTCACCGCGCAAGCTGCATTGCAGTTCTGTAGCTAGATCAGGGAAGTCCAGCGTATACGCACGCATGCGTGCGTCCCACGCGGCCTCGTCGCGTGCCCCCCGCGAGAGCGCCTGCCGCATGTGCGCGAGAGCCGTGTCGGGAATCAGGAAGGGCGGCTCGTTGGGCCAGCCGAGGTGCTGCTTCGTAAGCCGAACCTCATCCAGACCGAGCGGCGAACCATGGGCTTCAAAACTGTCGTGCTTGTTCGGCGAGCCATAGCCGATGTGCGTGCGCACCAGAATTAGCGATGGCCTTGAAGTTTCTGACCGCGCCGCTTGCAGCGCTAAGGCTATCGCGTCGACATCGTTGCCATCCGCAACGGCCACGGTGTGCCAGCCACAAGCTTCAAATCGTGCGGCCCGATCTTCCGTGAATGCCATGTCGGTCCCAGAGGAGAGCGTCACGCGGTTGTCGTCGTACAGGCAGACCAGCTTTCCGAGTCTCAGGTGCCCAGCCAGCGAAGTGGCTTCGGCCGCCACACCTTCCATCAGGTCACCATCGCCAACGATCACATAAGTGTGATGGTCGATGACCGTGTGCCCCGGCCTGTTGTAGCGGGCTGCGAGTTGCGCTTCACCGATCGCCATGCCAAGGGCATTGGCGAAGCCCTGCCCGAGTGGTCCGGTGGTGACTTCTACGCCTGGGGTGTGCCCGCGTTCCGGGTGGCCAGGCGCCTTACTGCCCCATTGGCGAAAGGCCTTGATGTCGTCGAGCGAAAGGTCGTAGCCGCTGAGATGCAGAAGGCTGTAGAGCAGCGCCGATCCGTGACCTACGGAGAGCACGAATCGGTCGCGGTCGGCCCAATCCGGGTTGGCAGGATTGCATTTGAGAAACTTCGTCCATAACGCATAGGCCATGGGTGCGGCACCCAAGGGCATACCGGGGTGCCCGCTGTTGGCCCTTTGCACGGCATCCACCGAGAGGAAACGCAGGGTGTCGACGCAAAGTTGATCAAGTGTGTCTGTCATAGGGCCTCCGGTATGGTCAGGGGTTGTTGCGTGAGCTGCCAAGTGCGCCACGCGATATGTTCTTCTTCTTGCGCCGGCATCACACGAATGGCTTCTGCGCGCATGCCCAGTCCGTCCAGCCCTTTGCAAATAGATGCACGCGTTGACGCATCCTTCTCGCCGATACCCCCCGTGAAGACCAGAAGGTCCACGCCACCCAGCACGGTTGCCATCGCGGCAATTTGCTTTCGTACAGAAGCACAGAACATCGCGATGGCCAGCCGCGCGTCAGCGCCCGAGGGGGTGGTCGAAGCTGCGGCGATATGCAACTCGCGCATGTCGCCGCTGAAGCCGGAAATACCCAGCATGCCCGAGCGCTGATCAATCAGCGCTTCGAGCTGAGCCGCGTCATAACCGTGCTCTCGAACCACGTAGGCTAGAACGCCGGGGTCGATGTCGCCACAGCGTGTACTCATAATCACGCCGCCCGTCGGCGTTAGCCCCATGCTTGTGTCAACCGATGCCCCTTGGGCGACCGCGGTGACACTCGCGCCGTGGCCCAGATGGGCAATCACCATGCGGGACGGCAAATCACCACCCAGTTGGCGCACGATCGACTCGCCCGACAGGCCGTGAAAACCGTAGCGCTTTATGCCCAGCGCGCGAAGCTCGCGCGGGATAGGCAGTGTGCTGGCCAATTCCGGCATGGCGGCATGGAAGCCAGTGTCGAGGCACGCCGCCTGCGCGATGCCCGGGAAAAGCGTCTGCGCCGCGCGCACCAGCGCTAGCGCTGGCGGCACGTGTAAAGGCGCGAACGCGGTCGCGGCTTCCAGTTGATGCATCACCGCAGCATCAATCAACGTGTGGCGGCGGCACTGCGGCCCACCATGGACGATGCGGTGGCCGACCGCAATGGGCGCAGACAGACCCTTCGCCCGCAGCCGCTGCGCGATTCGGGCCATCGCCGCCTGAGGCTCGCCCACCGTTTCTTCTGTACCGCTGAGCAGCACGCGGCTACCACTCGCGTCAACCATGAAGAAACCAAACTTGAGCGACGAAGATCCGACGTTCAACGCCAGCACAGGTTGGCCCGTGTCTGCGCTCATGCAGGCCACCGCCAGTCACGCACTTCTGGCAAGTCCTCACCGTGCTCGCTGATGTAGGCCTTGTGCCGCGCGATGCTGGCATCGTAACGACGGATGGCGTCGTCAACGAGATGCGCCAGGCGCGGGACGCGGCGTATCGCGTCGAGCGCCAGTTGATAGCGGTCGATGTTGTTCAGCACCACCATATCAAATGCCGTGGTGGTCGTTCCCTCTTCCTTGTAGCCTCGCACATGCAGGTTCGCGTGGTTGTGGCGTCGGTAGGCGAGACGATGAATGAGTCCCGGATAGCCGTGGAAGGCGAACACGATGGGCCGATCCAGCGTGAACATGGCGTCGAACGCGTCATCGTCCAGGCCGTGCGGATGCTCGGACTGCGGCTGCAGCGCCATCAGATCGACCACATTCACGACGCGGATGCGGATGCCCGGAACATACCCGCGCAGCAGCGCGACGGCGGCCAGTGTTTCGAGGGTCGGCACGTCGCCAGCGCAGGCCATCACCACATCAGGCTCACCTTGCGCATCATCGGAATCGTTGCTGGCCCAGGCCCAGATGCCCGCGCCAACGGTGCAGTGGCGCGCCGCCGATTCGATGTCGAGCCACTGCAATGCCGGCGCCTTGCCGGCGATGATCAGGTTCACATAGTTGCGGCTGCGCAGGCAGTGGTCGGTTATCGACAGCAGGCAGTTTGCATCGGGGGCTAAGTAGATGCGCACCACGTCGGACTTCTTGTTCGCCACCACGTCGATGAAGCCAGGGTCCTGGTGCGAAAAACCATTGTGGTCCTGCTGCCAGACATGCGATGTAAGCAGGTAGTTGAGCGACGCAACGGGCAAGCGCCACGGAATCTGGCTGCACACCTTCAGCCACTTGGCATGCTGGTTGAACATCGAATCAATGATGTGGACGAACGCCTCGTAGCACGAGAACAAGCCGTGGCGTCCGGTGAGCAGATAGCCTTCAAGCCAGCCCTCGCACAGATGCTCGCTCAGCACTTCCATCACCCGGCCGTCGGCTGACAGATTCATATCGACCGCGTCGATATCGGCCATCCACGCCTTGCCGCTAACCTCCACCACTGCACCGAGACGATTGGACGCGGTCTCGTCCGGGCCGAAGAGGCGGAAGTTGGCACTTCCGGTGTTCCTGCGCATCACCTCCGCAAGGAAGCCACCGAGCACGCGCGTGGACTCGCCCAGCGTGTCGCCAGGCGTGGAAACCGGCACCGCAAATTCGCGGAAATTTGGCATGAGTAGCGGTGCTAGCAATGCGCCGCCATTGGCATGCGGATTAGCGCCCATGCGCCGCTTTCCGGTGGGTGCAAGCTCCGCAAATTCCTCGCGAAAGCGACCATTGGCGTCGAAAAGTTCCTGCGGCGCATAGCTGCGCATCCAGGCTTCGAGTTGGCGAATGTGCTCTGCGTTGGTGAATTGCGTGATTGGCACCTGGTGTGCCCGCCACGTGCCTTCCACCGGCAGGCCATCGACCTCCTTGGGGCCTGTCCAACCTTTGGGCGTCTGTAGCACGATCATCGGCCAGCGGGGAAGCGGCGGCGGTATGGGTGCACCAGGCGCGCGAGCCGCAGCCTGAATAGCTTGGATTTGCCCAAGCACCGCATCCAGTGTTTGCGCTAGTTGCTGGTGCACCGTCATCGGGTGGTCGCCGACCACAAAGTGCGGCTCGTGGCCGTAGCCACGCAGTAAGGACGTCAGATCTTCCCGCCCGATGCGCGCCAGCACGGTAGGGTTGGCGATCTTGAATCCATTGAGGTGCAGGATCGGCAGCACCGCGCCATCCCGCGCCGGGTTGAGAAACTTGTTTGAATGCCAGCTCGTCGCCAGCGCGCCGGTCTCTGCTTCGCCGTCACCGATGACACAGGCCACGATCAGGCCGGGGTTGTCGAATGCAGCGCCGTAGGCATGTGCCAGCGAGTAACCCAACTCACCACCCTCGTGGATCGAGCCCGGCGTTTCCGGCGCCACATGGCTCGGGATTCCGCCGGGCCATGAGAATTGACGAAACAACTTTCGCATGCCATCGCGGTCGCGCGAGATGTCGGGATAGGTTTCAGTGTAAGTGCCTTCCAGGTATGTGCTCGCCACCAGCCCGGGTCCGCCGTGACCGGGGCCGATCACGTTGATCATGTCCAGATCGTGCTCCTTGATCAGGCGGTTCAGGTGCACGTACAGCAAGTTCAGGCCAGGTGTGGTACCCCAATGCCCGAGCAAGCGCGGCTTGACGTGGGCAAGGGTCAGCGGCTCTTCAAGCAGCGGGTTCGCGTGCAGGTAGATTTGCCCTACCGAGAGATAGTTGGCAGCCCGCCACCAGGCATGCATCTTGCGAAGGAGATCGGGGGTCAGGGTTGTCATGTTGATTCCTTGGGGTCGATTGCGGTGTCCACGATGCGTTGTGCCTCTGCGAGCAGAAGGCGCAGGTGCGCGTTGCCTTGGAAGCTCTCTGCGTAGATCTTGTAGATGTCTTCGGTGCCTGAGGGCCGCGCGGCGAACCATCCGCTTTTTGCGCTAACTTTAATACCACCAATCGGCGCTTGGTTGCCGGGCGCTTTGTCGATCACGCTGGTGATGGGCTCGCCCGCCAGTTCAGTCTGCGAGATCTGGTTGGGCGTCAGTTTTGCGAGTGCTTGCTTTTGCGTCGTATTTGCCGGGGCATCAATACGATCCCCAAAAAACTCTCCGAACTCAGTGCAGAGCTCGCTATAACGGACACCTGGGTCGCGACCGGTTCTGGCTGTAATTTCTGCCGACAGCAGAGCCGCCGCGATGCCGTCCTTGTCTGTAGTCCACACGCTACCGTCGCGGCGCAAGAAAGATGCCCCGGCGCTCTCTTCGCCGCCAAAGCCCAGGCTGCCGTCGAACAGACTTGGTGCGAACCATTTGAAGCCGACAGGCGCCTCGAACAAACAGCGACCGAGGCGGGCAGCGACCCGGTCGATCATCGCGCTGCTGACAACCGTCTTGCCGACCGCCGCCGACGCGCCCCACTGGGGTCGGTGCTGGAACAAATAGTCGATGGCGACACTGAGGTAGTGGTTTGACGGTAGCAGGCCGGCGCTGCTTGTCACGATTCCGTGGCGGTCATGATCGGTATCGCACGCGAATGCGACGTCATAGCGGTCTTTCAACGCGATCAGCCGCTGCATTGCATAGCGCGACGACGGGTCCAGGCGAATCTTGCCGTCCCAATCTGCCGTCATGAATGCAAACTGCGGGTCAACTTCTGCACTGACCACTGTCAGATCGATCTGGTAGCGCTCGGAAATCTGCGCCCAGTAATGCACCCCGGCGCCACCGAGCGGATCAACGCCCAAGCGCAATCCTGCGCTACGGATCACATCGAAGTCGATCACGTTGCCAAGGTCGGCGACATACGTTCCAAGATAGTCGTGTTCATGCGTGGTGGCGGCTTTGCGCGCCTGGGCCAACTCCATTCGCCTAACCCCCTTGAGGCCGTTTTCGAGCAAAGTGTTGGCGCGCTCTTGCACCCAGCCGGTGATGTCAGCATCGGCTGGGCCTCCGTGCGATGGGTTGTATTTGAAGCCGCCACTGTCTGGTGGGTTGTGCGACGGTGTGATAACGATGCCGTCGGCCAATCCGCTGGTCCGGCCGCGGTTGTGGACCAAGATCGCATGCGAGACCGCTGGCGTGGGCGTGAATTCGCCGTTGCACGCAATCATGGTCTCCACGCCATTGGCGGCTAGTACTTCCAGCGCGTTATCAAATGCCGGCTTTGAGAGTGCGTGCGTATCCACACCGATGAACAAGGGTCCATCGATGCCTTTACCCTTGCGGTACTCGCAGAGGGCCTGTGTGATCGCCAGCACATGCCAGGCGTTGAAACTGCGCTCGAACGGCGTTCCCCGATGGCCCGATGTGCCGAACACAACCCGCTGCGCCAGCACGCCGGGGTCAGGCTGCACATCGGCGTATGCAGCCAACAGCTTGCCAATGTCGACAAGTAATTCCTTCGGTAGCGCCTGTCCGGCGAATGGGCTGATGCCGTGTATCATCATTGGTCCTGTGGTTGGCCGATGGTGATGCGCAGCAGGTGAGTCTTTCCATCATCCACGAGTGCGACACCATCGGTGGCACAGAGTTCCGCGCCGTCGAGTTCGACCCGCGTCACACCCCGGCCGAGGCGAGAAGCGTTGTCGACCGTGATCTCGTACCGGGTGATGGCGTGCATGCGCCCCTGCCGCCGGTAGCTGAGCTGGAAACCGGGCCAGATCTTTGGTATGCACGGGTCGATTAGCAGCCGATCTCCGCGCAACTGAAACCCGAGCATGGCTTCGAGGCCCGCGCGGTACAGCCATCCCGCGGTTCCCGTGTACCACGTCCACCCTCCGCGGCCCACGTGCGGCGCGACGGAGTAGACGTCCGCGTTGGCAACGTAGGGCTCCACCTTGTAGCGCGCGGCGGCTTCGGGACTGTCGCTGTGATGGATCGGATTGATGAGATCGAACATCGCGCCGGCACGATCGCCGTCACCGAGCCGTGCCCAGGCGAAGATCGACCAGGTCGCCCCGTGGGTATATTGCCCGCCGTTTTCTCGCACGCCCGGCGGGTAGCCTTTGATGTAACCTGGGTAGACTGGACTGAAATCGAATGGTGGGGTGAATAGTAGCGCGACCTGGTGCTCATGATCGACGAGCATGCGGTCGACCGATTCCATGGCTTGCGATGCATGCTCGCGGCTCGTTGCGCCGGCAATTACGCTCCACGACTGGGCGATGCTGTCGATCCGGCATTCCTCGCTCTCATGCGAGCCCAGTGGCGTGCCGTCGTCGTAGTAGCCGCGCCGGTACCACTCCCCATCCCACGCTCTCTCCAAAGCACCGCGCAGCTCGGCAGCGTAGGCGCGCCAGCGCTTGACTCGCTCCGTATCTCCACGCCGCTCTGCATAAGGCAAGAACGCCGTGATAGTGGCCACCATAAACCAGCCGAGCCAGCCGCTTTCCCCGTGGCCTTGTTCTCCGACGCTGTTCATCCCGTCGTTCCAGTCGCCGGAACCCATCAGCGGAAGGCCGTGCGCGCCGCGCGTGAGTCCCGATTCAAGCGCACGGACGCAGTGTCCGTAGAGACTGGCGGTCTGGGGCGACGCGCCCGGCAGCGCGAATGAATCAGTAGCGTCGGCTGGAATGGGCTCGCCCATGAGAAACGGGATAATCTCGTCCATCACCGCTGCGTCGCCCGTGACATCGACGTAGTGCGCGGCGACGTAGACGAGCCAAATGCGGTCATCGCTGATCCTGGTTCGAATGCCCTGCCCACCGGGCGGCAACCACCAGTGTTGAACGTCACCCTCATTGAACTGGCGGCCGGCCGCGCGCAAAACGTGTTCGCGGGCGAGATCAGGTCGACTCACGCACAACGCCATCACGTCCTGCAACTGGTCGCGGAATCCGTACGCGCCGCTGGCTTGGTAGTAGCCACTACGCGCCCACACGCGGCAACCCAGAACCTGGTAGGGGAGCCAGTCGTTGAGCATGATGTCCATAGCCCGGTTCGGCGTCCGCACTTGGACGGTGTCGAGCAGGCCATTCCAGTGTGCTGCGACGTCGGCGAGAACCTGCTCGAAGCAGTCAGCGCGGTACTTCAAGATCAGTGCCTGCGCGTTTTTGTAGGAATCCGCGTCACCCAGGAGAAAGACGACGTCAATCTGCGTGTTGGGGGGCATCTCGATACGTGTCTGCAGCGCGCCGCACGGATCCAGTCCCGCGCCGACCCGACCCGACAACGCTGACCCATCCTGCAGCGCAGCGGGCCGACTCACATTCCCCAAAGATCCGAGAAACGCCTTGCGATCCCCACTCATCGACTGCTGCAAGCCGCACAGGTCAATGAACGCCACCCGGTCGGCGAACTCGCTGCGCCACCGGTTGCGCGCCAACAGTGCGCCGGTCTGCTCATCCCTCGCCGTGACCACGAACGGCGCCGAAGCACTGCCGTTTGCCCCAAGCGCCCATTCGACATATGCCGTGACCGACAAGCGCCTGACCGATGCGCCACGGTTGTGTAGGCGCAGCCGCGACAGCTTCACGGAATCGGTCGGCGCTACGCACTGGATCAGCTCCAGCCCAATGCCGTGCGCATCGCTCGAGAAACGGCTGTAGCCTTTGCCGTGCGTGGCATGGTAGGCGGCGCCGGCGACCCGAATCGGCAACGCGGTTGCGCTGTACAAGGAGCCGCTGTCTTCGTCACGCAAGTAAAGAATTTCGTGCGGGCTGTCGCTGACGGGATCGTTCGGCCATGGCGTGAGCGGGTTCTGTTGGCTGTTGACCGACCATGTGTACCCGCCGCCCTCCGCGGACACCAGAAAGCCGAAGACGGAGTTAGAAATCACATTGATCCACGGTGCTGGCGTGCAGCGCCCGTCTTCGAGATCGACGCGGTATGCCCGACCAGCGCAGCTGAAGCCACCTTGGCCATTGGGAAACTCCAGAGCGTCTGCGGAAGCGGTCACGGTTTGTGTTGGCGTGCTGGCGACATGGGGCCCGACCGCCGCGGCATCCTTCGGGGCGCCCCCGAGGACATCGCCAGAAGGATCCCTGGGGCCCAGCAGCACGCGTGCCACCGTGAGCAGGCCATCCAAAACATCGTCGCTGATCGCGGGGGCACGGAACAAGAACACCTCGGCCTTGACTGCTGCGCTGTCGGCTTTGAGGCGAACCTGTTGCGCGCTGACCAGCGGAACGATCGCGTCGTGGAGTGTATCGGCCGCAACCGAGCTTGCCGTGTTGAGAATGACCACGTCAACGGCCAGGCGCTTGCTGCGCCAATATGTCTGGGCCAGCAGAACCGTTTCCAAGAGCGACAGTTCCGCGAGGCTGTTCGCGCGTAGTAGCATGATCGGCCGATCGCCGCTGATACCGGCGGCCCACAACGTTGGCGACCCCCCGTGTCCACGCACCAAAAAGTCGGCAGCGGCGCGTTGGGACGGATCACTGAACAGCAGCGCACTAAGCCAACTGTCAAAGCAGTTGCTTTGCGACTGGTCGACGCCCAGACTTGACCGTTCAGCAGAAGCGTGGCGGGTTGCGTTCACGAAGATCTGTTCTGCAGCGTTCGGGTCGTCGAGTTGTGCGGTTAGTGCCAACGCCCCTTCGCGCGTATCGGCCAGCCGCGTCCACAGCAGCAGCGAAACGGTTCCGCCAGGCGCAAGGGTGATGCGCTGGCGAAGGCTGAAGATTGGATCGAGCACCGTACCGGTAAAGTTCGACAAGGGCGCGCCCGGCTGCATGGCCTGAGCATCGGGCAACGCGCGACAACGGCCCAGGAAGCGCGCACGGTCAGTCTCGTGCTCAAGCGCACGCTCGCCTGGCCGGCCTTCGATCTGCAGCGCGTGGGCCGCCCAGATCCCGGTTTCTTCCCTCGCACGCTTGCGCCGGGTGGCCAGCAGCACGCCGCACCGCGCGTCCCACGCGGTCTGCACGAACATCTTGGAAAAGGCCGGGTGCGTGTTGTCGGCTGCGATCGGGCCGACGACCAGCTCGGCATACGACGTTAGCGATAACCTGCGTGAAAAGGCGCCATGGTTGGTCAGAGTGAGCCGACGCAACTCGATATCGGCGTCGGGAGCGACGGCGACTTGCAAAGTGCTGGTCAGCGTACCTTGGCGGCTGACGTACTCGACGCGGCCTTCGTCGAAGCTCACGGTCATGTCCTGCGTGGTGGCGCCCCAAGGCTGCCGCGTGGCTGCCCACGCCGTACCGGTCTGTTCGTCACGCAGCAGCAAATAGCTACCCCAGGCGTCGCGCGTCACATCCTCGCGCCAACGGGTGACGGCCAGGTCTCTCCAGCGACTGAATCCGGCCCCGCTGTCGCTCAGCATCACGCTGTAGGTGCCGTTCGAAAGCAGGCAAAGTTGGTGCGCGGATACGAGCGGGGGCGCTGTCAGATCTGGCATGGAGCGTTCCCAGCTGGAAGGTCGATTGGGTGCTGCCGGGCAGTCGATGGTGCCCGGTCAGGCGCCAACGCACCCGACTTTTCGGCGATCCGCTGCAGCAGCTGCTGCCAGGACTTTACGAAAGAGAGGGCGCCGTCTTGCTGGAGTTTTGCGGCCAGCGCCTGGACATCGACGCCCGCACTGGCGATCTGCGACAACACCGCTTCGGCGTCACCCCCGTCGGCTGGCATCACGCCTTGCAGCCGACCGTGGTCGGCGAATGCATGCAGGGTCTTCTCGGGAATGGTGTCGATCGTGTCGGGGGCGGCCAGCGCGCTGACGTACAGCGTGTCGGGTGCTGATGGGTCTTTGGTGCCGGTGCTGGCCCACAGAAGGCGCTGAGGCCTGGCACCGGCAGAGGCGAGTTTCTGCCAGCGCGACGAAGCCAGCAGCTCGCGGTAGGCACGGTAGGTCTGCCGGGCCACCGCAATACCGAGTTTGTGCTGTAGTTCGGTAAGCAGCTGCGGGTTGCCAGCCACGTCCCAGCGGCTGATGAACAACGAGGCGACCGAGCCCACGCGCAGATCGAGCCCCGCCGCGAGGCGCCTTTCGATGCCTCGCAGATAGGCTTCGGCAGCGGCTTGGTAATGGGCGCATGAAAACAACAACGTCACATTGATGGGGATACCAAGAAAGATTGCCTCCTCAATCGCTGGCAGCCCTTGCGGCGTTCCGGGAATCTTCACGAACAGGTTGGCGCGCTGGGCTTGGTCATGGATCCGTCGGGCTGCTGCGATGGAGCCTGCGGTGTCAGCTGCCAGTAGCGGCGAAATCTCCATCGATACCCAGCCATCAGTTTGGTCGGTAGCGTCAAATACTGGCCTAAATAAGTCGGCTGCACGGCGCAGGTCTTCCAACGCCAGCTCGGAGAACAGCGCTTCACCGGCCAGCCCGGCCTGCGTCTTGGCGTGGATGGCCGCGTCGTACGCATCGCCGCCACCGATTGCTGCATCGAAAATGCTGGGGTTAGAGGTCAGCCCGGTGACCGAATAGTCGACGATATAGCGCGCCAACGTGCCGTCGTCGAGCAGTGTGCGGGTGATGTTGTCCAGCCATAGGCTTTGGCCGAGATCGTGCAATTGGCGGGTCGATTTCATAGGGGCTCCAATTCGGTCGTTCAATACAGAATGCGACAGCGGATCGTTGCGGGCACGGTACACAACTCGGCTAGTCCCGACTGCGTCGCCGCGTGATCAACGTCGATCACCACATAGCCAACATCCGCGTTGGTGCTAAGGTACTGTGCGGCGATGTTGATACCCGCCGCCGACAACTTCTCGTTGACGTGTGCCAGCACGCCCGGCACGTTCTTGTGAATATGCAACAGCCGACTACGTCCAGCGTGCTCGGGCAGCGCGACTTCGGGGAAGTTCACTGCCGATGTGGTCGATCCGTTGTTGCCATATCGGATCAGCTTGGCTGCAACTTCCCTGCCAATGTTCACCTGCGCCTCGGAGGTTGAACCACCGATGTGCGGCGTCAGGATGACGTTGTCGAAACGCGTGAGTGGCGAGACGAAGACCGAATCGTTGCCTTGCGGTTCGAGCGGGAAGACATCGATCGCAGCGCCGTGTAGGTGGCGGCTCTCCAGCGCTGCAGCGAGTGCATCGATATCAACCACAGTGCCGCGCGATGCATTGATCAGGTGGCTTCCAGGCTTCATTAACGCAAGTTGCACCACCCCAACCATATTGGCTGTCCTCGGGGTTTCCGGTACATGCAGGCTGACCACATCAGAGGCTTTCAGGAGCTCGTTGAGTCCGGCCATCTCAAGCGCATTACCGAGAGGTAACTTCGTCTCAATGTCGTGAAACACTACGCGCATGCCAAGCTGCTCCGCGAGCACGCCTATCTGCATGCCAATGTGGCCGTAGCCCACGATGCCCAACGTTTTGCCGCGTACTTCGTACGAGTTCTCGGCGCTCTTGACCCAGCCGCTACGGTGCAGGACCGCGTTCTTCTCCGGTATGCCGCGCATCAGCATGATGATCTGTGCTAGTACCAACTCGGCCACGCTGCGCGTGTTGGAAAACGGTGCATTGAACACCGGAATGCCCATGTGCATGGCAGCACCCAGATCGACTTGGTTGGTGCCAATGCAGAAGCAGCCGATGGCAGCCAACTGACTAGCCTGTTGCAGGACTTCTTTGGTAAGCTGAGTGCGGGAGCGTATGCCCAAAAAGCTCGCCTCGGCCAATGCTGCCCGCAACTCAATGCCGACCAGCGCCTTGGCATGGGTGACGACGCGCGTGTAGCCGCCGTGGCGCAGCGCCTCAACCGCCGACGGGTGAATGCCTTCAAGCAGTACCACAAGTTGGTCGCTTCTGCCTAGTGCGGGATCGATCGATTTGGAATTCAACGCCTGGTTCATAGAGTGTTCTCTGTGTTAATGGTTGCGCGACTGTTGCCGAATACCAGTGCGCGGACCAAGGTCCACTGCGCTTCTGTCGGTACCGCCGGTGCATCAATCGCATGGGCAGCGCGCGGATCGATGGCTCCTTGCGCGTCGAACACCAGCCAGCTGCAGGTTTCGTTCATCACGGCGTCGGGATGACCACACGCCAGACGCAAGTACCAGTCGACTAGGATGAATCGATGATTGGCAAACTCGGCCGCAACGACTTCGCAACGGGCGAGAGCCACGTAGCGTTCATGGGCCAGTGGCCGTATATCGTTTTGATCCAACAAGAACAAGCGGCTTTCATGCGGAGCAGGTGTGCATGCTTTTGAAGGCCACCCGGCAAGCCCTTCAGCCGGTCCTTCGTACACCGGCGAAAAACCTCCACTGGGCGTGCGGAAGTTGGTCGTCTGGCCCTGGTACAAACGGGCCGCCACCCATTGCACCTGGCCGTCATAGGTGTAGTCGCGCAGGTCAAACTTGAGCACCTGCACCGGTTCCTCGTTAGAGATGACTCGCCCGCCGGGCGCAACCAGCTCTTGTGCCACATAACCACCGGCGAGTATCTCTTGCCAGACTCGCTGTGTGAGCTTGTCGCCACGGTAGGCCGCGCGTCCGCCGAACCCAGCGAAAGGCTTGAAGAACAGGTGCCGTCGCTCGCGCCACAGACGCGAGGCATGCTGTGCCTCTACCACTTCGGTGTGGGGAATGCCAGTCAGAAGGACCTCTTGAGTGGCTTGTGGCACGCCCAACGCCTGCAGCCGCGTTGCATCGCTGAGCAAGGCCAGGTTGCGCTTGTCCGCGTACAGCGCGTGAGCTTGCGGATGTGGCGTGAGCACGATGGCATGGGCCAGGTACGCCTCGCGCAGCGTCGCGCTGGCAGGCTCGGCCAGCGAAAAATCTGTCAGGCGGTTGTAGACCAGGTCGATGGCCACTTCACCATGCCAAAGCACGCCACCACGCAAACTGAACTCGGTCGGCCCAGCGATCACTGCCTGCAATCCGTGCCGCCGGAACAGCCTTTGGAACAGCAAGAATTCTGGGTACAGGTACTGCTGCTCCGGGTTCTCGTCCACAATCGCAATGCTGCGCAACGGTCGGACGTGGCCAGAGAGCGACCATTCATTGCGAAACATCGCCACGATCCCCGCCTCGAACGCATCGGCAGCGGCCGCGGCCCGTAAGACGCCTTCGACGGCCGCGCAACATGCACGCTGTGCCCGTGCCAGCACTGCATTAAGCATGGCACCGCCCGCATTGGTGTTGATCTCGATGAGTCCGAAGCCACCCTCGGTGACATGAAAGTCGTAGCCGAAGAAAACTCCTTTAGCACCGCCAGGATCGTGACGTGCGATGGCGGGAGCTGCGGCCAGAACCAGATCGCGATAGGCCGGCAGTGCAACCACGAACTCGATGGCCTGCACCACTTGGGCCATGCGATGCATGTGCTCGTGCGACAGGAAAACCGGGCGCGTTGCAAATAGGTTGGGGCAACGCCGCTGGATCAGTTCGAACAGGCCAGGGTCACCGATCTCCGATTCCAGGGCTTGCCGCAGCGCCGAAGTATCGAGGCTAATGCAGAAGCATTCGCTGTTCAGCACCTCCATCGTAGTGGGGGCTAGCGATTTGGCAGCACCTGCCGACGTCAATGGAAATTGTGAAATGTTCATGACAAGGTATCGCCTTCGGCCCAGTTTTGAAAGTGTTGGGCTCGATCAAGAAGATGGCCCATTTGTGCAGCAGCGTCGACCGTTCTAGGATGGTGTGTGAAACCGGGCCTCGGGGAAATGAATGCGGCCATCTCTCGGCCCAGATGGCGCTGC
Source organism: Rhodoferax sp. (assembly GCA_025351745.1). Lineage (GTDB taxonomy): Bacteria > Pseudomonadota > Gammaproteobacteria > Burkholderiales > Burkholderiaceae_C > Allorhodoferax. The sequence goes on from JANXVI010000187.1 coordinate 36,155, forward strand.
TGATCAGGGGCTTGTGCGAGCATCGTGATCAGCAAGCTCTCTAGGGCGATGACGCGAATGTGCAAGTGTTCGAGTTCTGTGCTCATCGATTGAGGCACCTCCGTTTGTAGAGCAGGCTGCGCCCGCCCTGTCCCATCAAGCCATCGACATATCACGTCAATCGCGAGGGGTATGTTGCCTACTTGGCAATGCGCCTGGCCCTGCTCTTGCCGGGTGAACACGCGTGTCGTCAGCGAGCGGGCGTTAATCAGAGTGCGCGCCTGTGTCCAAAGCTGATCCAGGGGCACGTAGTGGTCTTGCGCCCCCGCGAGCAGGAGCACGTCCTGCGTAACGCGGCTCGATACGTCATCTGTACAGTAGCGCCGCGCTGCCTGAATGGCTTCGTGGGGCGTCTTAGCTCCGAAGACGCGCATAGCCTGCTGGAGACCCCACTCAATGACGGCGCGTTTGGTGCTCGCAATGTTCAACAAGGCATCCATCAGTGCGCCCGTGTGCTCAAGTGCTCCAACAAGGGGCCGGACCGCCTGTGGCAATTGGTGCGTCAGGCATTCATGGAAGTCGGTCATGACGTCGTAGGCGACGACACGTTGCACACGACTCTCGAGTGCGGCTGCGCGGATCACGAGGCATCCTCCAAGCGACCCACCTATGAGAGTGACGTCGTCAAGTTCGAGTTCGTCCAAAACCGCAGCGACCGGGCGATGCCAGTGCGCAGTCATTGGAACGTGCTGGTCCTCGAGCATGCCGCCCTGCCCTGGCCCATCGAACGTGACAATGTCGTAGCCACGCCGCGCAAATTCGGAGACCATGGGGAAGAGTTCCTCGACATAACTGTCAAAGCCTCCAAACAGCACGATGGTGCCACGGGAATGAGGCCTGCCGAACCGGTAGGCAGTGAGCGTGAGATTCCCGAATGGGACGGCGTGCGTCGTGTAAGTCCCCTCAAACGGCTTGCGAAGATGGGCCAAGAGGCGAAGGCGAGTGGGCTGCTTGCGCGCATCGCTCTCAAGCATGAAGAACTCTGCCGAGCGAAAGTGGAGGCCTGCGATGTAGCGACGGCCTTCCCGTTCGGCCACCTCCCCTAACCTGACGAATTCGTCTCGCCACACGTCGTAATCCACCAGGTGCGGAACGATAGGCTCGACATCGCGCAACCATTCTTCGCCGCCATACGTAAGCCAGCGATTGAGCTGGAAATTCATGCTGGTGTCGGGGTGTAGGTCGAGCCAGCCCACGTGCAGCGGCGGCGGCGCGGCGGACCTCATGGGACGCTCCGCTCACTACGGTATAGCACCAGCGCCAGCACCCAGGGAACGACGAAGGACAGAATCAACCATTTGAAGTCCGACGCGATCATCATATTCACGGTTGCCATCAACCCGATCGAGGTCAAGCCGGAAATCGCAACGACGCCCGCTGCGCCGCGGACCCGTTCGCGAAAGGATGTAAAAGCCACGTAGAACGTCAGCAGGCCGGTGGCGAACATGTAGCCTCCCATGACCCAAAAAACACGGCGCAGCCAGATCAGCAGACCGGGAATGCTTAGCTGGATCTGCGCCATTGACGTCCCCATGAAACGCGGATCCTCTGGCAGCAAAGGCGGCCGCAACAATCCGAAGTAAAGCCCGAGGACCATGAGGATCGCACCGCCGAGCGCCAGCACTGTCGCTGAGTAAGGTCGAACTGTCATTTGAACCTTGAAGGTTACCGATTCATGATCAACGATCGAAGCGGCGCGCGAAGAAGTTGTAAACCGGCACGTAAACTAGTCCGGCGTAGGCGCCGTAGAGAAAGCTTTCGACCAACCCGATCAAGAACCCCGGCAGCGTGAGCCACTTGAAGCCTGGAAGCAGTTGCTCCAGGAGCGCGCGCGAATGCAGTGATTCCGGCGTGAAGAACCCGAAGACCACGCAGACGACAAACGAGATCAATGTCGTGGTGGCGAGCGCCCAGGAAACTACCTTGATGTTGAGCATGATCTTCTCCTAATGACGATGTGGGCCGCCGGTGGCCGGGGGAGCCGTGGCTCGTACTGGTCCAGCTTTTGCTGGCTTTGCCTTGTTCCCGTCGCCGCTACCGCTACTGTGCGAGCGGTGGCCTCCATGTCCGCCGTGACCGCCATGACCGAACAAATGCATTGCCACGAAGGCGATGCCGAAAATTATCCAGATCCAGTTTTGTGCCAGCCAGTCCATGTCTCGCTCCTTAAGTTGCAGATGAGATTAGTAAGAGGGTGAAAATGCGGCCTTCGGCGCAATGGCCGCGGCGCTCCACCATGAAGGGCGAAGAACCAGCAGGACCAGAATCGCGAACAGTGGCGTTGCAAGCCAACCGAAACTGAGCCGTGCGACTGCACCGAACAGCCAGCCTCCTGTCGCCGAGCCGAGCGTTTGCCCCAGAGCGCCCGCCGCTGCTAGGCCACCCATCGTAGCGCCCAGTGCGCGATGAGAGGCCCCTGCTGCAAGGAAGGAGATAACAGGCAGGACCAAACCCGTCCCTGCCGAGGTGAGGCTGACCCCTATATACATCCACTCGTCATTCTGGTGCAGTGCCAGTACCAACAGGCCGGCCAAGCCAAGCAGAGAACCTGCCGCAACCACCAGGCGAGGGGACACCTTGTCCAGCAACGCCGTGAAGAAAAGCAGAGCATTGATGGCGAGCATCACCAGGCTGCATTCGGCGAACATCAGCGCTACCTGCTGCGTTGATAGGTTTGCATGCTGCCGTCCCTGCAAAACGATGCCGAGCTCGAAACCGGATAGGACTAGGTTCACGGCGACGCTCAACCACCACAGCGCGGCGAAGCCTGCGGGCGCGCTTGCGCCGGGGTCTGCATCAGATTCGGTTGCACCCTCGTGCTTGGGCAAGGTCAGCGCCAAGCCCAGCATCATTGACGCACCAAGCAGGGCCGAGAGCACGATGACGATGCGCGTTGAAAGGGCGATCAACGCATCGCCGTTACTGAATACGGCGGCCAGGGCATCGGCCACCACATTTAATCCGGGCCCGAACAGGAATCCTAGAAGCGAGGCCGAGCCCAGCCATGCGAAGCGGCGCGCCCGAATCGCTTTGGCGGTGTGGGCGGCCACCAGCGCCGGCACCACCGGCACCACGGCGGCGACGAACAATCCTGCCGCCGCGCGCAACACGTAGATGGCCCACAGGCTGCCCATCGAAGGCAGCAACAACAGCAACAGGCTGGTAACGTAGCCGACCAGCCCGAAGATCAGGATACGCGGGCGGCCTTGACGGTCGGAAATCAAGCCCCAGATCGGCGCACCTACCAGCACGCCTGCCGTGTAAGCGCCGCTCAGAAACCCTACATGTCGAGCGACGTCGCCGGGCGTCGATCCGGGCATTATTTGAGCCAGCCAGGCCGGTAGCAGGGGTAAAAGAGCACCATAGCCAGCCGATACGACGAAAACGGCCCCCGCAAGAAAGAACAGCTGCAGCGGCCGCAGATCGGGAGCCTCTGGTTGGTTGATAGTCTGGTTCATACGTACAGGTGCCGACGCGTCAAGGGCAGCGATGTTGTGCCTGTGGCTCGTTTGCTGGCGAGGATCTGGTACACGCCGATCTCGCCCGATTCGAACTCCAGTGCACATGCAGCCATGTAAAGTCGCCAGACACGCCAGGTCGATTCACTTACATATTGCAGTGCTTGCGTGTGGTGGCGTTCGAGCCTCGCGACCCAATGCCTGAGCGTCAGCGCGTAGTGCGCCCGTAACCCTTCGACATCGGCAATCTCGAACTTCGCGGTCTCCATGACGCGCTGAATATTGCTAACTGTGTCTAGTTGACCATCGGGGAATACGTAGCGGTTGATAAACTCAGTGGACGAGGTTTTCTGCCAGCCCTCCACGTCGTGTGTGATTCCGTGGTTCAGGAACAAACCCTCGGGCTTCAACAGGCGACTCACTGTCGCGAAATACAGCGGTAGGTTCTTCAATCCGACGTGCTCGAACATGCCGACACTTGACACCTTGTCGTACACAGATTCGCCTGCAAGCTCGCGGTAATCGCGCAGTTCGACGGACACGCGATCGTCAAGGCCGACTTGCGCAATGCGCGCACGTGCCAGAGTTAGTTGGCGTTCGCTGAGCGTGATGCCGTGGGCGCGCACCCCGTAATGCCTGGCCGCATGAATGACCAGCGCACCCCAGCCGCAACCGATGTCGAGCAGATGATCGCCCGGCCGCAATTGCAGCTTGCGGCAGATGTGGTCGAGCTTGGCGCACTGGGCTTCTTCAAGAGAAGCGCCAGAATGCTCGAAATAAGCACAGGAATACACCATCGCCTCGTCCAGCCACAAGGCATAGAACTCGTTTGAGACGTCATAGTGAAACGCGATGGCGCCTTGGTTCTCCGTCTTGGAATGCGCTCTGACGCTACGCCTCTGCAGTGGCGAATTGGCGGCGGCAACTCCGGTCTTTGCCGCGCGCGGGCTTGGTAATCTCAACGCGGAGACCAAAGCCGTGATGCGGTCCAGCGCTGACATGCGGATCGAATGCAGATGATCCTTCAGGCTGAGCGCGGCGAAGAAATCGCCCTCGATATCCATCTCTCCGCGGAAATAGGCTTCGACCAAACGCAACGGGTCGCGCCCAAGGACCATCGATCGGACCACACTCTGGTGCTGACACACCAACGTAAAAGCCGGACTTGGGCTTTCGTGCCCCGCGCTGCCCAACCTTAAGGTGGTGCCGTTCCACAAGCGCAGCGCGAGACTTCCCTCGAAGCCGCGAAACAGTCGCTTCAGCAGCTCCGAAGCATCCTTAACGCCGTGATGGGAAAGCACCGGCAAGGCGGGAAGCAGGCCCTGCACATGCGCTATCGCGGCGTCGGTATAGGTTCCAGGGTGATCCGCAGCAAGCGAGGAGCGGCCTATGGTATGACTTTGCTCATTCATGCTGTGGCTCCCGCGGAATCTGGCATTTTGGCCTGTGATGGACCTTTAGGCTTGGCACTCTTGATGCCGGCCAGCTTGGTGCGTTTCAGCAACAGCGCGTTGATGGCCACCACCGCCGAACTGCCCGACATCGACAATGCGGCGATCTCGGGCGACAGCGTGAAGGGATAGAGCACCCCAGCCGCCAGCGGGAAAGCGATCAAGTTGTAGCCCACGGCCCACCCCAAGTTCTGGTGCATCTTGCGCAAGGTAGCGCGCGAAAGCTCTATCGCGCCGACGATGTCGTAGGGGTCACTCTTCATCAGCACCACATCCGCACTGTCCATTGCCACGTCGGTGCCGGCACCGATGGCAAAGCCCACATTGGCCTGGGTCAGCGCGGGCGCATCGTTGACGCCATCGCCGACCATTCCAACCCTTTTGCCCGTGGCTTGCAATTCCTTGATTTTGGCGGCCTTCTGGCCGGGCAATACATCAGACAGCACGCTGCTGATGCCCAAATCTGCCGCAATGCGTTTGGCAGTACCGGCGTTATCACCAGTGAGCATCACCACCTCAATGCCGCGCTCTCGCAATTTGGCGACTGCGGCCTTGGCGGTGGGCCGAATGGCGTCGGCGATCGCGATCAGGCCGATCACCTTGCCGTTCTGCGCCACATGCACCACTGTCCGGCCTTCACCCTGCAGTCGCGCAGCGTCTGCTTCCAGTGCCCCAAGTGTCAGCTTTTGGGTATCCATTAGCAGGCGGTTGCCCAGGAAGACCGTACCAGCGTCGGTTTGTGCCTGAGCGCCCTGGCCGTCGATACTCTTGAAACCGGTCGGGGCGACGACTTTGAGCTTTGACGCGCGGCGCAAGACGGCTTGAGCCAACGGGTGGGCCGATCCTTGTTCAACCGCCGCAGCCGCAACCAGCAGAACGTCTTCTGTGATGCCATCGGCCATCACCATGTCGACCACTTCTGGCTTGCCTACGGTAAGCGTGCCGGTCTTATCGAAGACGATGACGTTGAGCTTAGTCGCGTCTTCCAGCGCTGACGCGTTTTTGAATAGGATGCCGTTGGCGGCGCCCATGGCGGTGCCTACCATCACCGCCATGGGCGTGGCCAAACCCAATGCATCAGGGCAAGCAATGACAAAGACGGTGATAGTCAACGTAACCGCAAATAGCAGCGGCTGGCCCACCCACCAGAACCACACCGCAAAGGTAAGCAGGCCAACACCGATTGCGGCGATCACCAGCCACTGCGCCGCCCTGTCGGCCAATAGTTGCGCCGGTGCCTTGGAGTTCTGTGCCTCTTGCACCAACTTGACGATCTGGGCCAATGCAGTGTCGGAGCCGACCTTGGTAGCTTTATAGCGGAACGTTCCGCTAGTATTTATGGTGGCACCAGCCACCTTGGCGCCAGGTCCCTTTTGCACCGGCATCGACTCGCCTGTGAGCATAGATTCATCGACCAGTGAATCACCAGACTCGACCGTGCCATCCACCGGGATCTTGTTGCCGGGCCGGATCACAACAATGTCGCCCACCACCACGTCAGCGGTTGCCACTTCGACCTCGGCGCCCTTGCGAAGCACGAACGCTTTGGCGGGTGCGAGGTTCATCAGCGCCTTGATGGCCGACGACGCACCGGCACGGGCGCGCATCTCCAGCCAGTGTCCGAGCAGGATGAATACCAGCAGCACCGAGACGGCTTCGAAGAACTGCTCGCTCTCAAAGAAGAACGTGGCGCCGATGCTGAACAGGTAGCCAGTGCCAACGCTTAAAACAATTAAAGCCGCCATACCAAGCGTGCCCTTAAGGAGTCCGCGCCAGGCAGAGACGAAGAACGGCCAGCTTGGGTAGAGTACTGCGGCGCTGGCTAGGCCAAATAGCCATTGATTGAGAGGCAAGCCGAAGGGCGGTGCAGGCGCCGGGAACATGTTGCCCATTGGCGAATAGATGAAGATGGGCGCGGCAAACAAGAGGCAAATCCAAAAGCGGTTGCGCATGTCGCGCACCATAGACGGTAGGTCCATGTTGCCGCCGTGGCCCATCTCGTGCGCCATATCTGAGGACATCGGCGACGATGACCCGCCGTTTGAGACGTGGCCCTTGTGGTCGGACGCAGCCGGTGGTGGCGAGGCGGTCTTGTCTTTAGCAGCTGCCGCTGAAAACCATGACTTCAGCTTCTCAAGCAGGGATGGTGCCGCCACTTGCGCGGTTGAAGCGGCTGTCTCGGTCGACGTCGCAGACTTGGGTTCGTTAGCAGTATCGACAGTTTGGGCAGACATGCCCGGCATCTCCATGCCCGCAGGCATGGGATGCGCGCCAGACTTCGACGCAGCAGGTGAGGCGGCCGCCGGGGCAACAGGCGACGGCGGTGTTGCAGCTGCCGGTGTGTCCAACTGGGTAGATTTCGTCGCGGTAGGCGTAAGTGGTGTAGCCTCAACTGCATGGCCCAACGACTCGGCATCGGCCGCCCTTAGAGCGGGCGTGGCCTCGTGCGCCCGCAAGCGCAATGCTGACTTTATATCCGCGACATCCAGCCGGGTTTCGTCGTAGCGCACGGTGGCGTTCTCAGCGGCGAAATTCACCGTCACGCTTTCGACACCCGGCACCTCGCCAATCCGTTTTTCCACTTCGTCCACGCTCAGCACTGACAGCAGGGCGTGAACTTCGATAACGCTGGTTTTCATCGTATTTCTTTCGTTGGCGACAAGGCCAGGAGTCATTGCCGGTGCTTGCGAAGCGGACCAAACTTTTGTAGAGGATCAGTTGGGCGGGGGCATCTTGTGTTTTACGACGCGCTCGTCATCGTCCGATGCATCCTCGTCCTGCACCATCTCGCAGACGGCTGACGGCATCGAGGTGCCATCGCGCCAAACCCAGGCCACCGGCAGAAAGCGACCTGCCTGCTTGACGACTTCTGCAGTGCGTTGAAAGCTCACCTCCAGGTCGGCCTCCACTTGCACAAGCTCATCGGGAAGCAGCTGAAAACCTCCGGTCATCTCGTCGTGCATGTGCGGCATGCAGATGCCCAGTCCGTGCTTGGATAGTCTGCGCAGCATGTCTTGCACCTCGGCCGATTGCATGGCTGCCTGTGCAGTTCTTAACGCCGGCGGTAGACCCGTTGTGTTGCGTTGTGTAGCGAATGTTGTCGTCATGGTTATCTCCTGTAGAGCAGTTGCTGGCCCATTGAAGTGGCTGGGTCAAATGCCACATACTTTTTGATTCGAGGAGCCCACAAGCGCTCTAGCTCTTCTCGGCTATGGCTTTGTCGGGTTGGGCATCGCCTGCAGGCTCAGCAGGCGACGTGGCTGGAGGTGCATCTGGCGTGGCCGATGGGCCCGTCTTGTCTTGAGGTGCTGAAACCGCGGCGCCCTCGGTCACAGGTGAGACCGGAGCACTTGTCTGCGCTGCCGACTTGGGAGGGTCGGGTGGTGCGGTGGGCGGGGGATGCCCAGCGTGTCCTTCCTCGGTTGGGGCACCAGCGGGCATAGCTGCGTCGTGGCCGCGTTGGCGCACGGCCGACTTGATGTCGGTCGCTTCGAGCTGTGTCTCGTCATAGCGTACGGTTGCGGTGCCCGCTGCAAAGTTCACAGTGACACTTTGGACGCCCGGCACCTCCCCAATTCGCTTTTCTACTTCGTCCACGCTCAAAACGCTCAGCATGTCGTGCACTTCAATAGCGCTGGTTTTCATGTTTTCTCCTTTGAGAATGTGCTAGTACTTCCGGTAGCTGAAGCGGGCGATTGCCGCTCCGAACTGACCGGATGGGCTATTTCTTGGACATCGCACATGCGGTCGCAGTGTGTTCGTGCACAGCAGCGGCCACATGTCGAGCTGCCGCCAGATGGTGGTGTTCGCAAGCCGGGTGGGCAGTTGTTTCAGTCACGATGAAGTTCCTTGGTAGTAGTTGAAAGTGTGTAGGCGAAATTTGCCAACCCCATAAGCGAAAGTTGCACGCCCATGCTGCTTTGGCACTCCCGAGAATGTTCGGAATGCAGTGCGATATCTGTGCGGTGGGGCGCTTTGCATAGTGTTTTCAATGGGCAGGCACCGCGATCAACTGCGATGAACAGGGCTGCATCGGATGCAAAACGGTACGGTGGAATTTCGAGGTTGGTCGGTGCGGGCGCGTTCTTGAACACCCGTCCGGCGAGGTCGAACTTGGAGCCATGGCAGGGGCAGTAAAAGCCTCCTGGCCACGGCACGCCGAGGTTTAACGACCCTGGCTCGGGACGAAACATTGGTATGCGGCCTAAGTGCGTGCACACCGCCACCAGAACCGTCAACCCCGGTCTTATCGAACGCGAATCATTTTTCGCGTATTCCGGCTCATTCGTCCGCTGCGAGTGTGGATCTGCCAGAGGATCGTCGTGCTGGGGCAAGGCATCCATCACGTCTTGCGTGCGCTTGAGAACGAACACCAGCTTGCCACGCCATTCCACGGTCCGTCACCCGGCTGTATAGCTCGCAACGTAACTTCTTCTGTGCCACCCAGCGCACGTGCCCTCTCGCTGGGTCCAAGCGATGATACAAACGGTACCGCGATGGCCGCCAAGCCTACGCCTTCAGCCCCAGAGGTTACGGTCAGCTCCAAGCGGCGCTCTGGATCCATTGGGTCAGGCGTTGCCACGGTGGGGGCCAGCATCACGGTCCAGAAGCGCCTTGCGCTCTTCATATTCGGCGGGAGTGATGTCGCCACCGGCCAAGCGCCTGTGGAGCAGCTTATGTGGGGTATCGCGCGACTTCTCGCGCCAACGATTCCTACCACCTTCTGATCGCCCCCAACCACCGAACATGAACACGCCAAGGAGAACTAACCAAAACAACCACCACAGCCCGTGCATGCCACCCATCATGTAACCACCGTCGTATCCCATATGTTTCTCCTCAGTTTTTCGCGGTATTGCCTGACGTTGGTGCCAACGCAGCGCGGACTCGTTCCAATCGGCTGCGAACTTCGCTGGCGACCTTGGCAACGTCTGGGTCGTCGGTGAGCTGCATTACCGCCACCGGGTCCATGAAGCCGACCGTGATGTTTGCACCCGCGTCTTCACGCAAGATCACGTTGCAAGGCAGCAGCAAGCCAATATCGGGCTGGGCCGTCAAGACGCGGTGCGCCAGCGGCGGGTTGCAGGCGCCAAGGATGCGGTAAGGTGGCACCTCGATGCCGAGCTTGGCCTTCATCGTCGCCTGCACGTCGATGTCAGTCAGCACGCCAAAGCCTTCAGTTTTGAGCGCTTCGATCACACGGGCCACGGCATCGGCGAAAGCCATCTTGCCCAACGTGCAGTAGAAGCCATATGCCGCGCCAGACGGGGGAATTGTGGAGATTTCAGTACGGGTGTTCATCATGTTCCCGTGCCTACTGTTTGGACGACGCTTGTGGCATCCGGTCCATCATCATCTGCATCATCGATTGCATCATCTCCATTCGCTTTTCCATCATTTGCTGACGCGCGGCCATGTCTCTAGTCATGGGACTCTTGCCCTGCATACCAGCCATGCCGCCAGAGCCCATGCCGCCCATCATGGTCATACCATCCCGCATCTGTTTCATGTGTGTGGCCATCAGGGCGTTGCGCTCCTCCGGTGACTTGGCTTGCATCATCTTGTCGTGCATCTCGCGCATTGTCTTCATGTGCGTATCCATTTGGGCCATGGTGCCGTCCGGGTCAGCCATCGGCATACCAGGCGCCGGGCTCGACGGCGCGGCGTTGGTTGTCGGCCCCACTGGCGTCTGGGCGCAACCCAGCAAGCCCAAGGCGGAAACTGATGCGAGAAGTGTCAGCGTGCGCAATGAAAGCCGGTTGGTCGGGTTTGTCAACGGCTCCTCGTATTGCTTCACTTGGTCCTTGCCATGCACTTGGAAAACGGTCGTCATAGTCATTGCTCCTTAATTGGCAGGAATTGAATGAATCCTGGTCTGGGCGCCTGCGCCCACGCAAATCAGGAGGAATCTTCGATGGAAGGTTGCCGACTTCAGCTTCCCATTCATGCTATTAAGGCTTGACCTTGTAGTCAGTTCGCCAGCAGACCTACCGGGCCCTAACGCCAGCGAAGGTCGCGCACGTGTCGCAGCCCAGCTCACGGTGTTCATAGGCATCCCCCACGCTGACTGTGACTGAAGTTGTAGTTCATCATGATTGGCCGCGTATGGCACTGAAGTGCAGCGTGGCGCGCCGACTTTAACTAGCGTCTTCAAGTGGTGCGCAGGCAATGTTTGAGTGCTCATGGGGTCGAGGCTCGTGGAGATGGATTTGTAACGTCGAAAGCCGCGTGTCGCCCGTGCCGCCAGCCAACATGCTCATAAACACAACTCCAGTACAAGCCGAAGCCGAACCCAAACAGCAACTCTTCGAGCGGCAAGCCAAACGGGCGCCACGGAAGCAAGTCCGCGAGGTTCCACACGGCTTCTATGTAACCCGGCCAGGTCCAGTGCAGCCCAAGCAGAAAGACGAGATAAAGTCCAAAAAATATGACGCCCCCCAGCAAGCTGTTGCGCACCAAGTCCGGGCGACATACCGCAGCGGCTAGTGCACCGCAAAACAGTGCCAACAACGAGGGGTAGATCGGATTCCATGGAAACTTCAAAAGCAACAGGAAGATCGGGAACGGGGAAATCAGCGCCAGCAAGTGCCAACGGTGCCTGCCGGAGTGCCGCTCGCTGTTGCTCACGAACGATTCAGGCGCCGCGCTGAAAGCGCGATACGCAGCGGCGCCAATGCCACCAATGGCAAAGCAGAAAATAAGGCTCTCGATGTCGAAGCCTGTGCGTTGTGCCAAGTCAAACAGCGAGGGGGGATTCCAATACGCAGGAACGAATACCGGTTCCGTCAAGCCAAAGGCCGCTGTTGGCAGACTGGCCCGAATCATGATGCGCCGAACGCCCGGCGTCAGTATGTAAAGCATCAACCACAGCAACATGAACGCGCTGGACCAGATAAGCCAGACGTAGTGGAACCCAGTCGGCGTCATTCAGCGCTACCAAGCAAACGCATGGAGATGTGCTGGCCAAACTTAAAATGTATGAAGATGATGACGCTCAGCAGCGCGGCAAAGAAGCACCAGACAGAGAACAGCGCCAAAGCGAAAAACCCATAGGCAACCGCGAACAACAGCAGCGCCAATACCCCGAAAAATCGTATCGTTGCGCTGCTTGAAAAGAAGCAGCTGACGCAAGTTGCAGCCAGGTAAAGCAGCATCACCGGTATCTTGTAGAAGTGCGGCGAGGCATAGACAATGTTCTCAGCCACCACCGCAGTAACCGGGAATTCGACGATCAGAAAGAGCAGGTACAGGCCCACGAGAAGTCCGACACCCTGGAAGCCCCAAATCACCTTTCGGCGCCACGGCACCGTTTCCATTAACCCGATCGCGAAGGGCACGAATATCGGCCACAGAACATGCGAAAACATCGAAAACAAGTACGCCATCGCCAGATTGAGCTGCGGCGCGTCGAAGCGGAATGACAACCACAATGCTCCCTCAACTATCTGCTGCAGCCCAAACATCAGCGGGATCGCCGCGAACGGGATCTCTGAGCGCCGCTGCGCCGCGCGCAAGGTCGCCACGCCTAACACGCACAAGGCCGTACCGGCTACGAAACTTGCGGTTGCGGAGAAACACATTGGGTGAGACGCACGGCCTTACGCATTCACGCGGAAATTCACCATCATTCCCCCGTCTTCGTGTTCGAGGTTGTGGCAATGGAGCAAGTAGGTCTGACTGTCAATGAAATCATGGCTGAAATCAACAGCGATCTTGACTGTTTCGCCCGGCCACACCAGTACGGTGTCCTTCCAGCCAAGGTCACTCACCGTGCGCCCGCGGCCCCAGCGCGCACCTGCGGATACCTGGCCGGGGCTGTTCAGCCGTTCCACCACCTGGAACGAAAAGCCGTGAATGTGCATCGGGTGTGGCATGCCAATTGCCGGGTTGCTGATGCTCCATATTTCTACAGCACCGCGCTTCACTTCAAAGGAAATTTCGTCCAACACAAAACTTCGGCCGTTGATTAAGAAGCGCATGTCCGCCATGGACAGCTCTATCTTGCGTTCGGGCACGCCAGCAGTGGGAATAGCGCGAATTTCGGATAGTTTTTCAGGTAGCGGTGTGGCACCGCGCGCGCCTTGCGCCACCTGCAACTTCAGGATGTTGAACTCCACACCCAGCGCAAGGCGCGAGGAGATTACACCCATGTGTCCCGCGGGACCTTCATTCTCCATCGGGTCGAATGCCAGACTCTTGAGAAAAACATCATCGCCAGGCTTTGCCTGCCCCACGTCGAACAACACGTCCAACCGCTCGCCCGGCGCAAGGTAAGCCTCAGCCACGGTTTGCGGCTGGTCGAGCAGACCGCCGTCGGTACCAATGACTGCAAATTTCAGCGGCGTCTTGCCCTTAACGAAGGCGAGGCGGTAAATACGCGCGTTGGAACCATTGAGCAACCGGAAGCGGTATACGCGCGGCGTGACCGAAAAATAGGCATTGGGAGTCAGATTGACGAGGATGACATCCCCCAGCCAGCCCATCATGGACTCCTGCATGTTGGGCTGATACCGCAATCTTCCTGATGCGTCGAACTGTTTGTCCTGTATGACGAGCGGCACATCGGTTTCTCCGAGCCGCAGGTCAAGGGCCTTACTCAACCTGCGCTGATCTTCGTCCTCGACCAGGAAGAAGCTTGCGAGACCGTTGTAGGCCTGTTTGGCAGTTAACCCATGCGCATGGGTGTGGTACCAGTAGGTGCCGCCACGATTGCGCACGATGAAGTCGTACTCGTAGCGTGCACCAGGGCCGATGGTGCTCGCGGGGTGGCCGTCCATGGCGGCGGGTGTGTGCAGGCCATGCCAGTGGATTATGGTCGGCTCTGGTAGCGCATTGTGCAGCGTCGCCTGAAAGCGGGCGCCGCTTTCCATTCTGAGAATGGGGTTCTGATAGGCCTTGCCCGCTTGCTCGGTCTGGTACAGCAGGAACGGCGATGCCTGACCTTTGAGAATCGGGAAACTAGCCGTTGTGGCATGCATTTGTAGCGGGCCATTTACATCCAGTACCCCAAACGGCCCACTGCCTCCCGGAATGAACAGCTTTTGTTGGAAGCTTTTTGCCCTGAACGGATCGAACGGGTAACGGTTGATCGGTGCAGCTCCTGCTGTACCGACCAGAGTGGCCGCGCCCGAATATTTAATTAGTGTTCTTCTGCTTATCATGGACATACCCCTTGAATGCTTTCGATTTCCGCGCCGCTATGCCTTCAGCTCGCCGCTTCTGTCGGATGGGAGTGGGCACTCGGGGCCGGTGCGGTCAGACCCGAGTGCAGGTCGACGTGCGTCGGATTGTTGGCCTCAAAAATGGCCTTGGCGCGCGCCATCTCGGTTGCGGGCCCATGCGCCACGACAAGAAAGCCATCGGACTTAATGGCTTCTTCGTAGAGTAAGACGCTGTCCTTGGGTATGCCAATGCCGTAGAGCGCCGCTCCAATAGCACTGAGACCCCCAACCAACACCGCCCCTTCGATGGCCGCGATGACCATGGCGGCCAGATGTCCCAGAACCATGATGTGCCCGATGACCGGAATGGTCAAAAACACACCGCCGAAGAACAGGCTCCACAGCCCGCCCCAAAAAGCGCCATTCTTGCCCCACAGCTTGATGCGATCGCCTGCGTTGTAGAAACCGACGACCTTCTCTTCGGTGTGGTAGCCCTTGCCCACAATGCTGAAATGCGCCATATCAAAACCATCACTAGCGAGTTTTCGGACTGCCGCCTCGGCATTGTGATGGTGGGTAAAGACGGCGACCACAGCGTCGTCTGGGATTGTGGGTTGTGTCATTTGGTTGTCCTTTAGAAAGCGATTGATTGATTGAGGAACGCTCGCGTCAGAGCACGAGCGGTTTGTCAGGCAGTTCGTTGCGGTTGCCGACGCCCGCGGGAAAATGCTCGGTAAGCTGGTCCGTGACTGCCCGGATACCATCGACCACGCCCTCCTCGAAATTCGATTTCTTGAATGCTGATTCCATGGCGGCGCAAATCGTTGACCACGCGCGGGTGCCGGCCCTAGCGTGAATGCCACGGTCAGCGACGATTTCCACCTGACGGTCGGCCAGCAGCAGATAGATAAGCACGCCGCTGTTGTGCTCGGTGTCCCATATCCGCAGGCGCGAGAACAATTCAATGGCACGCGCTCTTGCCGACAAGCCGCCAAAGAGCGGAGCGGTGTCGAGCGCACCCTCAACAACAAAGCGGATGTCCCCCATATGGTCGTTTTCGCTCGCCTTGATGGCTTGTTCGATCCTTGTCAGGGTGGCGCTTGGGAAGGCTCGGTTGACCCGACCCTGAGTCATGGCCAAGTGGCGCCGGATTCTTTGGGAATTCATGCCTAGAACCTCCCGGAGGCACCGCCTCCGCCAAATCCACCGCCGCCTCCGCCGAAACCGCCACCACCCGAGCGACCTCCACCCATTCCTCCGTATAAACCGCCGACGAACATTCCGCCATGTCCGCCCATGCCCACGCCCAGCAAAGTGATCACGAACGCAATGCCACCGGCAAGCGCCGCACCAACCACTGCACCAGCAAACAGCCATCCAGCCAATCCGAGCAATCCCCCAGCCACCAGCGCACCGGGAACGCGGCCGAGTGCCTTCCGCAACACGCCGCCAAGGAACAACGTCAACACTAACAGCAGCGGCCACAGTTGACCGAGTTGACCGATGCTCTGATCTGCAGCGCCCGCAGCACGATGCTTGGATTCAGGTAGTGGCTCACCGTCGATGACCCGAATCATCTGCTCTACACCGGCACTGACACCACCAAAGTAGTCGCCTTGCTTGAGCGGTGGGGTAATTACTTCGCTAACAATGCGTTTGGCGGTGGCATCGTTCAATACCCCTTCAAGCCCATAGCCAACTTCGATTCGCAACGCTCGGTCGTCCTTGGCGATCAACAACAAGGCACCATCGTCTACCTTCTTGCGCCCCAGTTTCCATGACTCAACAACGCGCAAGGCGTACTGCTCAATCTCCTCGGGCTTGGTGCTCGGGACGATCAATACGGCAATCTGCGTGCCCTTCTTTGTCTCAAAAGCGCGCAGACTTTGTTCAAGGCCGGCCTGCTGTTCGCTTGTCAGCGTGCCGGTCAGGTCCGTCAGACGCGCCTGTAGCGGCGGCACCGGCACCAAGCTTGGAGCGGCTTGACTGGTCATAAAGGTCGTCAGCGCCAGTAGCCACAGCATGCACAGCCATTTGGCGGACCCTGCACCGATGAAACGGACTATGGTGATCATGGCGAACTCGCAGGCTTCGCAGCACCGCCGCCAAAGTTCACTACAGGCGGTGCGGCGAGAGCCTTCTCATCTGCCACCGTGAAATTGGCCTTGACGGAATAGCCAAATACCATGGCCGTCAGGTTGCTCGGGAACGAACGTACGGTGACGTTGTAGGCCTGTACGGCGCTGATGTATTGGTTGCGCGCGACTGCGATACGGTTTTCAGTGCCCTCCAACTGGGCTTGGAGGTCGCGGTAGCCGACATTGGCCTTGAGGTCGGGATACTTTTCTACGACCACGAGCAACCTGGACAAAGCTCCCGACAGCTCTTTCTGCGCGGCTTCGAACTTGGCAAAGGCTACGGGGTCGTTGACCAGTTCAGGCGTCGCGTTAATCGCTGTTGCCTTAGACCTGGCGTTAGTCACCGCAATCAGGGTGTCCTGTTCGTACTGTGCATAGCCCTTAACGGTATTGACCAGATTGGGTACCAGATCCGCGCGCCGCTGGTACTGGTTCAGCACTTCGGACCAACTGGCTTTGATCGCTTCATCACCGGATTGGAAGTTGTTGTAGCCGCAACCGGACAAGCCGACAGCGAGAACAGTCGCGATGACCAAGAGAAACTTGCGCATGGTTTTCATTCCTATTGAGTTCAGTTGTGTCGGTACGTGATGCCATTCGGCCCGGCACCGACCTTGAAAGTCGTCGTAACCCGCTGGGTGGAGGTATCAATCGCGGAAACGGTTCCGGCCTCGATGTTGCTGACAAAAGCGGTCTGCCCACTGTCGTCGACCACCACCCCATGGGCGCCGGCGCCTGTGGTCACGGTGGCCCTCACCTTGCGAGTAGCCAGTTCGATAGCCGACACTTTGTTGTCCGGGGACTTTTCTGTTCCTTGATTGGCGACATACATCGTCTTGCCGTCTGAAGTAGCGTAGACCTGTATCGGATTGCGCGAAACACCGACCTTGGCAATCACGCTACGCGTGGCGACATCGATGACAGCCACCTTGTTTTCATCGCGCAGCGACACATAAACTTGTTTCCCATCCGGCGTAAACCCCACCTGCACCGGTGATCTTCCAACCGGGATACTCGCGACTGTCTTCATGGTGGTGGTGTCTACTACCGACACGGTCCCATCCCCCACATTGGCCACATACAGTTCAAGTCCGTCTGGGCTAGGACGCAGGCCATGCGGAGAGGCTCCGGTTACGATCTTCCCAATAACGGTCCGTCGTATCAGGTCGATCACAGTAATGGCGTTTTCTTCGGAGCTCGTCACAAAGGCGCGTTGGCCGGCCTGGTCGGTGACCACGTGAGCAGGATGTTTGCCGGCAGGCAGGGTGGCAACCGCTTTCTCAAGATTACCCACGGCGTATACCAACAGTTGTCCCTCTTCGTTGTCGGGTGGCATCGCTTTCATGCCTTGCATGCCGGCCTTTCCGTGTTCACCGGCGGCCATGCCGACCGCCAGCAGATACGCGCCATCCGGCGTGATCTGAATGTTGTGCGGCACCACTGAAGCCTTAAAGGTGCGCACTTGCCCGCTCGCCAACGCGATTTCGCTGATTGACGCATCCCGCTCGTTGGCGGTATAAATGAAGCCACTCAGGGCCGCGGCGTTGACCCCGCCGGTGGTAATTGCAAACATCAGCGCGCTCGCGCAAATAAGGGTGTTCTTCATCAGTCTGTTCATGTTTGGTCCTTTGCGTTAAATAGGCAGTCACGTTTCACTTTCATGCTCATCCTTGAAACCGGCGCGTTTCAACGTGCTAGCCGCTTTGCAGCGATGCAGTCCGGCGTGAATTCGAATGCAATATCGGGGTCGGGCTGAACGAGTTTGTTCTTCTTGCCGGCGTAGTGCAGCCGTGACAGGATGTCGCGGATCATGTTCAGACGCGCCAGTCGTTTGTCGTTTGCCTTCACGATATGCCATGGTGCGATGAGCGTGTGCGTTCTCAGTAGCATCGCATCGCGGGCCTCGGAATACGCCTTCCAGTATTTGATCGCGACAGCGTCGACCGGACTGGACTTCCACTGTTTGAGCGGATTGCTTTCACGATCAGCGAGGCGCCGTATCTGCTCAGGCTTGTCGATGTCCAGGTAATACTTCAGCAGTTTGATGCCCGAATTGACCAGCATCTCCTCGAAATTTGGTACCGAAAGCATGAACTCCTCATGCTCCTTCTTTGAGCAAAAACCCATCACATGTTCGACACCGGCGCGGTTGTACCAGCTACGGTTGAATAGGACGAGCTCCTCAGCCACCGGAAGGTATGGGACATAGCGTTGAAAGTACCAGCCACGCAGGTCCCGATCGGAAGGCTTGCCCAGCGCCACGACGCGCGTCTCGCGCGGGCTCAGGTATTCGACGATGCGCTTGATGCTTCCGTCCTTACCGGCGGCATCGCGACCCTCGACAATCACCAGTATCTTGTCGCCGCAACCGATGAAATGCCGTTGCAACTTGACGAGCTCGATTTGGAGGACATGCAGCTCAGTGTGGTAGTCCTCCAGAGAAATCGCCGTCTTCTTCTCTTTAGGAACCGTTGAAATCCATCCGGTTTCACTTTCGCCTTCACTTGACGCGCGGTGGCGCTTGTCCTTCTTGCTCATGACTTTGCCCCCTGCATAGCGTCGGACGGACGGAGCTTGGCTTGATAGCCGAGGTTGGAGATCACAGCTTCGATGAGGTTAGGCGTCACTGGTCCAGGATCGGCCTCCATGCTGGCCATACCCGGGTGCAGCGAAACGTTAACCTGGCTGACGCCATCGATTTTGGCGAGGGCGCGTCGCACGCTGCCAGTGCACCCTCCGCAGGTAATGCCGTTGACATCAAATTTGAGCGTTTGCATAGTACGATTTCCCTTTGTTAAAGTTTTGGGGTCTTGATATCGATGCCGATGAGCAGGGTCGAATTCGAGTAAATTTGGTATTGCTAATCCAGGAGGGTTTTGTGCGTTGCTACGGTCTGGATTGCAGACATGGGCGGACGTCGCTTCATGCCGATGAAGCTCGCTTTCCAAGCGACGGTATGAAGCGTGGTGTCCGCGCGGCGTAAGTTTCGTAAGTCGAACCGAACTGTTTGCGCATCTCTGCTTCTTCGGTGGTGGCTAACTTTAAATACATCACCAGCAAGACGGGAAACATCAGCAAAGTGAGCAAAGTCGGCCACTGCAACAGAAAGCCCAACAGGATGAGCACGAAGGCAACATACTGCGGATGGCGAATACGTGCATAGGGTCCGGCAACCGCCAGCGTATTGCGTTGTTGAGCGTGGTATAGAACATTCCAGGCACTAGACAGCAGGAAGAAACCAAAGCCTAGAAAGACGTAGCTGGCGATGTGCAGAAACCCAAAGTGGGGGTCACCTTTTTCACCTAGTAAAGTCGACCACAGGTGGCCAGCATCGTGCGAGAGCAGGTCAAGTGACGGGAATTTCGTTTGTAGCCAGCCAGACATTAGGTAGATGGTCAACGGGAAGCCGTACATTTCGACAAATAGCGCGACGATGAAGGCAGCGAACGCTCCAAACGTTTTCCAATCCCGGGCCGTCTGCGGCTTGAAAAAGCTGAATGCAAACATGATGAAGATCGCAGAATTGAATATAACCAGCATCCATAGTCCATACGCGGGTACGTCGTGGTTCATGGCTGATTCCTCAATACATTGGGCGGGCTTACCGGGGATGGCGAAGGTTGCGGTTTGCTGTCTGGCTGGTTGTTTTCTCCACCACTGTCCCCGCCAAGTCCTTCGTGTCCCCCATGTCCGTGGTGCATGAAGACATGCATCAGTGGACAGGCTAATAGGACCAGTAGCGGCAACGCACCCAGGAAATGGGCGCGGTGTTCGGTAAGCACAAAATACCCGCCTATTGCCCCCAAGACTATCAAGCCAATGGCATAGCGCGTGCTCCAAAAACCTTTGGGCTTGGCATCATGGGCGGCGTGATCGTGATTCATACGGGTTTCCTTAGCTATAAGGTTTGCCAACGCGTGGACCGTTTTTGCAGCTACGCAAATGGTGTCAGCGTGGAAGCGTCACGTAACTACACATCCGACCTTGGCTTTTTGTGCCTTGGCTCGGTGCAAAATCGCACTATGAAGAGACCCACACCTCTGAACGAGAGGCTCTGGATCTAACGTTGCCGGTGACTACAAAGCCAGTCGGGAAAAGCGGACCCTAATCGACGGCCCAGCGGCGAGGAGGGATAAGTCTCCAACCCAGACAGAGGTTGAAGTGAGTTGAGCTGGCGCACATAAAGCTGCAACTACGAAAGATGCATGGCCATAATCGGTCAGATCGATACCGGATGGGTGTTTGAGCAGAGTTTGAACTCCATCGTCGCAAACCCTCTGGCAGGGCGCCTTCAATGGATCCGAATCACTGTGATGAGAGATAGCATTTGCTTCTGAGTGTTCGCTGGTAATTTCCGGCGCTTTAAGTGCCCCAGAAGCATGTTCATCTTCAGAACTATGAATGTGGTGTCCAGCAGTCTCAAGTACGCAAGCATTCGCAACACCTGAAGCCACTGCAAACAGCCATACCAGCAGCATCAGGAAAGTGATACCGCGCTTGGTGCGGGTGTTGGTGAACAGATGCATGATGATTGGGATTGCTGTCAACTCAGTTTACTTCGTCCCATTGCGAGACGGATTGATCTATGTCAACGGACAGCTGGAATTTGCAACGAGTTTGTATTCAACCCTTTGGTCACTTTCCGAATTTAAAACCATGCGATCGGTATTCGCCCAACGTAACTGTCTACCTATGATTGGCGGCTTTGCATTCCCGTTACAGGAAAAGTAAACGGTCTGTTCGCCGGTGAACATATCGGCTACGCGGGAGTCGCAAAGACTGAAATAGCTAACTGGTTAATATTCCGACGTATTGACGCACCTTGCGCGAACAGGCCGTTCTGCATCAACATATTCATTGCAATAGCGGAAGAACTCGCGGGGGTTCTGTCGCATTAAGCCATGCCCGAGAATGACGGCATGACCCCGACAACCCCAATGGCAATGATAAGTGAGCTGCCGTAGAAAACAATAAATCTGCCACTGGTTCAGCGAGCCCGCTTCACTCTTGACCCGCCATTCCGAGTGGCAAATTCATCGACGCAAAAAACACAATGATTTTGACACTTCGCATCAGCGGCAAATAAATCTGCCACTTCGCAGCTTTCCTCATTGTGGTTAGGTCTAACGTACTG